>JAJXZD010000037.1 GCA_021780215.1 Acidobacteriota bacterium
GGGCGGCCTTCAGTGCACAACTCGGTGCAATACCCCGCCGAGAAGGGCAAGTACGACGTCAAGCTGGAGCGGGACGAAAGAGCCGCGGCAAGGCAGGGCCCGATCGTGCGCAAGGTTTACCGGTTCCAGGTGCAAGGCCCCAACGCGATGAAGGTGATTGCCAAGCTCATTGGGAAACCCGTGCCCGAAGTGAAGTTCTTCAACATGACTACGCTCACCATTGCGGGGCGGCAGGTCCACGCTCTGCGCCATGGCATGGCCGGACAGCCCGGGCTCGAGTTGTTCGGGCAGTGGCAGGAGGGTGATGCCGTCAAGGCGGCGATTGTCGAGGCCGGACAGGAGTTCGGGCTTCGGCAGGTGGGCGCGCGCGCGTACTCGTCGAACACCCTGGAATCAGGCTGGATTCCCTCGCCCATGCCCGCGATCTATACCGGAGAAAAGCTCAAGCCGTACCGGCAGTGGCTGCCGGCGAACAGTTACGAAGCCATCCTGTCGCTCGGCGGCAGCTTCCTCTCCGACAACATTCAGGACTACTATCTCACCCCTTACGACCTCGGCTATGGGCCAATCGTCAAATTTGACCACGACTTCATCGGCAAGGAGGCGCTGCAGAAGATCGCAGCGAATCCGCACCGGAAGAAGGTGACCCTGGCCTTGAACGACGAGGACGTGACCCGAACGATTGGAACGATGTTCCAGAAGGACCGCCGCGCCAAGTATTTTGATTTCCCCTCGGCGGTCTATTCCACGCTGCCTTACGACAAAGTGACGAAGGACGGCAAAGTGATCGGGGTTTCGACCTGGTGCGGCTACAGCTCGAACGAAGGCAAGATGCTAACGCTCGCTATCTTGGAGAATGAGCACTGCGAGCCAGGCACGGAAGTTACCTTCGTGTGGGGCGAGGAAGGCGGGGGAACATCGAAGCTGACCGTCGAACGCCACGTCCAGACCGAGATCCGTGCCATTGTCAGCCCTGTGCCGTACGCGGAAGTTGCCCGCACCTCTTACGCGACCGGCTGGCGGACAGCGCAGCACGTCAAGTAACGCTCCCTGCGGGGCAGCACGCGCTCACGGGAGGCATCTAAACCGAATAGGAAGCGGCGCTGGCAGCGCTCCCGGCGCCCTTCAGCTTCGAGTCAGGGAAGGCTCACAAAAACCAGGGCGCGGACGTCGTTGAGGCAAAAGCGGCCAGTACTCTCGCTCTGCATCGTCCAAGATCGAGGTCGAATCATAGGCCGTCGAGGCTCGCTCCGAACCCGCCCACCAACCGCAGCCCTTGCGGGTGGAGCGCGGAAATGAAAGAGAGGCAATTGCCGTGAAGATCAATCGGCGAAAGCTGCTGTCCTTACTGGGGGTTTCTCCAGCTGTTCTGGCAGGAACGGCCGATGCGGCGGGTCGCGCCAAGAAGGGGACGCCGCAGGCTGCGGGCGCCGAAAAGGTGGAAGCGCTCAATCCCCGGGGTATCCCTCCAGCCATTCATCTGATTCCGATGGCTCCGCGGCTGAGCACTCTCGATGGCAAGACGGTCTATCTGGTTTCCGACGGATTTCCCGGCGCGGACCATTTCCTGGACCAGATCGCCATCTGGTTCAAGAAGAACATGCCCAGCGTCACCACCGTCTACCGGCTCAAGGCCGGCGCGTTCGCGGACGACGATCCCAAGCTGGATGCGGAGCTCAAGGCCAAGGCCAATGCCGTCATTATGGCCATCGGGCATTGAAGCACCTGCACCCCAGCGACCGTCGGTCACTGCATACAGTTTGAAAAAATGGGCATCCCGACAGCCCCCATGGTCACGATTGCGTTCAAGGACCTGGCGCGGACCAATGCCGCCAAGCGCGGCGTCCCGGATCTGCGCATCTGCTTCACGCCGCATCCGGTGTGGGGCAAGACGGACGCGGAGATGTACGCCTATCTCGAAGGCAGCGATCCGGTCACGGGCAAGCCGCTGATGAAGGAAGTGATTGACGCACTGACGAAGCCGCTCACGGCGGATGAGCAAAAGACGGGCTCGGTAACTCCCTCCGTCGGCCCACCGACCTTCGTGGATACCGCCGATGCTCTGCAGAAATATTACATGGACAACGGCATGACCGACTTCATGCCGATTATCCTCCCGACCCGGGACCGAGTGGACGCGATGCTGAAGGGCACGAGCCACCATCCGGACGAGGTAATCGGGGAGCTGACTCCGGCGCGCGGGGCGTATCCACCGTGGTCATTCACCGTGAAGCACGTGGCGATCAACGCGGTCATGGCCGGGGCCGATCCGGATTATCTCCCGATCATCCTGGCCATCGCGTCGAGCGAGTTGCCTTCACTTTCCAGCTCCACGAATTCCTTCGCCACCGCGGCGGTGATCAACGGCCCGATTCGCGACAAGCTGAACATGAACTACGGCATCGGCGCGATGGGGCCGTTTTCCCAGGTGAACGCCAGCGTGGGCCGCGCCTGGACCCTGCTCTCGAAGAACCTCGGCAACTGCGGCCAGCCCGGCGAGACATACCTGGGCACGCAGGGCAACGTGGTCAACTTCAACAACCTGATTATCGTCGAGAACGAGAAGGACAGCCCGTATACTCCTTTCCACGTGCAAAAGGGCTTCAAGGCCACTGACAACGTGGTCAGCGTGTTTTTCGGCTACGGCATCCAGCAAGGCCAGGGAGGGAGAGGCAGCGCGGTCAGGCCGGTTCCGGCGTTTGACGACGGTCTTGTCTCGAATTTCATCCCGATGACGTCGATATTCGGCGCCCTGGCCGTCCTCGACCCGCTGGTCGCCAATGCCCTGGTGGAGCGGGGCCACAAGACGAAAGAAGACCTCTCGGCGTGGCTGCAAAAGAATTCCACGCTGACGGTGCGGGAGGCTCGCACCATGTTGTTCACCGGAGGCGCGGCGCTGCGTGGGCCGCACGCGGCCGAGCTCAAGGACGACGACATCATTCCGCACTGGCCAAATCCGGCGATGATCAACATCGTCGTGATTGGCGGGCAGACCAACCCGTACTACCAGGTGGCCAATATGAGCTACCTGAAGAGCGTTTCGATAGACAAATGGATGTGAGGCGCCGTAAAGCGGCTGCCATCTCGGCGCTCCCGGCGGGGCCGGCCATCGCGGACCTCGCCGGCGCCGCACCGGGACGGATTTGGCAGTGGGTTAGCTCCGCTTTCGCGCGCCCCAAAGGACAGAGCCGCCCATGAAACGAAGCGAACACCGCATCCTCACCACGCACGTCGGCAGCTTGATTCGCCCGCAGCAGCTTCGCGACCTGGCGGCTGCAGCCAATTCATCACCCGAAAACAAGCAGAAGTATGAAGAGAGCCTGCGCCAATTCGTCACCGAAGTTGTGCAACGGCAGGCGAAGGCGGGCATTGACATTGTTTCCGACGGCGAATTCGGAAAATCCAGCTGGGCGAACTACATCCTCGAACGGGTGACCGGGTTCGAGCACCGGGCCGAACAGCTCCACCCGGTGCACTGGCTCGGCCGGGACCGGCAGCGCTTCCCGGAAGTAATGGCGGCGGAGTTTCCCTGGATGGCGGCCGGCGTGCCGACGGAAGCATGCGTGGGACCGATCCGCTATCAGGGACAAGCCATCATCGAACGCGACATTCGCAACCTGAAATCGGCGCTCGGCTCGGTGAAGGTCGAAGAAGCTTTTCTGCCGGTTGTGGCGCCCGCCAGCACGGCCTACGACGGCGTCAACGAATTCTATTCCAGCGAAAAAGAATACGTGTACGCCATCGCCGATGCGCTGCGGGAAGAATACCGGGCCGTCACCAGCGCGGGATTGATCGTACAGGTGGACGACGCAGTCCTGGCCAACATGTACGACTACTACGTCGAAAAGAGCCCTGAAAACTATCGCCAATGGGCTGGGCTGCGCATCGAAGCGCTCAATCACGCCCTGCAAGGGATCCCGGAAGACCGCGTGCGGTATCACGTGTGCTTCGGAAGCTGGCATGTGCCCCACCTCTCCGATGCTCCGCTCGAGGAAATTCTGGGCTTCATCCTCTCCGTGCGCGCCGGAGCCTACTCGATTGAGGCGGCCAATCCGCGGCACGAACACGAGTGGCGTGTCTGGGAATCGGCGAAACTCCCGGCAGGAAAAATCCTGATCCCCGGCGTGGTGACGCACCACACCATCACCGTCGAACACCCCCGCCTGGTGGCCGACCGCATCCTGCGATTCGCACGCCTGGTGGGACGCGAAAATGTGATTGCCGGAACGGACTGCGGCTTCGCGCAGGCGGAAATGATCCAGCGCGTTCCGCCCTCCGTCGTCTGGGCGAAGTTTGAGGCCCTCGCCGAAGGCGCGCGCCTGGCCAGCGCAGAGCTCTGGAAGCGGTAAGGCCGCCCGGCCGGCCTGGCCCACGGCCCCGCGCACCTCGCGCGCAGTCGCACAACCTCGCCGAAGGCGAAACATGGCAAACCCGTGGCTCTCGATCCCGCTGTCCGACTACGAGGGGCACATGGACTCCACCGAAGTCCGGCAACTGGGGGCCCTATCGGATCTTTTTGCGGAGGCCATTGCATACCAACGCCCCGCCTCTGTGGCGGTTCTTGGAGTCGCGGGCGGAAACGGGCTCGACCGTATCGACAGCCGGATTACCACGCGTGTCGTCGGATTCGATGTAAACCCCCGCTATCTGGACGCTGTTCGCCAGCGTTATTCACATCTGCCGGGTTTGGAGCTTCATTGCGCCGACTTGGCCGAAATGTCGTTGAATTGGGAGCCGGTGCAATTGGTCCATGCGGCTCTCATGTTCGAGCATGCTGGCGTCGCTCAATGTCTGGAGAATGCGCTGTCACTGGTCGCTTCTGATGGCGCACTGTCCGTCATATTGCAATTGCCTGGCAGCATGGATAACGGCGTGAGCGCAACTCCGTTTTCTTCGATGCAAATTCTGAAATCTCACTTCTCGCTCATAGACCGCGCCTGGCTTTCTTCGACGCTCGCTGTTCGGGGTTGGGGACTTGTGCACGAGACAGAGCGTTCGCTGCCTGCCGGGAAGGCATTTTGGATGGGCGTCTTCCGGCGCGCGTGAAGCTATCTCGACGCAAGAAAAAGACGCTACCACCCCGTCAATCATCAAACGCGCGGCTCGGGGAGCGCCAATAGCTCTTGGCATCGACTGCGAGATGAGCAATCTTCCGATGCTCCGAAAGGCTCGAGCGTGCGGCGAAGTTCTGCCTGATTCCAGCGCCGATAGCGGCGTTTCCGTGTACAATGCGGGGCGCCGATGCAGATACACACATGGGAGGGAAACACCCTTGAATAGATTCTGGAATGGAGTTGCAGCTCTGGTTCTGCTGGCAAGCCTTCCGGCCGTTGCCAGGCCACTGCCGGCCAGTTCCGCGGCATGCGACCGCGCCTGCCTAACCAGCACGGTTAATAAATATCTCGCCGCCCTGGTTGCTCACGATCCATCGAAGGTTTCGTTTGCGCCGAACGCAAAGTTTGTCGAGAACACGGTTCCGATGAAACCCGGCGAGGGCCTCTGGAAGACCGCCTCCGCGCTGCCGACCACCTTCAAAATTTATGTGCCTGATCCGGTTTCCGAGCAAGTAGGGTTCCTGGGAGTGATGCAGGAGAGTGGCAAGCCGGTGATGCTGGGGTTGCGGCTGAAGATTCGCAACGGGCAAATCACAGAGGCTGAGCATCTGGTGGCGCGCGACCTCCGGCCGACGGCCATGAAGAATCTGGAGAAGCCGTCGGCGGCGTTCCTCACCCCCGTTCCGCGCTCCGAGCGCAATACGCGGGCGCAGATGATCCGAATCGCGTCCATGTATTATCCGGCTCTGACCTCGGCGGATGCCAATAACGCACCCTTCGCCAGCGATTGCGTGCGCCACGAAAATGGCATCCAGACCGTTGCAAATCCGAGACCCGCGAAGATTACGTCGGCGATGTCGCTCCTGGGATCCTATAGCTGCACCGCGCAAATTAAATCCCATACATTCGACTACATCAAGCGCATTGAGCCCGTCCGCGTGTGGATCGCCGACCCGCAAACGGGCCTGGCCTTCGGCCTTTCGCAGTTCCGCCAGCCGATGAAAACCAATGTTTATAAACTCGTGGGCGTTCCGGGATTCAAGACCACGACCATAAACGTCAAGCCCTTCGATCTCCCCGCCGCGCATATTTTCAAAATCTACGGCGGAAAGATCCACGAGATCGAAGCTATGGGCTTCACGATGCCCTACAACTCGAAGACCGGGTGGGAATAAAGCGGGGCGGGCCGGACGGGGGCGCTCAACTCGGCGGAAGGGCTTCGGGCTCCTGCTTGGGGTTGGTGCGCCTCTGGCCGTTCTCTTCCGCTTCCGGCCCGGAGCGCCAGGGGCTTCGTGCACCCATGTTGATGCTGGATTTGGTTCCGCAGGCGTGCTCGAACATCAGAGCGCCCACGCGGGCCCCTTCTCCGCTCTCAAGCGCCTGAACGATGGCGTGGTGCTGATGGTGCGCGAACCAGAGCAGATCATGCATGCGGGGGAGATTAACCTTGTCGAAGGCGATGGCATGGGCGGCCGCAAAAGGAATCCGGCTGTTGCGCTCGATCGCATCGGCGACCACCTTGCTCCCCGCCCCCTGGACGATAAGCGCGTGAAAGCGCCGGTTCATGTCCCCATAGCGGACTTCATCTGTCTCGACCAAGTGATGCTTGGCAAAAATCTCATCACCCTCGCGGAGACACTCATGGAGGGATTGCATCAGCCGGCGCGAAGGCCCTTGTTCGGCAAGGATGCGCGCGGCAAGCCCCTCCAGCACACCACGGACATCAATGGCATCCATGATTTCCTGAGCCGTGAATTCGCGAACCACGAATCCACGGGTGTCCAGCTGCGTGAGCAGCCCTTCCTGCGCGAGGATGGGGAGGGCTTCGCGGACCGGCGTTCTCGACACGCCCAGCGCGCCCGCCAATTCCACTTCCCGCACGCGCTGGCCCGGAGCGAGGCCGCCTTGCAGGATCATCTCGCGAATTCGGATGACGACGCGTGAGTGTTTGCCGGCCATACGGTTCGCTTCCATCCGTGGAGTCCCTCTTTCACAGGGAACGCCAAGGCACCGGCAAGACTCTACCGGAGTGTGGTGCGCGGAGAAGCACCCGCTTTCCTGCTGCGCATGGTACCAACTCCGGGCGGCGCAGGCAATCGCGCACCGCAAATTGCTGCCGCGGGCGTTTCGCTTGACAGCGGCGTTGCTTCCCATACTCTAATGCTTTGGCGGTGCGGCTAAGGCCCGCGCACGAAAGGACTTCGGACGCAGACCACTTGCGAGGAAAGGTACATGGACAACCAAAAGCGGTTTTGGGCAGCAGGAATTCTCGGCGCGGGCGCAATTTTACTGGGGCTGGCAGTCTGCGGAATCGGCCTGGCGCTTCTGCCGGCACGCCAGGCGATGGCGGGCCACACGGGTGACGCAGTCCCGGCTGTGGGAGCGGCCACCGAGCCGTGGACCGATGCGCAAACGGTCCAGCCCGCCGAACTGGCGAAAGAGGTATCGAACGCGCAGAACCGGCCCGTGGTGGTGTGCGCGGGCTTTCGGGTGCTGTACGAAGGCGCACACGTACCCGGCGCGGTCTATCACGGCCCCGCATCGAAGCCCGAGGGGCTGGCCGATCTGAAGAAGTGGGCGCAGGGGATTCCGCGCTCCGCCAATCTGGTGGTCTACTGCGGGTGTTGTCCGTTTTCGCACTGCCCGAACATTCGCCCGGCTTTCGAGGCGCTGCGCGCGATGGGATTCCAGCATCTGCGCATCCTCCTGGTGCCCCAGAACTTCGCCAAGGACTGGGTGGCGCCAGGCTACCCCTACGACAAGGGAAAGTGAGCCGCTGAAGAACGATGCAGTGACGGGAGGCGAGCGCAATTCTCGCCTGTGAGTGGCGTCACTCCGGAAGGTGATGCGAGCTACGGGCATCCCGAAACAGTACATGTAGAAATGTTAGGGGAGAGGTGTGGCAAACGGGTCCGAGTGTTTGTTCACCTCAAGAGATAGCCGAAGACGAAATGCGCCGCCGCGGGTCCTTTCAGGCGGCTCTGAACCAGTTCGAAGGCAGACAAAAGCAGAGCGCGCGCAGCATTCGCCGCCGAAGCTCGCGGCATACAATGGGCCGGGGCCTGGGCTCGGGAAGACTCGGGAGAGGAGCCGGCCGGGGAACCCGGCTGTGTGAGATGCCGCCATGCCAGGCCTGCGATGGTTCGCTCCGCAAGCAGACAGGCGCCGCGAAGGGGGCGACGCGGTTTTCCACGTCCGGGGTGTCACCAAGGTTTACCGGGTGGGGGACGTGGAGGTGCACGCGCTACGCGGAGTCAACCTCGAGTTGTTCCCTGGGGAATTCGTGGTCCTGCTGGGTCCCTCGGGGAGCGGAAAATCCACCCTGCTGAACATTCTGGGCGGCCTCGATGTGCCGACCTCCGGCGAGGTTCTCTATCTGGACCACGATCTGAGAGCGGCCAGCGAAGCCGAGCTTACGCGGTATCGCCGCGAGCACGTCGGCTTTGTATTCCAATTCTACAATCTGATTCCCAGTCTCACGGCCCTGGAAAATACCGCGCTGGTGACGGAAATCGCGGAACATCCGATGAACGCCGAGGAGAGCCTGCGCCTCGTGGGATTGGAGGAGAGGCTGCATCATTTCCCCTCGCAGCTTTCGGGAGGCGAGCAGCAGCGCGTGGCGATTGCCCGGGCCATCGCCAAGCGACCCGAGGTTCTCCTATGTGATGAGCCAACGGGGGCCCTGGATTATCCCACAGGGAAGATTGTTCTCGAGGTCCTCGAGCGCGTGAACCGCCAGATTGGCGCGACGACAGTCGTCATCACCCACAACGCGGCGATTGCAGGCATGGCAGACCGCGTGGTTCACATCAGCAGCGGGGCGATCGCGGAGATTCACCGGAATACGAGGAGGGCGACGCCATCCGAGCTCTCCTGGTGAGGCAAGATGACCGCGCTCGAAACAAAACTCTTCCGTGATCTTTGGCACCTGAGGGGCCAATTGCTTGCGGTTGCGCTGGTGGTGGCTTGCGGCATCGCGACGTACGTAACCATGCGCGGGGCCTATGAATCCGTCGCCAGCGCCCAGACGGAGTTTTATCGCCGCTATCGCTTCGCGGACGTATTTGCGCACCTCACGCGCGCCCCTGACAATCTGGCAGCCGCCATTGCTCAAATTCCCGGAGTTTCCTCGGTGGAAACCCGCATCGTCGTAGATGTGACGCTCGACGTCCCCGGCCTGCCCGAGCCGGCTATCGGCCGGCTCATCTCGATTCCCGACAAGCCTTCTCCCATGCTGAATGACCTGTGCATCCGGCGCGGTCGCTACATTGAGCCGGGAAGCCGCGAGGATGTGCTGGTCAGCGAGGCCTTCACAACGGCGAATCATCTCCCCGTGGGCCAGACCATCGGAGCCGTGATTCATGGCCGCTGGGAACCCCTCCGCATTGCCGGCGTAGCGCTCTCGCCCGAGTACGTCTATGAGATCCGGGGGGCGGAAGTGTTTCCGGATAACAGACGATTTGGAGTTTTCTGGATGAGCCGCGCAGCTCTCGGTCCGGCCTTCAACATGGACGGGGCATTCAATGATGTGGCTCTCGCGCTGGCTCCCGACGCCAGCGAGGCGGAGGTGATCGCGCGGCTGGATTCCTTGCTGGAGCCCTACGGAGGGCTCGGGGCGTACGGGCGCGACGACCAGATTTCGAATCGTTTTCTCTCCGATGAAATCGCCCAGGACCGGATTACGGGAATTCTGATCCCATCGATCTTCCTGGGAGTGGCCGCATTCCTGATTCATGTGGTTCTTTCCCGGCTGATCATCACACAGCGAGGCCACATCGGACTGATGAAGGCCTTCGGGTACGGCAACGCCTCCATCGCTATCCATTATCTACAGTTCGCTCTCGCAGCGGTGCTCCTCGGCACTCTCCTCGGGGCGCCTCTCGGCGTGTGGCTGGGCCGAGGGCTGGCCAGAATTTATGAGGATTTTTTTCGCTTCCCCGAACTACGCTTCGTTTCCGACGTGCCGATATTTCTTTCGGCCATTTTGATCAGCGCCCTGTCGGCCTGCCTTGGCGCGCTGCTGGCTTTGCGATCCGTGATCGCCCTGCCGCCTGCGGAAGCCATGAGGCCCGAGGCTCCGGCGCGTTTCCGCCCCGGCCTAGCGGAGCGGCTGGGTTTGCAGCGGTTTTTCTCCCTTTCGACGCGAATGATCCTTCGCAGCATGGAGAGGCGACCGTGGAAGGCAGTGCTTTCGACATTCGCGCTGGGCCTGGCGGGAGCGGTATTAGTGGTGGGATTCTATTTTTACGATGCGATCCGGTACGTAATTCAGGTGGAATTCGAGGCCGCTTCACGCGAGGATGTGGCGGTCACCCTCAATGAACCACATGGCTCCGAAGCGTGGTACGACCTCTCGACGCTGCCCGGAGTATGGCGGAACGAGCCTTTTAGGGCTGTTGCCGTCCGGCTCAGACGCGAGTACCGGTCGCACCGCGCTGCCATCCTGGGCCTCGAGAGCAACGCGCGGCTGCGGCGTCTCGTAGATGTCAACTTGCATGCGGTGCCTCTTCCTCCCGAGGGAATCGTTCTGTCGAAAAATCTGGCGACCACTCTGGGCGTTTCGCCCGGCGACACGGTGATGGTGGAGGTCCTGGAAGGGGAACGGCCCGTGCAGCAGGTGGTTGTGCAAGGAATCATAGACGATCTAATCGGAAGCTCCGCTTATATGGACATCCGGGCTCTGAATCGGCTGTTGCAGGAGGGCCGGAGCATATCGGGGGCGTTTCTTTCCGCCGACCCCGCCGAGGAATCCCGGCTGTACGCGGTGCTGAAGCGGACTCCGGCGGTCGCCGGAGTGGGCGTCCGAACGGCAACACTGGCAAGCTTCCAGAGCACCATCGCGCGGAGCCTGCGCATCTCGGTCGGGGCCCTGGTGGCGTTTGCATGTGTGATCGCCTTCGGAATCGTTTACAACGGGGGCCGAATCGCTCTATCGGAACGCGGACACGAACTCGCCTCCCTCCGCGTGCTTGGCTTTACACAAGGTGAAATAGGCCTCATGCTCCTAGGCGAACAGGCGATCCTGGCCGAGGCTTCCATTCCTCTCGGGTTTCTGCTCGGATATGGCATCTGTGCAGCCCTGACGCGGGCGATGCAATCCGAGCTCTATCGCATGCCGCTGGTCATCAGTCGTCAGACATACCTCTATGCATTCCTGATTGTGACGGCAGCATCGGTAATTTCCGGCCTGCTCATCTACCGGCGGTTGTGCCGCCTGGATCTCGTCTCGGTGCTGAAAGCGAGGGAATGACATGGAATCCAGGCGAATCCGCCGTCTGGCCCTGATCATCTTGGTGGTCCTGGGAATTGTGGGATTCGTAGTCTACGCATGGATTCCCTCGCCTGTGCCGGTCGAGATTTCTCGCGTGGTGCGAGGCCCGTTACGCGTCATGATTGACCAGCAAGGCGAGACGAGAGCGCATGATCGTTTTATCGTGTCCTCGCCGATTCTCGGGCGGCTCCTCCGTGTTCAATTGGATGACGGCGACGCGGTCCGGAAAGGGGCCATCGTCGCCCGTATCGAACCGGTCCCGCTGACGCAACGCGAACGTGAAGAAATCCATGCGCGCGTAGAGGCGGCGGAGGCCGCATTGCGCCAGGCGAAATCCCGCGAAGCACGAGCGCGCGAGGACGCTGCGCAGGCCCGCCGTGAACGCGACCGCGCCGAGCGGCTGGCAAAAGGGGGTGTGCTTTCCACGCAACTCCTCGAGCAGGCGCAGAACGCCGACCGGACGGCAAGCGAAGAGCTCCATACATCGGAATATGGCGTGGAGGTGGCGGCTTCAGATTTGAAGGCGGCCCAAGCGGGCCTCGTCAGCCTGGATTCGGGCGCCGGCACGCCCAGGCCTCTGGTCGAATTGCATGCGCCGATCTCCGGCCGGGTGCTGCGCGTTCTCGAAAAGAGCGAGCGCGTAGTTCCCCCGGGCACGTCAATTATGGTTCTGGGGATGCCCGAGAAGATAGAAGTGGTTGCGGACGTCCTATCCACCGATGCCGTGCAGATTCAGCCTGGCGATCCGGTTCTATTGGTCGGATGGGGAGGCGATCATCCCCTCCGCGCCCGCGTCCGGCTGGTGGAACCCTACGGCTTCACGAAAGTGTCCGCCCTGGGCGTGGAAGAACAGCGCGTAAACGTGATTTCGGATTTTGTGGATCCGCCGGGCCGGCTCGGGGACGGCTATCGTGTGGATTGCGAAATTGTGATTTGGTCGGCGCCAGATGTTCTAAAGGCGCCGTTGGGATCCATCTTCCGTCGCGGCCAGGGCTGGAGCACATTTGCGGTGGAGGGCGACCGCGCGAGAATTCGCGATGTCCAGATCGGTCATCGGAATGAAACCGAGGTCGAGATCCTCAAGGGCCTGACCGAAGGCACGGAGCTGATTGTGTATCCCTCGAATGAAGTGCGCGACGGAATCCGCGTGCGCCGCGAATAAGTCCTGCCCCATTGAAGTGTGATTCGCCGCCGGCCCGATCTTCGACGACATCGTCAGCCCCATCGTCATCACGAGTGATGCTAAGCACATCCCATATGTCGGCAAGCGTGGCGATGATTTCGTGGGAGTTCGCGACAACAAGCCAGGCGCGAGTTTCCCCGCTAAGCGAGCCATTACTTCCGTAGGGCTCATCATGTTCAGCCGGGACGGCGCTCACCTGGCCTATGAGATTGTCCGTGGCGGAGCATAGTACAAAGCAGGCATTGCGGAACGTGCGCAGAGAAACATCGTCATCGACGGCCAGGCCGGCAAGGTCTATGACGCACTGGATCTGGAGAACCCGGTCTTCAATTCAGACACAAAATATTTCGCTTATGTTGTGTATGGCGGTGACGGCACTCGCGATCGTGTGGTTTTCAACGGCCCGGAGAGGGCACTGTGTGACGGTGTTTTCCACAACAGTATCGAGTTCCTGGATGAACAGTCGGTTGAATTCCTTGCCCGTGATGGCCAACGCTTCCTTCAAATCACCGAAAGGCTCGAATAACTGTGGCGGCCGCCGAACCTGCCGTTCCAAAGCGAGGGCGTGAACCGCGTCACACACGAAAGTGATTCGCGTCACAGAGCGAAAATTGCCTCAGACGTATACTTTTGCGGAAAAGCCTTGGACGGCCTGTCGAAGGCGCTCCGGCGAATTCGGAGGAGGCCGTACGGCATCGTTGCCGGCCATTCTTTCCGGCACGGGGTCTCTGTGAAATAGTTATCATAAGAATCATTTACGGGCGCTAATTCGGGCTCTTTTTCTCAAGGGAAACGCTGGCCCTCGCGGGACACGCTCCCGAGGTCCGGCGATAAAGGAGAAGGGATGCAATGAGGAAGGAAAACCAAAGCGTAGGGTTGGGCAGTTATTTCGTACGCAGCACGGTCATCATACTGTTTTTGGCCATCGTAGTGTTTGCACCATCGGCACGCGCAGTTCCAAGCTTTTCACGCCAGACGGGTTTCCCCTGCAGTTCCTGCCACACCACGCCCCCCGAACTCACTCCTCTTGGGCGCACGTTCAAATTGAACGGCTATACGCTCACCGGAACAGCGGTCAACAAGGTGGAGAAGAAGGGGCAGACAAGCGGCCTGAGCCTGTTGCAGGTTCTTCCGCTCTCCGTGTTCTTCGAAACGTCCTTCACTTCGACGAGCAAGCCGCAGCCGGGGACGCAGAACGGGAGCTTTGAGTTTCCCCAGGATGTCTCGCTGTTCATCGCCGGAGAGTGGTCCACGCACGTCGGCAGCTTCGTGCAATTCACCTACGACGCACAGGACGACCATTTCACCTGGGATAACACGGATATCCGCTACGCCAACTCGACCAAGTTCCTCGGCAAGGACATGACCTATGGCGTCACGATGAACAACAATCCAACGCTGGAGGACCTCTGGAACTCGACCCCAGCCTGGGGGTATCCGTTCATCAGCAGTGATTTTGCTCCAGCACCGGCGGCCGCCGCAATCGTGAACCTCACCCTGGCACAGGACGTCGCCGGGATCGGGGCTTACGAGATGTGGGATAACCACCTCTATCTGGCCGGCACGCTGTACCGCTCCGATCACATCGGCGTGGCTCAACCGTTCGACGGCACGACGTCTACGATCAATATCGTGGGCGTTGCCCCGTACTGGCGCGCTGCGTGGCAGCAGACTTTTGGGAACAATTACCTCGAAGTTGGAACCTACGGCATGTATCTGCAATCCACGCCATTAACTGTTGTTGGCATCAAGGACACCTATACGGACTATGCGGCCGACTTCCAATATGACCGCACGATTCCGCAATGGCACAACAACATCCTCTCTCTGCGCGGCACATACATTCGGGAGGATTCCTCGCTGGATGCCTCCGATGGGGTGGGGCTCGCCAGCCAGGTCAACCACGTGTTGAACACCATCGAGGCTAACGCCGAATATCACTTCGGTGACCGCTACAGCGCCGCGTTTGGGTGGTTCTCCACCACGGGAACGGCCGACCCGCTGTTCTACAACCAGGGCTGCCCAACTCCTGGCGTTACCTGCGAGATCGGTGGGAGTGCGAATGGCAGCCCCAGGAACAATGGGTACATCCTCAACGTTTCCTGGTGGCCGGTGCAGAACATTGATTTGGCCGCGCAGTACACCGGCTATTTCATGTTCAACGGCGCCTCGACCAACTACGACGGATTCGGCCGCAACGCCTCCGACAACAACACGGTGTATCTGCTGGCCCGGTTCTTGTTCTAATCAGGAACTCCGGCGGCGAGGCCGGGAAAAGCATTCTCCCGGCCTCGCCCGCCAGCGGTTCGAACCTCGCCCGCCGCCGGCAAACCCCAAGAATAACCTGCCTGACTTCTCACACCCACTTGTCGATCGATGTCGTCACCACGTAACGGAAGTCTCCGCCCAACCAGTACGTGTTCGTTCCGCCGCCCATCACAAACATCTCGATCGTGTTGGGAAGCGGCGCGTTGGGAGGCATCCCGGGAAAGCGCCGCGGCTCAAACCGCGACACGGGAATATCCGCGTCCGGCCCCATCTTCAGGTAGGACGCGAATGGCTCAACACCCTGCTTCGCTTGCGCCATTTCCTTGTCGCGCCGCTGCCAGTAGAGCCACGCCGGCGTCTTCGCATTCTTCACCAGGTAATCGCGGAAAGCATCCGGCGAATCGAAGCCGTGTCTTTTGATGTCCGCCGCGACGGTTGGGTCGAGCACCAGCACGGCTGAAAAGTTGCTGGTCGAGAAGTAGTGGGTCAGCCAATGCGTGATCATCTCGTGATACGGAAGCCCGAAATAGCAGACGTTCGTCAAGCTCCATCCGGTGAAAAGCGTGACGGTGCTGTCCGTCGGCTTGAATCCGTGCCGTACGTGCAACGGCTCCCAGCCATCCGGCAGCGCGTTTTCGGTCTCCGCGCAGCACATATTGTTGTAGTTGAAGTTCGTTCCCGTGGTGCCCAAGTACGTCATGCCCGGCAGACCAGCTCCCGCGAGATTCTTCGACAGGATCGTCCACGCCCGGCCGATCGTCGCATTGGCGTCGTTGAACGGACCCAGCGCGCCGATCCCGTAATTCATTCTGATCTTGTCACGAAACGGCCCGTTCACCACCGCCATCCGCGCGAACGACGATGTAGAGCTAAAGATCGCCGTCTGCCCCGTTGAGGCGATCGCCAGAATGGCCGGGAAAAACTCCGGCCGCGCGCCGGCCATCACGGCATTGATCGCAACTTGCCGGACGTTGAAACTCCACGCCGGAAACGCACTGGGGATCCCGGCGCTCATCTTGCCGACGATCTCCTCCGGACTGTGACTCGTGCCCTTGAGCATCGCTTCCACCTTGTCTTCGGTGGGCAGGATGATGGGCTGGAAGTCGGTCATGTTGTTGTCGGCGAAAAAGCGCTGCAGGTTCTCCGGAGTGTCGGAATACGTCGCGGGACCCGTGCTGGGCCGCACTGAGCCCGTTACCTTTTCTGCGGGCGTCAGCGGTACAGTCAGCGCGTCAATCACTTCCTTCATGAACGGCTTGCCCGTGACCGGATCCTTTCCAAGCAGCACCTGGTACATCTCGGCATCGGTCTTGTTGGTCATCGGGTGCGGAGTGAAGCAGATTCTTTCACCAGGCATGCCTCGGCTGGCAGCATTGCTCTTGGCCAGTTCCTCGAAGGCGATGGTCACGATGGCGGCGGTTGGCACTCCCATCTTCTCAACAGCTATGCAGTGACCGACGGTCGCTGGGGTGCAGGTGCTTCAATGGCCATAGGCCATGATCATGGCGGAGCCTTTGGCCTTGATCTCAGCCACTAGCTTCGGATCATCGCCGGCAAGCCCGCCCGCTTTCAGCCTGTAGATAGTCGTCACACTGGGCATGTTCTTCTTGAACCAGATAGCGATCTGATTCAGGAAGCGGTCCGCACCTTCGAATCCATCGGACACCAGATAGATCGTCTTGCCGTCGAGGCTTGCCAGGCGCGGCGCCATGGGGATCAGATGGATCTCCGGTGGCATTCCCTTGGGGTTGAGCACCTCGACTCTCCCGGCAGTTTCCGGAGCGCCTTTCTTGGCCGCGCGCCCGAATGCGGGCGCTCCCGCCAGCACAGCGGGTGAAATTCCCAGCATGGACAGCAGCTTTCGCCGATTGATACTCATGATTGCCCCCCTCTTCGCTTTCCAGATTCGATTTCGTTCCTGATTCCGCGGCCGCCGATTCCCTCGCTTGCCGGATTTCGCACTGCCTCGACCCGTCTTAGGGCAGCGCGAAGACGTAGATCGCGTTGGCTTGCTCGGGCGTCCTCAACGCCGGTGCTTCCGCGCTCAGCTCCGGCACCTTCAGATTATACCCAGTCATGACGCAGACGTATTGCTTTCCGCCCACGGCATAGGTGATTGTGCTTACGGAGACATTGCCGCCAAGAATCGCCTGCCACAATTGCTTGCCGGTCCTGGCGTCGAACGCCTTGAACCGCCGGCTCATGTCCCCGTGAAAGATCAGGCCGCCGGCGGTTGCGAGCACGGCACCGTTGCTTGGGGCGGGCCCCATGTCGAAGCGCAGTTGCTCGCCGGTTGAGAGATTGATCTTGGCCATTCCGGCAAATTTGTCCGGGTCGGAACCCGGACGCGGGACCACCGACCAGTGCCCGCGAACCCCCGGCCCGGAAAGGGTCAGGTCGCGGCAATTGTCGGTGTAAGGCACATACAGCGAATTGGTCTGCGGATCATAGGCCGTGGGCCAGTAGCTGCGAGTGTTCCAATAGCAGATAACGTGGTGCTCGCCCGGCTTCTTGAACACCACATTCCAGTTGAGCGTCACCTGGCCGGTTTTCCCATCGACATTGGATAGTACGAAGTTCGGATCGTCGGCGGGGAACGGCGTGGCCCACAGGAATTTTCCGTTGTTGCGATCGAGAACGAAAATCGCGCCGCCTTCAGAGACCATGGCCGCTATATCGTGCCTCGATCCGCGGGGGACCTCCGGATTGAACCATTTCACCCATTTGGGATCGGGATTGTAGGCCTCATTCACCAGAGTGCGCTCATGCGTATGGTCGGTGTCCCAATCGTCGGCGGGCAGATGCTGGTAATACCAGATCAACTTTCCGGTCGCCGGATCAAGCGCCAGCGTGCAATTGCTGTAGAGGTCAGCCGGCGTTGTCCGCGAGGTTCCGTCGGCATTTCCATCGTGGCGCAGGAAACGCTGGTCGGGCATTGGGTTCGCCACGCCCCAATAGAGGACGTTCCGCGCGGGATCGAAGCTTCCGGGCAATCCCCATGTGGACGCCGTCGAGTGCGACACATCCGCGCCGCCCCACGATGCATTTCCCGGGTCGCCCGGCAAAGCCACCGTGTGGAAGCGCCAGACTTCCTTTCCCGTTTCCGCGTCGTCGGCCTCGATGAAGCAGCTCTCCGCGCCCGTGCCGCACGTCCCGCCGGAAATCACCTTACCGTCCACCACCAGCGCCCCGGAGGTGTTTTGTGTGTTGGTCTTGTAGGTTTCCCAGCGGACCTTTCCCGTGGCCGCGTCGAGCGCCACGACGTATCCATCGGGAGCCGTGAAATAGACCATGTTGTCGTAGATGGCCAGAGACTTGGTCCGCTCGACGGCACCCAGGTGATTTTTATAATCGCGCTTGTATTCCCAGATCAGGTCGCCCGTGGTCGCATCGAGCGCGTCCACCATCCCGCCCGGGACGATGACGTACATCACGCCGTCGTGCACAATCGGGATTGTCTCGGTGACGCCGTCCGGCAAGCCGCGCGCCCATGCCAGGGCCAAATTTTTCACGTTGCGGGTGTTGATCTGCACCAGAGGACTGTAACGCCAGGCATCGTATGTCCGGCTGTACATTAGCCAGTCGTCCGGGCTCGGATGAAGGAGCATCTCGTTGGTCACGGGCCGGTAATTCTTCACCGTGCCTTCGGGAGGAGGAATCTTTGGTATTACGAGTGGTCCTTCTAGATTGGCCGGCATTTTGGGCCTGTTGGCGCGCGACGAACTCGCCTGCGGCACATCCTGGGAAAAAGCAGCGCCAGCGCTCGCGATGGCCAACAGCACAGCCGCGATCGTTGCCCTACGCGCCGTTCGGAGTGCAGCCGCAAGTGGCAATTCAAATCTGCGCAAATGCCAGGGAGACAAAACATCTTCGACGCTTCTTGCAGCCATCCGGTCCCTCAGACCCATTATCCCTTCCTCTCGCCCCCAATTAGCAGGGGCATCCTACAGCAGCATTGATCCCCTGCCTAGCGTCAATACAGGCTCAATGGGAGCCATAGGTCCCCGCGCCTCGACAAAAAATATGCCGCTTCTGTACGGAATGCGCGGAGCACAACCGAAGCTTCCTTTGGCATCAACTGCAATGAAACCCACATGGCAATTAAGACGTATGCCGGGGCGAATCGGTTTACATCCCGTGTTGCGATGTAGAATCTCTCTTCCGCCGCAGTCGCAAGCCGCTTCGGCCATAGGGGCTTAACTGGTCTTCGGGGGAACGACAGGCAGTGAAATTCAGAGAAGGTATTTACTCGCTTTGTTACTTGGCTGATTTAGCCTCTTCAATAGCGTGGTCGAGCACCTTTGCGAAGTCGCGAGGCTGAAGCTCCGGCGCAGCGGGCCATCCACCATCCTGTCGAATAGCGAGCAGCCAATGGCTGTGGTCATGCATGTCGTACCAACGGAATTCCCACGCTTTCAAACCGAGGAAGGAAGCCATCTGCGCCCGGCTTTCCTCCGTCCGGCCCCCGCAGAGAACGAGGTCGAAGGCCTGCCGGGTGCAGAGCGGAATCGCTTGAGCGGTAGAGGCGACGACGCGGCATTCGCATCCATGGCTCTTCAGACGATTGACGAAGAACGACGCTCCCACATTGCTTTCGGACACAATCAATACTTGCAAACCCATGGCCGTCATCCCCATCCCGCCCAATTCAACACGCAACGCGGACCGCCAGCGGCAGCTCGGTGGAGCCGTTCAGCGCGCAGCCTAGAATTCGGTGTGTTTCGGCCCGGGTGGGTGGGCAAGCAATGTAATCGAAGGCGCCCGCGCCGAGCGCGGCCAGGTAGGCATCCCATTCGGCCACTCGGGAGAGCACGATGAGCGGGGGACTGGCCAGGGATCTCTTCGCCGCGGCGAGGACGGCGCGGAAATCTCCGTCCGGCAGAGCGTCACTGCAAAACACCACGGCAAGATTCTGGCATTGAAGCGCCGATTGCCCCTCTCGTACGGTCTGACAACACACCGCGGGCAGGCCACACTCGCTGATGATTCCAGCGATGCTTTTGCAACACGCTGGGTCTGCGCTGATCACCAGGGCCACGGACGAATTTGCCGGATTCCCGCATGTCTCTGATGCATCCTCTGGAACGTCTTGATCCATTCTCATTGCCTCCTTGGGCTGCCGGCTTGCCGGCACTCTTTGCCCACAAATTCCCACGCCTGGAAAGTTGCGTGAAGCTGGGCTTCCAAGTTCTCTGGCGGCTCAGTGGCGGCCCCGGCTCGCAGCAGCGCGAAAACCTCGCTGCAAACAATCCCCCCCAGTCTCGCGGGAGAGACGTCGCTTTGCCCAGACCGTTCGACATAGGCACGGATCCGGAGGAACGTCCTTCGCAGGACGCGTTCCGCGTCGTCGGCATTCCCAGTGAAGTCCATCGCCAGCCAATACACTTTTCCGCCGTATCGGTCTACGAGGCTGTCCAGCGCGGTAATCGCCCGCGTACACACATCTCCTCCGGAATCCGCCTCTTTCCATGGATTGCAGTGCGGGACCTCTTTATCCCGCGCTGGCATAGCTTTCGAGGGCTGTGCGGCTCGGGATAATCAGCGTGCAGCCGTTCATGGCCAGCAGGCGCCGGTTCTTGAACTCGCTCAGCGTGCGCGTAACGGTCTCGCGCGTGCTGCCGATGCATTCGGCCATCTCCTCGTGCGTCAGGCGCAGCTTGACGGGAACGCCTTCCTTCAACTCGGAGGGCTCTGCCCGGGAGGACCATTCCAGGAGCAGCCGGGCCAGCTTCACCGGCGCGGTGGCCGAAAGCCCGACGGTCCGGAGCTGTTCGCACGCTGTGTGGTAGTTCGCGCTCAACTGCTGGGCGACATTTTGGTACGTTTCCGGATACTGGGCCAGGAAGCGCACGAATTCCTGGCGCCGGATGAAACAGACGCGGCTCGGGCGCAGAGTTTCCGCGGTTACCTCATAGGGGCGGTTGGAAAAGACGGCCATCAGCCCCATGATCTCTCCCGGCTTGACAATTCTCAGGATCAGGCTCTTGCCGCGGCTCGACGTGATAGAGAGCTTGATCTCGCCCTCGCAGAGCACGAACACGCCGCGGGGCGCCTGCTTCTCGATGAACAGGATAGCGCCGCTGGGATACGCCGAGTCTGTCCGGATGGATTGAAAGTCTTTCATCGCCTGGGCCGGCATCCGACAGAAAAAATCCCCACGGCTAAGTCTGCACGTTTGGCAAGCCTTGCCCATTTCCAAACCGTACGGTCCTTGCATTGCATCCTCCTTCATGAAATCCTTCTCTCCCAGGGACGAAAATCAGGAAAACCTCCACTGCCCATAAACCGAAGCCGCCAACCGCGAAGCGAGA
>JAJXZD010000130.1:0-1930 GCA_021780215.1 Acidobacteriota bacterium
ATGACGGCAGTGTCGTCCTTGGATAAGTCCAGCGCAACGGAAAAGCCATAAAGCTGCGTATTCTGGCCGGTATGCTCGGCGGCAACAGCATTCGGCTGGGCATTCCGCCGCCATCCATCGCTAGGAGTATCGTAATCTCCTTGCAAGTGTGAAGGTCGGTGATCACAGATGCAAGAGGCGGAGGCCAGTCGCAGGCCGGGGCGGATACGTGCAGGCCCAGCGATGAAGCTGTGGCATTTGGTGATGGAGGGATGGGTCTTTGGTGTACTCTTGTCGTTCTTCATCATCCGGATGCTTGGGTCGAGCATTGCCCGGCGATTGCTGGAGCACATATCGTCACATTAGATGAGCGATCTCGGAGCAATCGCTGCGGTCGTTCTCCTGGTTGCTGCCGCCCTGGGGATTGGCAGCAAGCTAGAGGGCTGCATCCCCAACACCTTCTCAAAATTTGATCATTTCACACTGGTTTTCTGTGGTGGCGTTGGACTGCTTGGAACCTTGCTGTTCGACGTCGGCCAAGTGTGGTATACGCGGGTGTCAGCTTTTTCTCTGCTGACCCTAATGTATTGCCCTCGGCTGGGGATGGTTTCGGCGGCTGCCCCGCCTGCTGCGCAGCGTGCATTGGGCACATTCCATCCCGATTGTTCCCGGAATTGTGCTAACGGGGATTCTTGCTCTCACGGCTGTCGGGGGACTGGTCAATCCGACTGGGGGCACGGAAAACGATGGTGTTGCCTACCATTTTCTGGGTCCGCGCGTTTGGCTGCGGGAAGGGAAAATTCGGCCGGTCCTGGATCAGGGTCTCACAGCCTTTCCCTCTATTGCGGAATCACAATATGGCGCCGGGATGGCACTGGGTGGGCAGCGCGCGCCTGAATTATTCGCGGTCGTTTCGCTGCTCATAATCCTCCTCGTGACTGCTGGTCTGGCGTCCAGAATGGGATTGGATTTGCACTCGGCCATATGGGTGGCTGCCCTGACGGCAACAATGCCCGCCGTGTACTTCGCGTGGGACCGGGGAATGATAGATGCCCTTTACGCGAGCTTTGTGCTTGCGGCGGCACGCATTGGGTTCGATGCGACCGAAATGAGGCACTACGCGCTATTCGGGTTGTTTTGCGGATTTGCGATGGGGACAAAATACACAGGCCTCATCGCATGGCCGATTCTTATGGTTTGCATTTTCACCATAGTCAGACACGCCAAGGGAATTAGTCTGGGTAATTCCCTCCGTGGACTGGGGGTGTCGGCTCTTGCTACAGCGGGAGTGGCCACGCCGTTTTACGCCCGGAACTGGATATTACTGGGGGTTCCAATCTATCCGCCCACGCCCCTGTTGGAGAAATTCTTCCGTCCTCGTTACCTGGCGCCGGGCTCCGTTCAGCAATTTTATGAATACATTTTGAAGCGAGGGCAGGGAATGGGGCACGGATTCTTGAATTTTCTCTTGCTGCCATTCCATTTGACCTTCCATACAGCCAACTTTAACGGGGCGGGTGGAATCGGACTGGTGCCGCTGGCTTTGGGACCGTTCGGGCTGTTGGCATGCCGTCGGGACTGGTTTGCTCGTGCCATAGGGGTTATGGGTCTGATGTTGACGGTGGTGTGGTACCTCACCGACCAAGAATCTAGATTTCTCGTGGCAGTCTATGCTCTGACAGCAATCTTTGGCGCCATGGGTTGGCGTTATGTGGAACGAGTCTCTCCGAAACGAGGGGCATTTCTAGCTCTCGTGACAGTCGTATTGTCCGTTTCATACGGGGTGTTCATGATTGGGTCAGCAAAAGTGACCGATGTGCATGCGGCAATTTCGCCTCGGTTTGCAGCGCAGCGCAGCGAGAAGGAGATCCCCTTCGACGAGAGCTTTCGATATCTGAATGACACTCCCTTAGCAGGGAGTGTGTTGATTCTGAATCCTCACGTGCCGGCC
>JAJXZD010000130.1:1940-5192 GCA_021780215.1 Acidobacteriota bacterium
GCTGACGGGGCTCGGCGAGGTGATCGTCTGCGCGCCCGATCGGGAGCAGAGCGCCACCAGCCACTCGATCTCGCTGCACCGCCCGCTGCGCATCGAGGAGCTCCCGCCCTGGGGCGAGCGGGGCGAACAAGCTCTACCAGGTGCGCCGAATTTGAAACAAGTTCTGTCGGAGTTGTCCCAATTGGGAATTAGTCACATATTGGACGTGCGTTTTGGCGGGTCGTCCTATGAACTGCCGGACCACCCGCCCGGGTTGACCCTCGTCTTCGAGAGGCCTGACCAGAGGATCTACAGAGTCAATTCCAGCACTCCCTAGTAAAACCGCACGGGCACGGCTGATCCCTTCTCCAGATGGACGGAATCAATGAAGCGGACCTGCCTCTGATTGAGCGTCATGATGACCGACTGGGTGCGGATGCCTTCGCCGAAGAAGCGCACCCCGCGGAGCAGGCTGCCATCGGTGACGCCGGTCGAGGCGAAGATGATATTTTTGCCCGGGGCCAGCTCCGTCGTGGTATAGATCTTTTTCCCGTCCTTGATTCCCATCTGCGCCAGCCGTTCCTCATGCTCGGGCTTCGAAACCACAAGGCGGGCGAGTATTTCGCCGTTTAGGCACCGGAGGGCCGCAGCCGTAAGGACGCCTTCAGGGGCGCCGCCGATCCCCATGACCGCGTGGACGCCGGTCCCCAGCAGGGAAGTGCTGATTCCGGCGGAGAGGTCGCCATCGGTAATCAGCCGAATGCGCGCGCCGGTCTTGCGTATATCGCGAATCAGGTCCTGGTGCCGAGGCCGGTCGAGGACAATCACGACAAGCTCCTCAATGTCGCGTTCGAGGCGCTTGGCGATCGCGTGAAGGTTGTCCGCGGGCGGCGCGTCGAGGTCAACGGCTCCCTTGCAGGCCTGGCCAACAATGATCTTCTCCATGTAGAGATCGGGGGCGTGGAGGAGTCCGCCGTGTTCGCTTGCGGCCAGAACGGTGATGGAATTCGGAGCGCCCGTGGCGCAGAGATTGGTTCCCTCGAGAGGATCCACGGCGATATCCACATCGGGATAAGAGTTCTTCTTGTCATGAGCGGCAGCGCCGACTTTTTCGCCGATGAAAAGCATGGGTGCCTCGTCGCGTTCGCCTTCGCCGATCACGATCGTGCCGTTCATGCCGACGGTATCCATCTCGCCGCGCATGGCCTCGACGGCTGCCTGGTCGGCTTTATGGCCGTCGCCAAGGCCCATCGTGCGCGCGGAGGCGATTGCAGCGCGCTCGACAACCCGCAGAAATTCAAGACTGAGCGTCTTTTCCATTAGGGCTCCCTGCCTGCTGAATTATTCTGACTGGCGGACGCCATTCCCCGTGGCACTATGATAATCGATTCAGCGCGCGCATGCCGGGGATATTGGCGTCGCGGGTGCCAGGGAGCAACGGCAGGGGTGTGTTGCTGCGCCCGAGGGCCAGTGCGATAATGAGGCGTCTTCCCGCGGTCTGCTCCACGGCTGCGGAGAGAAATGGGGGATTATATGGCTCTGCGAGATGAATGGATCGAACGGCGCTCGGCGGCCATGAACGGGGGCACGCGCAATTTTTCCCAGATGCACTTCGCCCGCCAGGGAATTGTGACCGAGGAAATGCAGTATGTAGCCCGGCGGGAGCATCTCGACGCCGAACTCGTGTGCCGAGAAGTGGCGGCGGGACGGGCTATCATTCCCGCCAACATCCATCACCGCAACCTCGAACCGATGGGCATCGGGGTGGCATTCCGATGCAAGATCAACGCCAACATCGGCAATTCCGCAACGTCTTCCAATATAGCCACGGAACTCGAGAAGCTGCACCGCGCCGTGCACTATGGCTCCGACACGGTCATGGATCTCTCCACCGGCGGCGACATCCGGGCCATCCGCAAGGCAATTATCGAGGCGTCTCCAGTGCCCATCGGCACGGTGCCGATTTACGAAGCGCTATCCCGCGTGCGGCGCCCCGAGGACCTGACCATCCAGGTGATGCTCGAGGTGATCGAGGAGCAGGCAGAGCAGGGCGTGGATTACATGACGATTCATGCCGGGGTGCTGCGGGAGTTCCTTCCGCTGGTGCGCAATCGAATTACGGGAATCGTCAGCCGCGGGGGAGCCCTGCTGGCTCAGTGGATGAGCTTCAACAAAGCGCAGAATTTCCTCTATGAGAACTTCGAGGCGATCTGCAAGGTCTTTCAGAAGCATGATGTAAGTTTTTCGCTGGGCGATGGTCTGCGCCCCGGGTGCCTGGCCGACGCAAGCGACGAAGCGCAGTTCACCGAACTCCGCGTCCTTGGCGAGCTTACCAAGAAGGCCTGGGAGTACGGCGTGCAGGTGATGATCGAAGGGCCGGGCCACATCCCGCTCGATCAGATCGAGCTGCAGGTCAAGAAGGAGCAGGAGTTGTGCTATGAAGCCCCCTTCTACACACTTGGGCCGCTCGTGACGGATATCGCTCCCGGGTATGACCACATCACCAGCGCCATCGGCGCCGCGATGATTGGTTGGCACGGTGCTTCCATGTTGTGCTACGTCACTCCGAAGGAGCATCTCGGCCTGCCGAACGCGGACGATGTCCGCCAGGGGGTCATCGCCTACAAGATCGCTGCGCATGCCGCGGACGTCGCCCGGCATCGGCCGGGCGCTCGGGATCGGGACGATGCGCTTAGCTATGCCCGATTCCTGTTTGATTGGGAGAAGCAGTTTCAGCTCTCGCTCGACCCGGAAACGGCCCGCGCCATGCACGACGAGACTCTTCCGGACGACTTTTACAAGGACGCCAAATTCTGCTCTATGTGCGGGCCGAAGTTTTGCTCCATGAACGCGACACAGGTCGCCGAGGCCCATCAGGGGCTTGACCAAAAGGATCGCCGGCAGGAATTTGTGCAATTGCTGGCCAAGGTCTCTGCGGAGACCCAGACTGAGGTCAAGACGGACCGCTAAGCGGTGACGAGACGGCTGTCTGCGCGCGCATTCTAGCGGGCCGAATGAGATCCGCTGCAAATTGTCCTTGTACGAGTCGCCCATAAACTAAGCCGGGTCAAGGGGTTACCGTGGTTCCGGCTTGGGCGATTCCGTTCGACCGATTGCCCTCAGCGCCGCAGTAAGCTTCCATCGCGCCGTGCATCATTCATAACATTGCCTATAGAGGACTTTATTTTGGTTTGCTCTTCCGTGTATAGTTCGCGCGACGCATTGTGACCAATGACGCAAACCCTACCAAAAGCAAGACGTTGGCTCCTGTCG
>JAJXZD010000193.1 GCA_021780215.1 Acidobacteriota bacterium
ACCCCACTGGCTCCATTCAGCCCCGCATTTATGGCCGGAAACGATGAAACAGACGGAAGAATCATGGAGGGCAAGTTTCGCAGGCGGGGTTCAATCGCGCAACTCCCGCGCCGCGGACAATCTCATCGCACCGCCAGCTTATCCAGAACAAGCCACAAAAGGAGAATGGGGATGTGCGCCACTGTGGCGTGCATCAGCCACTTCGCACGAGCATTGGTACGCGAGCGGTTGGCCCAAAGCCCCACTTGCAGCAGGATCATGCCCAGCAGCAGCGCCCCGAAGAAATACCGCACGCCCGCCATGCCCACGAGCGACGGCAGAGCGCTCACCCACACCAGAACCGCCGACGTGCCGATAATCTGGCGGAATGTGGAATTGCCCGTGCGATCCACCACCGGAAGCATCCGGATGCCTGCGCGCGCATAATCCTCGCGGTAAATCCAGGCAATGGACATGAAGTGGGGAAATTGCCAGAAGAACAATATGGCGAAAAGCACCCAAGCGGCAGGAGAAAGTGAGCCGCGTGCCGCCGCCCAGCCGATGAGAGGAGGCAATGCTCCCGGAATGGCGCCGATGGCGGTCGAGAGCGTGGTGCGCGTCTTGAGCGGCGTGTACAGGCCCAGATACAGGGCGGACGTTGCAAGAGCCACCAGCGCGGAGAGGCCATTTGCCGCCAGCGCCAGCCAAGTTGCGCCAAGAACAATCGTCACCAGTCCGAAGATCAGCACCTCGCGCGGCCGCAACTGTCCCGAGGGGAGAGGGCGCGAAGCCGTGCGCCGCATGAGAGCATCCTGGTCGCGTTCCACGTACTGATTGAGGGCGGCCGTGCCTCCGGCAACGAGCATCGTGGCACAAACCGTATGCAGCATCAGGCCCCATTCGATCGGCCCGCGGCAACCTAGATAAAATCCTGCAAGCGTGGTAATCACCACGAGAAACGTGACGTCGGGCTTGGTCAGCACCATGTAGGCCCAGGGCTTTTCTGGACCGGAAACCGCTTCGGCGCGCAGTTCGCTCATCTGCCTCCCCTACCCTCCCGCTCGTTCTGCCGAACCCGCCGCAGCACGCTGCGCCGGTTCGGCAAGCGAACCCTCTGCGCGGGATGCCCCACGCACCACCCGGAAACACGCCAGGGTGAGCAGCGTGGACGACGCCAGCAGCAGCGCGCCTCCCAAGACGTGCGCTACCGTCAATGTCACAAACAGCGCCGTCGGCTGCACCGCCGCCAGCGCGGAGGTCATCGCCCACCAAGCCGCGAATCCCAGCAAGACCTGCAAACCGAAGAACGAGTGCAGCCAGACCACTCCGCGCCGCAGGTCACGCGCTCCCGGAAAGCGCCGCTTGACCGCCCGCCCCGTCCATACCACCAGCGCGGTGACGATGCCGGCCCCAATCAGATGCGGGATGATTCCAATCGCGCCGTGCCGGAACGCGGCTCCAAGAACCACCTGAAGGAAAATCACCACCGTGGTCCACGCGGCTATCGAAGCAGCCCGCGGCGAACCGGAATCGCTGGCTGTGGGCAGATCAGACTGCCACCACGGGCTCAAATAAAGCGAAAGACCCGCCAGCGTAATGAAAAAGATCTGCGCAAGAGCCGCATGTGCCGTGGCCGAAACCGCAGGGTCCCCTTCAAGGACGCGAATACCACCCAGCACTGCTTGTGCAATCACCAGCCCCAGGGCCAGCCAGCCCAGCCGCCGCGCCACCGGGCGCCGCTCCACGCGGGCAATCCATATGGCCAGCACCAGCGTGAGAATCGATACCACGCCGGCAATTACGCGGTGGGAGTATTCGAACCGAATACCACCGACCAGCGGAGGAATCAACCGGCCGTACGCCAGCGGCCAGTCGGGAACGGAGTCGCCCGCCAGGTTATTGGTCACCAGCCCGCCGGCCATCAGCAGCAGGACGGTGCAGCAGGAAGTGAATACCGCGAAGCGGTAAACGCCGCGAGACGCTTGGGGTGAATTCTCTGGCATCACGGGTTAAAAAGCTCGCCTATTTTATGCAGCCTGCGGGCAAAAGGCAAAAACATTCGCCAAGAACGCGCGAAGCTCGTTGGGCGGCAAGAGGCCGCCCATGTCCGCCAATGCCCGAAGGCTACCGAAATCGGGGCAAACCAATGTGGAACAGTTCCAGGCCTTTGCCGGAGCTCACGCAAACCGGCCCGCTATCGCCCGGCCCGGCATTTTCAGCTGCTATCGTGTGGATCGTGGCCCGCTCGCCAAATTCCTGCTCTCCGATCCGCCCAGCCCCTTGCACGGAAAAATAGATGGAATGTGCGGCGAGCCGGAGCGTTGCGCCGGGATCCAGCCGATAGAAAGCGATTCGCGTGCCGCGCTCGGAAAATTCGCCCAGCGATTTGCAGAAAGCCCCGGCTTGGCCCTCCACCGGAAGCCAGCCGAAATGGTCCGGCATCATGAACACCGGATGGAGATAGCGCTCCGGGGGATTCACCAGCGGGCGTTTGTGGACCCGCTCCCAGACGGCCTCGTAGGCGTCCTTGTTGCTCCTCCTGCCATCCGCCTTGCGCTCGATAAAAATGCCTCTTTCGAACGAGCCCAGCTTTGCCAGCTCGGCAGCCGCCTGCTCATATTGTTCCGCCGAAATGTAGCCGTTCCCGCTCGCCCCTCCAAATTGCAGCACCAGGGTCAGGCTGCTTGCTCCGCTGGATTGCGGGCCGTAGAAGGTTCCCTCGGGGAAATAGGCCACCGACCCCGGCTTCATCACGCCATCAGACGCGAAATCGAATTCTCCTTCGAGCTGGTAGCGAACCTGGTCGAAATTGTGCCGGTGCCGCGGCGAGAAATAGGTGTCCGGGGTGTGCGAAAGCTGAAGGGAGAAATTCCCCGGCGTGCCCGGCTCCCCAGCAAGAAGTCGGCGTGACCGGAAAACGCCCGAGCGCACATGCGCTCGCTCCAGCATGGGCACGCTTTCAAGGTGAATCACCCGCGCTGCAGGGGGCGCACCCACAGCGGCGGAGCGCGCGTCAGGCATGCTGGGAGGCATGGTAGTAATTCCCCGACCGGATTTTGACCATACCCCCGGTTGGATCGAAGGTAACGCCAATCGGATCGCCGCCCTCGGCCACGGCTTTGATCTGCGCCTTGAGCATGCGGCGCTGCAGGATGATCCCGCGGTCGCTGGACGCCAGATGCTCCTCGGAATGAAGCGAGATGGGGCCTTGCCCGGCCTGCGCCTCATAATCGCCGGGCGTGTCCTGGTGCTCTTGCTCGGTCATTTCTCCCCACAGCTTCCCATTCAAGCGGATCCCGCCGAAAAGGTCCGGAGCTGACCTGGGAACGCGCGCCGCCGTGGCCATGGTGAAGTGCGAGTCATCCACGGGCAGAGCCCAGGAAATCATGTTCGCCCGCTCCTGATCGATTTGGATGGGATTGGGCACTGACATGATGTTGGGCATCAGGAAGGAAGAGATGCGGTCGTATTCCCGGCCGTCGTCGAGGCGGCGCTTGGCCGAATAGCAGACGCCATTCTCCGTAGCGAAGAATTCGACCTTGGGCATCAGCGCGAACTGTGGGACGAACTGCACCGTGCTGAATGTCGAGTGCAGCACCTGCACGTGAAACGGGTCCATCACGTTATCGTTCATATGGAGCCAGCTGTAGGGCGCAACCGCAAGGCTGGTGTCTCCAGTCGCTCCGAAGGCTCCGACATAGGCGCGCACTTCTTCCTCCGGCCCAAGCTCTTCGAGAATGTCGTAACGCGGCAGGACCGGCTTCTTTTCCGGCGGGCCCATATACGCGAACACCAGCCCATAGCGATCCTCGACCGGATACCACGGCTGCCGCGCCGCGTCGCGGTTGCGCCCGCCATCGGGCTCGCAAGGCTGGAGCAGGCAGCGGCCTTCGACATCAAACAGCCAGCCGTGATAGCAGCAGGCGATGCCCTCCTCGCTCACCTTGCCATAAAAGAGAGTCGTGCCGCGATGCATGCAGCGTGGATAGAGCAGCCCCGGACGCCCCTTCTTGTCGCGGAAGATTATGAGGTCCTCGCCCAAAATACGCACATACCGCGGGCGGTTGGTCACCTTCTCTGATACGGCCACCGGCTGCCAGTACCGCCGCATCAGCTCTCCGCATGGCGTATTCGGGCCTACCCGGGTCAGCTCCTCGTCCGGGTGTTGCGCGGGTCTGCCATAGGCGCAGCCTTCCGCCGTCCGTCTCCGCTGGGTCACTTCGGCCATATTCTCCTCCTGCCATAGCTCTTCCAGGGCGAGCCAGAAGGTGAGAAGAAAAGGCCGACAGGTGTGGGTCGCTCGCCCCTTGTATGGGCGAATTGACACCCTGACGGCACAGTTGTCAAGAGGAGAGTCCCCTGCCCCCGGCAAAATCCATTTCGCCCCTAACAGCTAGCGCGAACTTGCGCCTGCCACGGGCCTAGGCCCTGGAGGGGCGGTGATCGGCGTGCCCTGATTCAGTAGCAGTTGCCATCCGGCGTGCGTCCGCACCCACACGGTTGAAACCCGCATGTGCAGCATGATCGGCTGCCGCCCGGGCGCGTTTGCCGGCGGGGCGATCCCGATGTCCGTCACTCCGGTCACGATCGCTCCGCCATGGAAGAAGATGACCTTGCTTTCCTCCGATTCGTACTTGAGCAACTTGACCTGGTTCAGCCACGCGAGATACTGCGCCTTCGTCTGGGCCATGCCATTGCCATGAGCAAAAATGGCGTCGTCCGCCATCAGGGACGAGACCGTCGCGACATCCGCCGCGACGCTGGCATCCTGAAACTTCTTCTGCAGGCTGAGCACCTGGGCTTTTGTCAGTTGTCCAGCCCCATCCGCGGCGGCCTTCGCCCTGGCCACGGCCGGCGCTCCTGAAAACACAGCGACAAGAATCCCGAGCAGGACGGCCCGCCACGGCGCCGAGAATTTCTTATGCACAGTCATGAGCTTTGCCTCCGGATTTTTCTTCCGCATCCGCACGATGCTACTCCACTCCATGGCCACCGGAGGAGCGAGGCCGGTAGTTCCAATGCGAGCGGTCTGAGCGATATACGAAGGAAATGGACTTGGACTCCTTGGGACCGAGCGTGACGGTTTGGTCCTGAATACCGAAGTGCTCCTGCCAGGCTTCGATCGTGTACGTTCCGGGCGGAAGACCCTTCAGCTCGAAGGTTCCCGTCTTTGCCGTCACCGCAAAGTAGGGGTTGTCGAAGACAAACAGATAAGCGCGCATCCAGGGATGGACGTTGCACATGATGGGAATGGCAGTTTCCGGGTGGTCGAACGTTACGCGGAACGGCGGCGAGCCGGGCTCCTCGGAACGGTTCCAGGCGTGGTTGATGCGGGGCATCGGGTGGATGTTGTGCACGGTCGCATCGCTGTTGCGTATTTCGAGCGGCTGGCCCTCCACAACAGCGACGACCCTCGGGTCGTACATGCAACCCTTTTGGTCGAGCAGGGCGGGCGTCTGCGGAACATCGTAGCGGTACTCACCCAGCCCGGCCTTCACATATACCACCACATTCGCCAGAGCCCCGTGCTCGCCGGTCACGACAATCGGAGGAATCACGGGCGTCGGGTTTGCCTGCACGCAGGCAGGTTCGGCGCTCATGTCAATCGGGTGAAAAGATGGAACCGGCCCATCCAGCACAACATTTCCAGAAATGGTCCCTGCGGTGGCGGGATTCACGACGGCGGTAGGAGCCGGCGGGGGGACATTCTTCTCCGCACTTTTCCTGCCGCAGCCCGATATTCCAAACGCCAACACTGCTGCCGCCATGAAGCCGAGAGAATGAATTCTCAAGTTGAACTGCTCCCCATCATAAGAAGAGGAATCTTAGCAAAGTCGCACAGGAATCTCGACCGCGAATGCGGGAGATGATCCAGGGGACAAACGGCAAACTGTTGATTGCTTAAGCTATCGTGCCGAAATTGCCCGCCCGGACGGAGCCGCCAAGGTTTCCTTAACGGCGGCAATGGCGAGGTCAACACCTACACGATCCACGTCGTAATGGGTCACCATGCGAATGCTGTATTTCCCCGTCGGGCCACAGAGGACGCCGCGATGGGCCAGCGCGGAACAGATTTCCTCAGCGGTGCGCCCGCTAGAGCCGACGTCGAAGATGACGATATTGGTCACGACCTCCCGCGGGTCGAGGGAGATGCCGGGTATCCTCGCCAATTCTTCGGCGAGGCGCCCCGCATTCTCATGATCCACGTGAAGAATGGCGGGAGTCTGCTCAAGCGCGACGAGTCCCGCCGCCGCGAGAACGCCGACCTGCCGCATTCCTCCGCCCAGCAGCTTGCGCCCGGAATGAACCCTCTCAATAAAATCGCGCGACCCCACGAGCATCGAGCCGACCGGAGCTCCCAGGCCCTTCGAGAGGCAGAACATCACCGAGTCAAACTTGCGCGTGAGCTCGGCGACGCTGCGCCCCAGCGCCACGGCAGCGTTAAATATACGCGCTCCATCGAGATGAACCGGTAGGCCGACAGCATGGGTGCGGTCACATATCTCCTCGGCGACCGCCGGAGGATAGACCGACCCTCCGTGCATATTGCTCGTGTTCTCCAGCTCAACAAGCGCGGTCTGCGAGCAGTAATAGAGCTTGGGACGAATCAGCGGCTCAATCAGCTCCCAGGTGAGTATGCCCTTCGGCGCGGACGCGACGCGGGGCATGCATCCGGCGATGGCGGACATCGAAGCCATCTCGTAAATGGCAATATGGGCGCGCTGTTCGCTAATGACCTCTGTGCCATGGCGGGTCCAGGCCTTGATCGCGAGGAGATTGCCCATCGAGCCGCTGGGGACAAACAAGGCCGCTTCACGCCCGAAAATCTCCGCCGCGCGTGCCTGCAACCGGTTGACGGTGGGATCCTCGCCATAAACGTCATCGCCCACCTCAGCCTCGGCCATGGCCCGGCGCATGGCCGGCGTGGGTCGCGTAACTGTATCGCTGCGAAGGTCAATCGGCAGCCGGGGGACGGCGGAGTCTGTCATGGCCACATAATAACGCCGCTTGTCCGATTTCGGTATGCAGAGGTGCCCGCAACCAGCCGGAGCCCTTTCGAAAGAGAGCGAAAACCGCTGAGCGTATTAAACTGGCTGCAAAGCCTTACAGATTCAGATCGCCGTAGCGTTCCGCCACGGCTGCTTCCTCGTGGGGAGAGAGTCGTGCGGGTTCCTTCTGGCCAATACCTGGCCAGCGGCCAGGGATTTCGAGCCCGCACCGGGGGCAGCAGCCGTTGTGGAGGTGATTTGCCTCGATGGCAAACCAGGAGCGGCGAATCAGAAGCATCCGGCAGGATGGGCAGACCGTGTCTCCGGCTCCGTCGCGGATATTGCCCTCGTACACGTAGTGCAATCCGGCGGCGAGGGCCATCTTCCTCGCGGCGTGAAGCGTCTCCGGCAGAGTGCGTGACCGGTCGCGCATCTTAAAATCCGGGTGAAACGCAGTGAAGTGCAGCGGAACATCCGGTCCGAGATGGTTCAGCACCCATTCAACCAAGGCGTGCGTTTCCGAAGGGGCATCGTTCAGCCCGGGAATCAGAAGGTTGGTGATCTCAAACCAGACTTTGGTCTCATGCTTCAGCCGCTCGATGGTTTCCAGAACGGGCTGCAAGTGGGAAAGCGTGATGCGGCCGTAAAAATCCTCGGTGAAGGCCTTCAGGTCAATATTGGCGGCGTCTATATGCCTGTAGACATCGTGGAAGGCTTCGTGAGTGATGTAGCCGTTCGACACCATGACCGTCTTGAGGCCGGATTCATGCGCTGCCAGGCAAATGTCAATCAAGTACTCGGCCCAAATCGTCGGCTCGTTGTAGGTGAAGGCGATGGACGGGCAACCGTTGCGGATCGCCAGGCGAACCACATCCTCGGGAGGGACATAGGCCGCGGCGGCCTGGTCCATCCGTGATTTCGAAATGTCCCAGTTCTGGCAGAAAGAGCAGCCCAGATTGCATCCCGCCGTGCCCAGGGAGAATACCCGCGTGCCCGGGTAAAAGTGATTGAGCGGCTTCTTTTCGATGGGGTCAATCTGCAGCGCGGCCGGATGCGCGTATCCGAGGGTGTAGAGTTTGCCGCCGTGGTTGGCGCGAATGAAGCAGAAGCCGGCCTGCCCTTCACCGATATGGCAGTGACGCGGGCAAAGATAGCAATGAACCCGCCCGCCCGACTCGGGCTCCCACCAACGGGCCTCATGAATGGAAGGCGCTTGTGCGGAATCTTTCACTGCGAGCATGCCTAACACCTATATCAATTATACGCCACCGGCATGGAGTGGGCCTTCGCCTCCAGTGTGCACACCCGCTCCCGTCTGACCCTCTTACCCGGAATCGTTTGCCGCCGTTCATATGCGCGCCGAAGGCCGCGTCAGCCGGTTTTGGAAGAGCGCTCGCGCGCATCATCTACCCAGGCCAGGAAACGCTCGAGGCGGGCGCGTTCGCGCCACAGCAGTCGGAAAAACTGCCCGGCAGTCAGGTCCGCAGCCTGAGCGCCGAAGAAGGTTTCCAGCCGCCATTGAATGTATGGCGATTCCCATGGGCGCAGGCGGTAACCCCGCGAGATGATCCAGTAGTAGCGCAGGGCGCTCAGCATAGGCATAGGCATCGGCTCCCCTGATCCAGCCGCAGTTCTGCGGCCTGCAAATCGCGGTTCACGCCAGCCGCCGCACCCAGATGCGCTCCGTGGCCGGCTTGCCGAGATGGAGAGGCGCCGACGCATGCCCGGCCACTGCTATCGACATTGTCTCGTCATATTCCCGTCTGAGCACGCGCAGCCGCGCCGCGGGGCGCAGGTTGCGCTGGTCGAGGAATTCGAGGAATCGCGGGTCTTTTTCGTAGACGCGCAGGACCTCGTAGGAGGCACCCACGCCGGCCTGAGCCAACCGCAGGGCCCCGAATTTTCTCCGGAGCCGGAACATCCCACCGAACAGCGGCACGCCATGGGGGCAGCGGCTGTCGCGCCCAAAGCGCTTTAGCAGGAGGGCGGCGACCTCCGGGGATATGCCGTGCTCCAGGTGCTCGGCTTCCTCGTGCGCGCGGGTCCAGGCCAGCCCAACCACGTCCGTAAGCAGTTTTTCCGCGAGACGATGGCGCAGAACGAGGTGCTGTGCCGTGCTCCTGCCTTTTGAGGAGAGCGCAATGCGTCCACCGCGCAGCACGCGCAGGTACCCGTCGCGCGTCATCCGCTTGAGCGCGGCGGTGACCGCTGGGGGCGTAACGCTCAGGTCCTCCGCCAGGCGCGCACTGATCGGCGCCTGCTCCTCCTGCACGAGTTCCCAGATGGCCTTAAGGTAATCCTCCTGAGAGACGCTGGTAGTTTCGCGGCGCATGCGCTTAAAGGATTGCTCTCCCACTCATCCGGCCACTTGCAGGACAATTTTGCCGAATTGCTGGCGCTCTTCGAGGCGGCGGTGGGCGTCGGCGGCGCGCTCGAGGGGCATCGTGCAATCTATCACCGGCCTAAGCAGGCCGCGCTCAATAAGCGCCAGCGCGGAGAATAGCTCCGCCTTGCTGCCCATGAAAGATCCAAGCAGGGAGAGTTGCCTCGCAAACAAATAGCCGATATTCACTTTCCCTTCGAATCCGGTGGTCGCTCCACAGGTGACCAAACGACCACCCGGCGCCAGACTGTAGATGCTCTGCTCCCAGGTGGCCTGCCCCACATGTTCGACGACCACGTCCACGCCCCGGCCATTCGTCCGGCGCTTCACTTCCCTGGCGAATTCCCCGGAGCTCAAGACCACGTCATCCGCTCCTAGCTCCTTCGCCTTCGCCAACTTGGCCTCAGTCGTCGACGCAGCAATCACCCGTGCGCCCGCCGCCTTCGCAATCTGAATCGCCGCGCCTCCCACGCCGCTGCTCGCGCCCATCACGAGCACTACCTCCCCTGGCTGAAGCCGTGCCCGAGAGAACAGCATGTGCCAGGCGGTGAGGAAGGCCAGCGGGACCGCCGCAGCCTGCTCGAACGTGAGCCCTCCCGGAATCGGAATCACGTTGACGGCGGGGGATTTGACAAATTCAGCATAGCCACCGTGGACTCCCGCGCCAAATAGCGTGTAGTCCTTGCAAAAATTGTCGTGCCCGGCGATGCAGTGAACGCATTGACCGCAGGAGAGTCCCGGCGCCAGGAGCACGCGGTCGCCCGGACGCACCCGCGCGACATCTTCTCCCACGCGCGCCACTTCCCCGGAAATGTCGCTGCCCAGAATGTGAGGAAAGGCCAGTTTTTGCCCCGGCAGGCCCCCCCGAACCCACAAGTCGAGATGGTTGAGCGCGCAGGCCCGCACCCGGACCAGGACTTCCTGCCGTCCTATCGGGGGCTCGGGCACCTCGGCATAGCGCAAGACCTCCGGGCCACCATGCCCGGAAATGACTACTGCTTTCATTGCAGCACTCTCCGCTGGTTCGCGCCCAACAAAGTAGCATCGCGCCCAAGGACTGTCTAGCCGCCAGCGGCCAGCGTCCAATGGCTGCTCGCAACGCCCGCGGGGTGACAGAAATTCTGATACAATTTGACCGGAAAGAGAGAGCATCCATCCATGCCAGCTCGCACTCTGTATGAAAAGATCTGGAACGCGCACATCGTCCGCGAGGAGCCTGGAAAACCCTCGCTGATTTATATAGACCGCCACCTGGTTCACGAGGGTACGTCACCGCAGGCTTTTGCCGGTTTGAAGGCGGCTGGGCGCACGGTACGCCGGCCGGAGTTGGCCTTCGCGGTGATGGACCACTCCGTCTCGACGAAAAATCGCGAACTTCCCGTGGCCGATCCGGACGCCGCCGCGCAATTTGCCGCCCTGGCGCGGAACTGCGAGGAGTTCGGCATCAACCTCTTCGATATGCACAGCCGCAATCAGGGCATCGTGCATGTGATCGGGCCAGAACTCGGCATTACGCTACCCGGCTGTACCATCGTTTGCGGCGACAGCCACACCTCCACCCACGGAGCTCTCGGCGCTCTGGCCTTCGGCATCGGAACAAGCGAGGTCGAGCATGTGCTGGCCACGCAGTGCCTGACCCAGTTCAAGTCAAAATCGATGCGGATTGAAGTGCAGGGGCCGCGTCCGCGCGGTGTCACAGCGAAGGACATCATTCTCGCCATCATCGGAAAGATCGGCATCGCCGGCGGTACGGGGTACGTTGCCGAGTATACGGGCGAGGCCGTTCGCGGGCTTTCGATGGAAGGCCGCATGACGATGTGCAATATGACTATCGAGGGCGGCGCGCGCGCCGGCATGGTGGCCCCGGATGACACGACCTTCGCTTATGTCGAAGGCCGGCCCTTCGCCCCGCGCGGCAAGGATTTTCAGGAGGCCGTCGAGTATTGGAAAACCCTGGCAACCGATCCCGGAGCAACCTATGACGCCACGGTCACCCTGACGGCTGCGGAGCTGGCTCCGATGGTGACCTGGGGCACGAACCCAGGCATGGTCACGCAGGTGACCGGCCGCGTGCCCGATCCATCTTCCTTCTCCGATCCGGTGGACCGCAAGGCTGCCGAGAGCGCGCTCGTGTACATGGGGCTGAAGCCCGGCACGTCGATCACAGACATTCCGGTAGATCGCGTGTTCATCGGCTCATGCACAAATTCCAGGATCGAGGACCTGCGCGCCGCTTCGCGCGTCGTCGCCGGGAGGCGCATCGCCAAATCGGTCAAGCAGGCGCTGGCTGTCCCCGGCTCTCGCGTGGTGAAAGCGCAAGCCGAGAAGGAAGGCCTCGACAAGGTTTTCCGCGATGCGGGCTTCGAATGGCGCGACGCGGGATGCAGCATGTGCATAGGCATGAACGACGACGTGCTGCCCGCCGGCGAGCGTTCGGCCAGCACATCGAATCGCAATTTTGAGGGCCGCCAGGGCAAGGGCAGCCGCACCCATCTAGTCAGCCCGGTGATGGCCGCAGCTGCGGCGATCGAGGGCCATTTCGTAGACATTCGCAAATTTCCCGGTGTGGACGGAGCTGAATAAAGATGCAACCCTTCATCAAGCATACGGGCCTGGTGGCGCCGCTCGATCGCGTCAATGTGGACACGGACCAGATGGTCCCCAAGCAGTTTCTGAAGTTCCTGACGCGCGAGGGATATGGCCGGATTCTTTTCTACGACTGGCGCTACTTGCCGGAGGAAAAGCCGAATCCTGAATTTATCCTCAACTTGCCGCGCTATGCGGGCGCCAGCATTCTGCTGGCGCGTGCCAATTTCGGATGCGGATCAAGCCGCGAGCACGCCCCCTGGGCACTGCTCGACTACGGATTCCGCGCGATCCTGGCGCCCAGCTACGCGGACATTTTCTACAACAACTGCTTCAAAAACGGCCTCCTGCCCGTCACGCTCACCACGCAGCAGATGGACGAGCTCTTCCAGCGCGCCGCCCGGACCGAAGGCTATCGCCTCACCGTGGACCTCGAACGCCAGATTGTGGCAGACGGTAGCGGCTTGCAATTTTCCTTCACCCTCGATCCCTTCCGCCGCGAATGCCTGCTGAAGGGACTCGACGACATAGGCCTCACGCTCGTCCATGAGGCGGACATTTCCGCCTTCGAGAAGAAGCATCTGAGCGTTCCCCATATGAATGCACCGCTCGACGTGAAATTCCACCGCGCGTAGTTGTGTGGGGTGCCCGCATATGGGCGGAAATGCGCGCCCGCAACTCTGCAATGATGCATGCAGAGCGCGCCGCCTGCTCAGGCCGCGGAGTTTACCGAAGCTCTTCGGGCCGCCGTGTCAGGACAATGCGGTGGCCGAAGATACGCCATAAAAGCTGAACCAGGGCTTGGCCGCCTTGAGCCGCCCGTTGACGTTCTGGATGTTCTTCACACCCTGCCCTGCAAGCCAATCCTCGAGGGCCTTGGCTCCCTGCTTTGCGTAGACCGGTATCCCGTCCTTCCAGGTGGCACGACCGCACAGAACTCCCGAGAAATTGACACCGCTCTCGGCGGCCAGATCGAGCGTCTCGCTGAAGACGTCGTTGCTTACCCCAGCAGAGAGGTAAATGAACGGCTTCTTGGCGACGGCAGCGGCCCGGCGGAAATGCTCCTTGGCCTGCTCGCGCGTGTAGGCGGACTCTCCCTTGCAGGCTTTTGTTCCTGCCACAAAAGCCATATTGACCGGGACTTCGACCTTCAGAACATCCACGCCGTACTGGGGCTTGGAAAACTCCTCCATACTGCGCGCCACGACTTCCGGTTTTTTCTTGGCGAATTCGAGGCCTTTTTCGTCCGCGCCTTCCTCATAGCCGACGAATTCCAGGAAGAAAGGGACGTCTGCGGCGGCGCATTCCGCTCCGATGCGCTCCACCCAGGCATGCTTCACTTCATTGATGGCGGGGGGATCGAAGGGCGTGTAATAGAGAAGGATCTTGACGCAATCGGCGCCCGCCGACACCAGACGGCGGACCGACCAGAGGTCGAGCAGGTCCGGCAGCCGGCCAGGACGGGTATTGTCATAGCCGCTGTTCTCGTAGGCGAGCAAGAGGCCGGCATTCTTCGCCCTGGCTTTTGCCGCCGGAAGGCCATATTCCGGGTCGAGCAGGATGGCGCTGGCGTAGGGCGTGAGGACGCGAACAACGGCAGTCTTGAACTCCTCGAGCATGGCAGGCGTCACCGCGCTCTTGTCGACACCCTTCTCCTTGGCGATGGCGCTCTTGAGCGAGCCGCGCTGGTCCATGGCCGCCGCGGCAATCACGCCGCGCTCGTTAGAAACCGCCTTCAATCCCTTCTGTTTTCCATTTGTAATCTTCATGGGGAATACACCTCCGCTGGCATGATGATGGATAAGAATTCCGTGGGGAATTTTAACATGCGGCGCACGGCGCGGAATACATTAGAACGTCCGGAGTGCCTTCCGCCCTCCCCGGGGGATGAGCGGAAGCCGCCCGTGAATCAGACAAACACGGCGCAATGCGTCCACGCACCCGGAGCCCCGCCGGTCGCATCAGTCACCGAGGCCAGCCCGGTGAGGATGTCGAGGAGCTCCATCCCGTACTCCGCCAGCATGGGAAGGGCGCACAGTGTCCGTTCCTGCAATCCTCCATTGGGATAGAGTGAGTCGAGCAGAATCCGCTCGTGCCGGTCGAGAACGCCGGATCGAAAGTTCAATGCGCGGCCGACCTTGCCTTTGAGCTGGCTGAACTGATGGAGAATCTTCTCCTCTGTCGAGCGAAGGGCGTCCGCCAGCGTCGCGTCCAGACGAGCCAGCGGCTCTCCATAACTGCGAAGCAGATCTTGCAGCTTCCTTTCCCCGGTATCGAACTCACCCGCCAGATCACTGGGGAGTGATCTCTGCTCCATCATCGAGCGCATCTGCTGTCTTCCGGCGAGGATGTCCCGCACTCCGAGGCCGTACTGCCCAAGAAATCGCGCCATCGGAGGCTCGACAATAGTGAAACTGGCACGGGGCAAAATCGCCGGCATTCTTCCTAGCAGCTTCTGATAGACGACCTGCGCCTGTGCGAAGTAGGCAATTTCCGCCGGCCCGCCAATGTACGCAACGGTCGGAAACAGTGAATCCTGCACGACCGGCCGTAGCAACGCGTTCGGTGTGAACAGCTCCGGGCGGTTCTCAGCCTCCGAGACGAGTTGCGCGCGGGAAAACTCGGCGTCTCCGGCAAGAAACGCTCCGTCTCGCGTCCGCAAAGGCACGCGAACTCCGGACATGCTGCGAAAGAGCAGCGTCGTCTCGTGCGTCACCTTGACTTGCGCGTGGAACCCCTCCCGCTCAAGCTCGCGGGATCGTTCAAAAAGCCCCTCGCGCAGCTCATCGGACGATTGGAGGGCCTTCTGATATATCCCTGCAGCCAACCGGTGCAGTCGCGGGTCGGACGGATCCACGAGCAGGATCCCTCTCCCGGCCAGCAGGCGCGATAACAGCTTGGCGAAAGCCGTTCCATAGGTCTCGCCATCGGCATAACTTTCGCGGAGCGCGGCCAGGATATCGCCGGCAAACGGGCCTTCGAGTGTGGCACCCGCTGAATTGACCAGATCCGCAATTCCACCATCGAGAGGAACCGAGCCCACTCCCCGCCCGGCGTCCTCCTCTCGCAAGGGAAGTTCGTAACGCGCCAGGCCTTTGCGGGTGTTCCAAAAGGCGTGATTTACTTCGGCAATGTCGTGGTCCTCGGTAGCCAGCCAGAAAATGGGGATCGCATCGGCGCCGCGCTGGGTCGTCTCTTCCGCGCACCGCACCGCTGAAAGCGCCTTGTAGAAGCTGAACGCCGGGCCGGTAAAAAGTCCCACTTGCTGGCCGGTAAGCACCGTCGCAGCGCCATTCGCAAAGCGGTCCAGATTGCGGCTGGCCACCGGGTCCAGCCTGCCCGCTGGAGCAAAGCGCTGGTTCTGTTCCCGCAGAATATCGGCCACCGCATGGCGGAGAGAGGCATCGTACCGAATCTGCCGCGCGGCCGAGCTCACCCCCGCAGCGGTCGGGGGGTGCGCGTAGTACGCAGCCACCCGGCTGAAATCGTCAAGAAAGGTGGAAAGAAGCGTAGAGGTGTGGGGAATCTCTCGAAAGAGTATGCGCTGCGACTCCATGCAGGCAGCCATGATACACGGGCCCGCTTATCGCAGCAACCGCGGCGGTGTCATCGAAAGAGGCATCTTTCCCACTGGGCAGCGCCCATCCAGCCGCCTAGGACGCGTCCGCGGAGACTACGGAGCGCCGCCGATGCAGGTCCTGCAGGGGCGCAACATCGGCCAGACGGCCGGCCATCGCGCGGATTCCCCGAGCCGCGGCGTTGGCGGCCGAAAGAGTGGTGATACACGGCACGTTGTAGCGCACGGCGGCGCGACGGATGGATTTCTCGTCGTAGAAAGATTCCCGGCCGAGCGGAGTGTTGATCACCAGATTCACCTTCCCGGTCTTGATCAGGTCCACAATGTTCGGCCGGCCCTCGTTCACCTTGTACACTTCTTCGGCTTCAATTCCCGACCGGTTCAGGGCCGCCGCGGTGCCGCGCGTGGCGATGATTTTCAGACCGGCGGCGGCGAGGTCCTTGGCCACGCCCGCCACCATGCGCTTGTCGTGATCATTGACGCTCATAAAAACGGTTCCCGTGAGCGGCAGGCGCTGCCCGGCGGCAAGCTGGGCCTTGGCGAAGGCCTGGCCGAAGGTGGACGCAATGCCCATCACCTCTCCGGTCGAACGCATCTCCGGCCCTAGAATCGTATCCACGCCGCGGAACTTGTTGAACGGGAAGACGGGTGATTTGACGGCGTAGTAGTCTCGCAGGGCAATCTCCTGAATTCCGTTCCTTTCCACCAGGGGCAGATGCATTTCCTTCAGCTTGCGGCCGGTCATCAGGCGCGCGGCCACCTTGGCCAGCGGAACGCCGGTCGCCTTGCTGACGTAGGGAACGGTCCGCGAAGCCCGCGGGTTCACTTCCAGGACGTAGACCTTGTCGGCCTGAATGGCATATTGAATATTCATCAAACCGACCACGTGCAGGGCGCGAGCCAGGCGCGCGGTGTAGTCCCGAATCTGGTCAAGAATCGCGGGCTTCAAAGTCACCGAGGGGAGAACGCAGGACGAGTCGCCGGAATGGATGCCGGCCTCCTCGATGTGCTCCATGATGCCGGCGATGACCACATCCTGACCATCCGCCAGCGCATCCACATCCACCTCGGTAGCGTCCTCGAGAAACTGGTCGAGCAAAACGGGGCGCTTAGGATCGGACGTGGTGCCGATCAGCACCGCCTGCGCGACGTACTCCTCGACGGTCTTCAAATCGTAGGCGATCACCATCGCGCGCCCGCCGAGCACGTAGCTGGGCCGGACCAGCACCGGCAACCCAATCTCCGAAGCGACTCGCACGGCCTCTTGAGGAGCGAGCGCCGTGCCCGCCCGGGGCTGTGGAATGCGCAACTCCTCGAGCAGCGCGCCGAACAGCTGGCGGTTCTCCGCCAGGTCAATAGACTCGGGGTCCGTGCCAATGATCTTTGCGCCGTTGCGCTTCAGCTCCAGTGCCAGATTCAATGGCGTCTGGCCGCCGAACTGCACAATCACGCCGTCCGGCTTTTCGCGGTCCAGGACTGCCAGCACGTCCTCAAGCGTGAGAGGCTCGAAATACAGGCGATCGGAGGTGTCGTAGTCGGTCGAGACCGTCTCCGGATTGCAGTTGACCATGATGGTCTCGTAACCGTCTTCCTTCAGCGCCATGGCCGCGTGGCAGCAGCAATAATCGAATTCGATTCCCTGCCCGATGCGGCTGGGCCCGCTTCCCAGGATGACGATTTTGCGGCGCGCGGCCGCTTCCGCCTCATCCTCGTCCTCGTAGGTCGAATAGAGATACGGAGTAAAAGACTCGAACTCGGCGGCGCAGGTGTCCACCCGTTTGAAGACCGGAACGACGCCGAGATCCCGCCGCCGCGCGCGCACCGAGGAGGACTTTACGTTCCACAGCTTGGCGATCTCTTCGTCGCTCGCGCCGGAGCGTTTGGATTCCAGCAGCAGCTCGCGGGAGCATTTCGATAGCGTGGTGGCCGCGATGCGGCGGTCTACGGCGAGCATCTCCTCGAGCTGACGGATGAACCATGGGTCAATCCCTGTCAGCTCACACACCTCCTCGCGTTTCATTCCTCTTTCGAGCGCCTCGAAGAGCCAGTGGATGCGGTCGGGGCCCGGCACGTGGAGCTTCTCGCGCAGCAGCGCCGTGGTGACCTCCGCGGGCGGGCGCCAGGCCGCGCTCGGCTCGAGCGCCCGGATGGCCTTGCAAAGCGCCTCCTGGAAAGTGCGCCCCAGAGCCATCACCTCGCCCACCGACTTCATCTGCGTGCTGAGGGTAGGGTCGCTGCCCGGGAACTTCTCGAACTGCCACTTCGGAATTTTGGCGACGACGTAATCAATGGTTGGCTCGAAGGAGGCCGGCGTCTTCCGCGTGATGTCGTTGGGGATCTCGTCCAGAGTCATGCCCACGGCCAGTTTCGCGGCGATCTTGGCGATGGGGAAGCCGGTGGCTTTGCTGGCCAGCGCCGAGCTGCGCGAGACGCGCGGGTTCATCTCAATCACCGTCATTCGCCCGGTTTCCGGATCAATCGCGAACTGGATGTTCGATCCCCCGGTCTCGACGCCCACCTCGCGAATGATGGCCGCCGCGGCGTCCCGCATCCGCTGATATTCCTTGTCGGTCAGCGTTTGCGCCGGCGCGACGGTGATCGAATCTCCCGTGTGAATGCCCATCGGGTCGAAGTTCTCAATTGAACAGATCACCACAAAGTTGTCCCGGAAATCGCGCATCACCTCGAGTTCGAATTCCTTCCAGCCGATCACGGACTCCTCGATCAGCGCCTGATGGACCGGGCTGGCGTCGAGCGCGCGGGAAATGGCCTCGCCGAATTCCTCGTGGTTGTACGCGATCGACCCTCCCGTCCCGCCAAGTGTGAACGACGGCCGGATGACCACGGGATAGCCGAGCGCATCCGCTTGTTTGATCGCCTCGGGAATGTTTGTGACCACCGCCGATGCCGGTACCTCCAGGCCCACGCGGCGGCAAGCGTCCTTGAACAAAAGACGGTCTTCGGCAATTTTGATGGCTCGCAGGGACGCGCCGATCAACTTCACTCCATATTTCTCGAGGATGCCGCCTTCGGCCAGTTCCACGGCAAGATTCAATCCGGTCTGGCCGCCAACCGTAGGAAGCACCGCGTCCGGGCGCTCCGCGGCGATGATGGCTTCGAGATATTCCCGTGAAAGCGGCTCGATGTAGGTGCGGTCGGCGACCTCCGGATCGGTCATGATCGTCGCCGGGTTCGAGTTGACGAGGATGACGTGGTATCCCTCCGCGCGCAGCGCCTTGCAAGCTTGCGTCCCGGAGTAGTCGAATTCGCAGGCCTGCCCAATCACAATGGGCCCGGAACCGATAATCAGAATCTTGTGAATGTCAGTGCGTTTCGGCATGACTTATCGCTGTGCGGCCTCCCTGGCCAATTTCCGTGTCCTGTTCCCCGCTACCTTCCATATAGCCTCCCGCTCTTCGGCCCCGGTCAGGGCACGCTCCGTGACCAGGCACCGCTCTATGCCCGGGCGGCAACTCATGCCACGCCTTCCTTCATCATGGCGACGAAAGCGTCGAAGAGGTAGCGCGCGTCGTGCGGGCCGGGCGATGCCTCGGGGTGGTACTGCACGCTGAAGAGAGGCAGCGAGCGGTGCCGCAGCCCCTCGTTGGTCTGATCGTTCAGATTGATGTGCGTGATTTCGACATCGCGCGCGGGGAGCGAATCCGGGTCCACGCAAAAGCCGTGGTTCTGCGCCGTGATCTCCACCTTCTGCGTCCGAAGATTTTTCACCGGATGGTTCGAGCCGTGATGGCCGAATTTCAATTTAAACGTTCGCCCGCCGAGCGCCAGACCGCAAAGCTGGTGCCCCAGGCATATCCCGAAAATCGGGACCCGCCCCAGCAGCGCACGAATGTTGGCGACGGCGTACCCCGCCGGCTCCGGATCTCCGGGACCGTTCGAGAGGAAAACGCCTTGCGGCTTGAGTGCCAGCACGTCCTGTACAGAGGTTTTCGCGGGCACAACGGTTACGTCGCATCCCCGATCGACCAGCAGGCGCAGAATATTCCGCTTGATCCCGAAATCGTAGGCGACCACACGGTAGCGAGCCGCGCGCTCGGTGGTCTCCGTGGGAGTAAGTGGCAAGGCGAGATCAATCGACCCCTTTGTCCACGGATAGACATTTCCTGAGCTGACTCGGCTGGCCAATTCCAATCCGGCCATGGGCGGCAAGGCGCGCGCCTCCGCAATGAGTTTCTCCGCCGGAGTTCCGTCCGTGGCTACCACGCCGCGCAGCGCACCCTTGCGCCGCAGGTGAAGCACGAGTGCGCGGGTGTCGATGTCCCAGATCACGGGCACGCCGTGACGCTCGAGGTACTGCTGGGCCGACTCCTGCGAGCGCCAGTTGGACGCCATGGGGGAGAATTCGCGGACGATCAGCGATTCGATGTGGGGCCTTCCGGCCTCCTCATCTTCGAGATTCGCACCGACGTTGCCGATGTGCGGATACGTCAGGCACACAATCTGCCCGGCGTAGCTTGGGTCGGTGAAAACTTCCTGATAGCCGGTAATGCCGGTGTTAAAAACGACTTCGCCGCCGCGGCGCGCGCGCGCGCCCGCCGCACGACCGCTAAAGACTCTTCCGTCCTCGAGCGCGAGGGTCGCGCCGTTTGCGAGGGGCTCGGTCAGTGTGTCCTCCAGGAATTTTCATTTTGCCGCTGCATTAACGGTCGGGGGTGGAGTGAGCGTTCCGAAGTGGTTCACCGGCCAGTAAGCGAATACCGCCTTGCCGTAAATGTACCGCCGGGGAACCGGCCCAAACACCCGCGAATCATTCGAGCTGTCCCGATGATCGCCCATCACGAAATACTCATCCGGAGCGATGACCCGCGGACCATAGTTCGAACCATCCAGATAACTCGCTGGCACGTATTGGTCCGGCAGCTTGCTCCCGTCCACATACACAACTCCGGAACGAATCTCAATCGTCTCCCCGGGCAATCCCACGACGCGCTTGATGAACGACTTGGAGCGGTCCAGAGGATACCAGAAGACGACCACGTCACCGCGATCAATCGGCTCGAAACGATAGACAAACTTGTTGATGAAAATTCTCTCCTGGTCGCTCAGGAGGGGATTCATGCTGGTGCCCTCGACCTTGACAGGCTGGTACAGAAAAATCATCACCACAATAGCCAGGCCGAGAGCCACGGCGAGGTCGCGCGTCCATCCGCGAATTTCACGTCTCAACTGGGGTAGAGGCGCTGCCGTGTGCAGGGTCTCCGGGCCGGATTGAGGCACACTTCGCATGCTCACCTTTTCCATTTATATCACGACGGCGCACACGAACAAAATGCAAGGCGCTCGATGTTTGGCGCGGCCGATTCCCCGCTCAGTTGCCCCACACATAACTGAGAATTGCCAGCAGGGAGAGCACCGCTGTTTCCGTGCGCAAAA
>JAJXZD010000150.1 GCA_021780215.1 Acidobacteriota bacterium
GGTGAGCGCCGCGGCCAGTTCGGGCTGATCCTTGGCCGCCTGGTTGGCCAGGTCCTTGATCAGCTTTTCCACCTTGGCGGGGTCGGCCACGAGGCTGCCCGCCACTGCAAGAAAACCCGACTGATCGTTGCCGGTGAAAGAGAATGCATAAGGCCCATCCAGCGACAAGTCCGAATAGGAGATCCGGAGAGCGGCCGCGGCGGAGGCGGCCCCATCGGTGGCTGTGACGGTAACCGTGCCACCGGGAGGCGGTGAATCTGGCGCGGTGTAGAGTCCCGTCAGGCTGACCGTGCCGATTACATTGCTGGCCGTTGCCCCGCTGGCAGAGGACACTGCCCAGGTGGCATTCTGATCCACCACGCCGTTCAGCAGCGCGGTGATTTGGAGGCTTCCTCCCGCCGGGACATTGGCGGACGTAGGCGTCACCGTCAGACCTAGGCCTGCCCCCACTGTGACGACCGCGGTGTTCGACGTTACGCTCGCGCCCGTGTTGGTTCCCGAAGAAGTGGTCTGTTGGACAACCGCAGTGATGTTGACTGTTCCGTTGGAGCTCGTCGGCACCGTCGCCGGCGCTGTGTACACACCGACATTGGAATCCACGCTCGAGGAGACAATCTTTCCCACCGTGGGGCTCCCTCCCGCGATCCCGTTCACCTCCCAGCTGATGGATGTTGTAGGCGAGAGCGTGGAATTGGTAAGGGTGACCACGGCAGAGAAATACGCCTGGCCGTTGATTGGAACGGAGATCGCCGTCGGAGAGATGGCTACCGATCGAATCACACTGGAAGAGCCTGACCCGCCGCAAGCGGCCAAGCCCAGCAGACCGGCCGCCGCCAGCATCCCGGCTGCAAAGGCCGTGGCGCCTCTTGCCTCCCCGAACCTCCCGGCAAGCCGGTTAAGCCGCACGGCCCATTCCGCTCCATTGCCTCGATCGTTCCCCGCCCACCGCGACTTCGCGCTCGTCATCGGCCGATTGTCTCCTCAGGAAGCCAAACGTATCGTTTGATTCTTATGATTCTTACCGCCAAGAGGACGACTGTCCTCGCGCCTCTCCGGCCTGTCGAAAGGCCCGGAGCTCAAGATGGCGAAGAGCGAGGGTAAACACGCTGCAAAATGGCTGTCCCGCCGTGCAAAATACTGCCCACCCGGGAAAGCGAGGTGTTTCCGCTCAACCAGATGTTAAAGCATCCGGCCGGGTTGTCAAACAGGAGATGAAAGCTCCTGCCGTTGGGGAGGACTATCGTGGCGCCCGCCACGTTAGACGAAGCATGGGGGCAACCGTCTCCCCGGCTACTTCAGGAAGAGCGCTTCGCGCATCTGGTCGCGTCCGACGAAGGTCTTGGAGGAGCGGAATCGCGCGAACAGGTCCAGAATTTCGCGATTTTGGAAGACATGCCCGTGCACGGCAACCGTAGGGGCGGGTAGAAGCTCGATGGTCTGGTTATCTACAATGCGGTACCGGTGAAAGCGCTCTGGTGGACGGCTGTGGAAGAGGGCTAACATGGCGCCTCCGGGGTGCAGAACGCTGAAAATCCGCTCCATCAGGAGCGGCACCACGGAAGGGTCCAGATAGTCGAGCAAGTCCCAGGCTAGCACGCCATGGAAGCTCGGCCCGGAATATTGCAGCGCTTCACCGAGAAATCTCTCCACGAGAACTTCCTGTGAAACCCTCTCTCCCGGGTCCCCGACGGCGGCCGTTCGCAGACTCTCCTCCTCGACCACCAGGAACTCCTTCCACGCCCTCAGCAAATCCTCCGTCGAGAGGCGAAAGCCCTTATCCACAAAAAAACTCACCGTGGATTGCCAGACGGGCCCGAGATCAAGAATGCGCGCGTGTGGAATGTCGCTTAACAGCCACAAGAACTCCTTGAGGCTGTTCGAAACGCGCATATTCGACGAGACTTGCGCCGAAACCGCAGGTCCGGGCTTGGTCCCCTGCGAGGGTGTGGCCGCCGCGCTCAACCGTGCCTTTGCCGTCCAGTTCATTTACCCTTCCAGGTCTACTCAGCGTTGGCGGAAACTGGCCGGAAAGAATCGGCATCTTCTGTTCCGCTACCCGCCGGCAAAGTCTCTGAGGCAGTACCGCGCGTCACTTCGGCGCGCCCATGGAAACGAGCACCGTCCTCTATGCCGATGCACGGCGCTTGCAGGTCTCCGCGGACATCGCTTGATGCGCCCAGACGCAGGCGCTCGCTGGCCCTTAGATTGCCCTGCACCATCCCGCCCACTATGATCTCCCGCGCTTCGACGTCGGCCTGAACGCTTCCCTTCTCTCCGACCGTCAGCCGAGCGCCGGTTAGCCGAATCGTGCCCTGAACCTCGCCATCCACGCAGAAATCCTCATTTCCCGAGCATTCTCCGCGAATCCTGAGCCCCGGCCCAATTCTCGAATCGGCAACCGAGACCTTTTCTCCTCTCGGCCGCTCCGCGGGTACTAGAGAGGCCGGGACGGTCGGCCGTGAGGTCACCTGAGGTGACTCGGGACTCCTAAGTGAAGATGCCGGCAGCGCGGAAGAAGGCTGCACGTTCGGGTGTGTTTCCGTTGGTTTACGCCACATTGGACCCCCCGTCGGTATCAAGAATTCAGGCACTGCGGGGCTGACCGCATCACACGGGCGAAATATAGTACAGCGTCAACCCGCTGTAAATGAACAATGTACGCAAAGGGTACATCTTGCCACTCCCCGCCACACGGGGAGCGTTTTCAAACGATGCCTGTGGTTTGCACATCCTCGTGCCGCATCTCCCACATCGCCACAAACATTCCCACAAGCTCATGTGAGAAAATCTTGACGCCTCTTCGGCTCTGCCACCAGACACGAGGATCATATTCGTAGTCCGGGGCTGCCACCACGCGGAGTGTGGTCCCCGGCGAAAAAGCCCTCTCACAAATATAGTCTGCCCGGCGGGTATGGTAGTTCGATGTCACCAGCAGAACGCGCTTCCATCCTCGGGTGGTCAGCAATTGGCTCAGGGCCTCTGCTTCCTCTCGCGTGTTCTCTGCGCGATGAGCAAAGGGGACGATCGCATCTTTGGGAACGCCGCGGTCAAGCAGGTCGTGTTGCTCGATCTCGGCGATGCTGGCATAAGGCCGCAGATAGCGCCCACTGGCGATAATTCGTGGCGCCCAGCCCGCCTTGAAAAGCTCCGCGGCCCTCGTGGCGCGGTCGGCCGCATAGTTGTCGTCTCCCAAAATAACGATGGCGTCGGCAGGCACGGGCGTCTCGTTGACCACCCAGAAACTGCCGGCCATACGCAGAAGGGGATGGCGCAATAAGTAAGCGGCAAACACCAGACAGAGAAAAAACAGCAGAAACAGCAGGCGGAAGAAGATTCCACCGCGCTCTCCATTTCCCGGCGGGCGGCTCGCCATGCGATCTTGCGGACGAGGAATCATTTTACGTCTGGATCCAGTTGGCGCAATCGCTCGGCGGCTTGCTCTGGCAGCGTCGCATTGAAATAGACTTCCTTGATGCTATAAGACTTGCTGCGCGTCTCGACGATGGGCAGTATCTCGATGTGCCAGTGGTAATCGCCCGCAATCGTTCTCCAGTACTCGCTCAACTCCCCTTTGCTCTGCAGCGTGTTCGGAGCCGTATGCACTACCATGTGATAGCTCGGGGCAATCTGGGCCAGGCGCCGCCACGTGCGAACCAGCAGCGCCGCCAGGTGCCCGCGATTCTCCCCCGGAGAATGTGTCTCGAACTGGTGACTGTGTATGCGAGGGATGAGCCAAGTCTCGTAGGGTACGCGAGACGCATACGGGCAAAAGGCCAGATAGTCTCCAACGCTGTCCACCAGCCGGGACTTCTGGCGCACCTCTTGCCGCAGAATGTCGCAAAAGACGCAGCGATCGCGCTCCCGGTACCATTCGCGAGAGGAGCGGAGTTCGTAGAGGATGCGCCGCGGCACAAAGGTGGTCGCGGTTAGCTGCGAATTGGCATGCGGCCATTCCTCTCCCGCCAGAGTTCCCTGATTTTTGAACACCGCCACATACTTGAAGCGTGCGTCACGCTTCAAGTCCGCGATCCGCAGCGCATAGGCTTCCAGAACGCGCTCGACATCCTCATCCGAGAACTGCGTCAGAGAACGGGAATGGTCCGGCGTCTCGATGATGATTTCGTGGGCCCCCACGCCAGCCATTCGATCATAGATTCCCTCGGCGGTGCGGTCGGGATCGCCCTCAATTCGATAGATCGGATGAGGATGAGGAAACACCCGCACCTGCGGCGGCCCCTGGGAGGGAAGCGTAAGCAAGGGAGACGCCCATTGGGGGCTGTCCGGACATAATGGGCAAGGACCGGACGATTCAAGGTCCGTCTCCGGCTGCCCTACTACAACCCAACTGCGTGTGATCGGATCCTTGCGTAGCTCCATGGCTCTCCAGGAACACTCCGGCAAAGCGGTCATGTTATACCGAAGCCCCGGGTCGGTCCAATGCTCAAGCGATCTTGGAAAAGCCTGCTCACATCCCAAGTCTGCCTGCCCGCCTTGAAATGCTTCAGCCAGAGATAGTTGCTTCCGCGCAAAGGCCAACGGATATCTGATTCCGGTGGTATCCTTGCGCCTGGCAGGGGCAGCGTGGGCAGTCCCGAGGCGCGCATCGCCATCGCCATGACCGACGACCTCATCTACGACTGGAACAAGCATTCCGGGCCGGAGATTCCTCCGGGTCGGCGCGTGACGATCTGCGACGAAACACTGCGCGACGGGCTGCAGAATCCCTCGGTGCGCGACCCCTCGATCGCCGAAAAGATTGAAATCCTGCACCTGATGGATGCGCTGGGGGTCAACCTGGTCAACATCGGCCTGCCGGGCGCGGGACCGCGCGCCTTCGCCGATACCGAAGCACTGGCGCGGGAGCTGATTGCCTCGAGCCTGAAGATGCGCGCGAACATCGGCGGCCGCACCCACCCGGACGATATTCGGGCCATGATCGAAATCTGCCAGCGCGTGGGCCAGCCGCTCGAAGCCGCCATGTTCCTTGGCTCCAGCCCCATTCGCCGCATGGTAGAGGGATGGACAGTGGATCATCTCCAGCGCACCACCGAGGACGCTGTCCGGATGGCGGCTTCGGCCGG
>JAJXZD010000137.1 GCA_021780215.1 Acidobacteriota bacterium
TCCTGCTCGCCCTGGGGGGATTATCGTGCGCGGGCTACGCGTACGCCCTTCGTCTCATGGAGAGGATAGCGCTGGCGCACCGCGAGGCAATCCTCGCCGAGTTGTGCCGCTCCTGAACCGGCGCGAAAATCCCGCCGCCGCTCAGGCGATGGCGCGCTTCAAATAGGCGTCAATCCGCGCGTTTGCCGGCGCTCCCAACGGCGTGGGGAAAATATTGAAGACGTGGGGCGCGCCGGGATAGACCGCGAGTTCCGCCTCGTTTCCCGCGGCGATCCAGCGCGCATAGAGAAACAGCGAATCGTCGAGCAGCGGATCGAGTGTGCCGACGGTGAAGAGCGTCGGCGGCATCCGGTCGAGGCGCGCGTAAAGCGGCGAGACGTCCGGATCGCGCGGATCGATTCCGGCCGGCAGATAGGCTTCCCGGAACTTGCGGATGTTCAGCTTTCCGACGAGCAATCCCCGCTCCGGCGTGAGCGTCTGGCTGGGCGTCATGGACGAATCGAAGTTTCCATAGGACAGGTTCGCGGCGCGGAAGCCCGTGTAGCCGTGGCGGTCGCGCATGCGCAGCAGCGTGGCCGCGGAGAGCGTGGCGCCGGCGGATTCGCCGCCAATCGTCAGCGCGTCGGTGCCGAATTCAGATTTCGCGTTTTTCACCAGCCACAAGGCGGCCGTTTCGCAATCGTCCCACGCCGCCGGATAGGGATTTTCGGGCGCGAGACGGTATTCCACGCTCGCGCAGGCCATTCCGGTGTTCATCACGATGCGCTCCAGCATCGGGTCTTGCCCCTCGGAGGAGCCGAGGACCAGCCCTCCGCCGTGGACATGCAGATAGACGCCGCGCGCTCGTTCCGGAGCAATCACCCGCAGCGGCACCTTGCGCCCGTCCGGAGCGGTGGCATAGATCGTTCGAGCCCGCTCTGATTTCGGCGCCGGAGGAATCGGTCCACGGCCGCTTGTAGCCGAGGCACGCTGGGCGGCTGCGCCAATTTCCCACCAGTCCGGCGCCGTCAGCATGGCCTTGCGCATGGCCTCGTTGGCGGCTTGCATTTCCGCCGAGATGGCCGCAGGCCGGAACAGCTCCGGATCGAAGGGATTGCTCTTCGCCGCAGCGGGTTCGCTCATGATTGCCTCCTTATGATGCTGCGATTCTGCCGCGCGAGTATATCACCGGGCACACGGCCACCAAGCGCGGCCCCGCCTTCCTCGATCCATCAGTGGGCAGGGGCGGCGCGGCGTATGTTCGGGTCGTACATGGCCGCATAACCCAGGTATTGGCTCACCGGGTCGGGAGGGTAGCTGATCTCGACCTGGGCGATGTGGCCACCGTTCCCGATCTGTGCGGCCAGCTCCGCATTGATTCCCGCCCATTCGCTCGGCAGGTCGAGCTTCTTATAGCGGGCCACCACCTGATCGCGCAGCGCCGGGTCGAAGTGGACGCCGTACTGGTTCACCAGAGCCTTGATGGCGGTGTAATCGCCCTCAGCCTTGATGCGCATGAGTTCGGCCAGCAGCATGCCGACGCCCTGGCGCATTTTGGCGTAGTCCTTCACGCGGAGATAGGTCTTCCCATCGCGGTTGAACTGCTCGATGGCCCCGGTCTTGTCCATGATGTAGCGCACGATGAGCTGGCGGTCGCGCTGGTGGTCCTCCTCGATCGTGTCGCCCCTCGGGATGCGGTAGAGCTGCGTCAGGGCGGCGCGTGCCGCGGAGTCGTACATCGTTTTTGCCACTTCCTCCTGATTCGAAATCAGGCCCAGCTCCTTCAGCTTCGGGTCCCAGACGTTCCAGAGCGCCATCAGGTCGGCGCGGCCCTCCTCGAGCGTCGAAAAATATTCCTTGAGGTACGGCTCGGCGCCGGCCGTCAGCCGCGGGCTGAGCTTCCCCGAGCCGTGGCCGATGACTTCATGCAGAGCGGTCATCAGGTCCTCGGCTTCGTCGCCATATTTCTCGAAGCGGGCAATCTCCTCGGGGGAGGAGGCGAACTCCTTCACCGGCGCGGCGCCGATGGCTTCGCTGAATGCGCGGCTGGTGCCGGTGAAGAGGAAATTCTTGGTGCCATACTTTTCGTGGATCACATTTTCATTCGGCAGATTGTCGCCGATCGTATCCACGTGGAAATCGCCCGTTTCAATGAGCGTTTCCACGGCCTTGACCACCGGCGAAGTGAAGGTGGTCCGCTTGTACTGCGCGGCCCAGGGAGCCTTTTCCTCGAAATAGGCGGCATTGTTGGCGAGCGTGGCCATCTTGCGCGACAGCGCCTGGTCGGTGAGGGTCACGAAGCTCTGCGAACTTCCTTTCGCTCCGCGGGCGTCGCGGTAAACCTCGATGAAGCCGTTGGCGAAATCCACCGTGGCGTTGTTGCGCACCCAATCCGCGTCGAACCGGAGCCAATCCTGAAAATCGCCGGTCTGGTAATAGCGGATCAGGTCCGCGATCACCTGCGCCTGCTGTGGATCGGCGAATGCACGCGCCTTCGAGAGATACTCGTTGGCCTTCTTCAGGTACAGCGCGTACAACCCCGGCGGAATCGAGCCGTCCGGCGTCCCCGCACGATAGACTTCCTCGCGCAGCGTTCCGTCCGCATCCTTGACCACGCGTGAATTCAGCGGGTGCTCCTCATGAAAGCCCTTCAAGTTGGCCAGGGAGACGCCCGGGCCGTAAAACGTGTTCGAGCTGGCCTGCACAATATCCAGCCCGCCCGAGGGCGTCTTAGCCGTGTCCATCGGCTCGAAGGCGGGATCAAAAAATGACGCGCGCAAATCCTCCAGCTCTTTTTCGAGCTGCGCGCGCGTGAGGAGCGGCGGAAGGCCGGCGGGAGTGCTTCGCATCGCGCCATGGCGCTGCGCGGTGAATGCGGCCTGCGTCAGCTCGTCGAACGTGAAGGAGGGCATAAATTTCTGAGCGGTGTAATCATTGTGATTGCCTCGGTTGGCCCAGAAAAGCTCCGCAAAATCCCTGATGCGGGCCACCGTCGCCGGTGCGATTCCCTCCGGATGCGCGACAATTTCCTCGAGCAGCCGCTTCTGCCGCAGCCCATAGCTAGAAAGCTGATCATAAATGATCGGGTCAATCGCGATGGACGCCCGGGTCAGCCAGTAGGCCAGCGCCTTCTGGCGTGCGGTCAGCGACGGGAAGCTGTCTGCGCGAAGTTCGAGAAAGCCGGTGTTGCCGACCCGTGCCACGAGGGGGCTTTTCGCTGCCGTTTTTTTCCCCTGGCCGAATGCGCTCACAGCACACAGCGGAATAAAGAACGCCAGCCAAGCGGCTCGCAATCTCATGAAATCCTCCCCGCCCATTTTGTACACAGGATGGAACCGCTGTCGCAAGCGGCAAATACGCCCTCCGCCCGGAGGCAGCGGCGCTGGCCGAACTCTTGGGCAAGCCGCCCCGATCATGCTAGGTTGTCTGTCCAGGAGCGAAACCTTGCGGCCCGACAGGGGCATATCACCGAGCGGTGCGCGCCAGCGCGGAAGGCGGCTTCTGATCAAGTGGGGCTTCGTGGCTGCTTTTCTTTGCTTCGGCCTGCGTATCCAGGCCGCTGCCGGGCAGGCCGGCCCCGAGGCAGCATCCGAGGACGGTGCGGCGGGAAATCTTGGGGAATTCGCCGGGACGGCGGCCGTTTCCGGGCACGAGGGTGCGCTCGCGGAGAAAATCCGCAGCCTCCTCGGCGTCCTCCATCCGCGCACGGACAATCTAGGCGACGTCATCGTCACGCTCGGCAGCGGCTCTCCGCGCCGGCTCATAGTCGCGCCGATGGATGAGCCGGGCTATGTCGTCAGCGGAATCACACCCGATGGCTACCTGCGTTTGCAGCGTCTGCCGCAGCGGCGCCTGCCTCCAATTTTCAACGAACTCTATTCCGCACAGCCGGTGGCCGTGGGCACTGCTTCCGGCAAATGGATCAACGGCGTCGTCGCCGGCCTTTCGATCCATCTGCGAGCGGGCCGCGCTCACTCGCCGGATCCCGCCGACATCGAAAACATGTACGTGGACATTGGTGCCAGCTCCGCGGCCGAGGTTCGCGCGGCCGGTGTGGACATTCTGAGCCCCGTGCTGATCGATGGCGGAATGTTCACACCCGGCGGCAGCGACATGCTCGAACCGTCCACGGGCTTTTCCGTCGCGGACCCCAACAGGAGCCAGCGGATGTGCGCGGGCCGAGGCGTGGGGGACAAATTCGGCGCGGCTGCTCTGACCGAACTACTCCAGGAAATTGATCCGGCAAAGCTGAAGGGCACGCTGACGGTGGCGTTCGTCGTCCAGCAATGGACGGGCGCGCGAGGACTCCAGCGGATTCTGCGCAGCACGCAAGCTGACGAAATGATCTACGTCGGCCGGATGCTTCCCGGCGGGCCCGTGGCCGGATTGCAAGGCGTGCATCGCGCTCCGCGGCGGGAGCCTGGCAGCGGCGTCCTGCTCGGTCTGGAGCGGACCAGCGGCACACTTTCCGGTTTCCCCGCCGAACTCCACGAGCTCGCCGCCGCCAACAAAATTCCGTTCGCCAGCGACTATTCCGCTGCGCTCATTCCCGCAGGTTATCTTCCTGCGCCGGCTTTTCCCGCGAAATGGGCACATCTCGGCATCGCTGCGGCCTGGGCCGACACGCCTGTTGAAATGCTCGATCGCGCCGATTTGCGCGCGCTTGTCTCCCTGCTGGCTGCGTACGTCGCTGCACCGAAGGTCCCGGATGAACCTCTGAAACGCGCGCACTCGCGCGGCGTTAGAGGGCCGCTTGGGACCCCGTCCTCGCTGGTCCAGATGCTCAGCCATCTGGTCGCTACCAATGGTGCAAGCGGCCACGAGCAGCCCGTGCGCGAGGCGGTAAAAGGGCTATTGCCCAAATGGGCCCAGCCGAAAACCGACGAGGCAGGGAATTTGATTCTCCACGCCGGCGATCCGGCGGCAGACTCGAGGGCGCCCCAAATCCTCTTCATCGCCCACATGGATGAAATCGGCTTCGCGGTGCAATCCATCTCGAATGACGGATGCCTGGAAGTCTCGCTTCTCGGCGGCATGAATCTGGACTTTTACCAGGGCCATCCCGTCGCAATCCACACATCCACGGGAGACCGCTGGGGAATTCTGGAACTCCCGAATGGCTGGGACGAGCCGAATTTCACCTGGCCCGCCACGCAGGATCGAGCGCTTCGCGTGGACGTGGGAGCGCGCAGCCCGGCGGAAGTCGCCAAACTGGGAATTCGAATCGGCAATTCGATCACGATCCCCAAGGCATACCGCTCGCTTCTGGGCACGCGCGCCAGCGCCCGCAGTCTCGACGACCGCGTTGGCTGCGCGGCGCTGATCTCCGCCGTCCGGGCTCTGGGCGGCCCGTTGCGCGGCCGCAATGTGACCTTCGTGTGGTCCACGGGCGAAGAGCTGGGGCTGCACGGGGCCGCGGCACTGGCCGGGCGGCTCGCTGCGAAAGGGCGCAAGCCGGATTATGTGTTCGCCGTGGACACCTTTGTCAGTTCCGATTCACCGCTTGAATCGAAGCGGTTCGCCGATGCGCCGCTCGGCCAGGGATTCGTGATCCGCGCGGTGGATGATTCGAATATTGTTGCCCGCAACCTCGTTGCCCGCGTCGAAGGGCTCGCCCGGTCCAATCACATTCCCGTGCAGGCGGGCGTCACGGGCGGCGGCGCTGACGATGCCGCGTTCGTTCCCTACGGCGTCGCCGCGATCAGCCTCGGCTGGCCGCTGCGCTACTCCCATTCGCCAGGGGAAGTGATTGACACGCGCGATGCGGACGCGCTTGCACGCATCCTGGCTGTGCTGGCCCGGAATTGGTGAGAGACCAGGGTCTGCCGACCAGCGCCTGCGCGGCCAACCTCTTTGGTCCGCCGGCGTTTGCTATAATCCCCCGCCATGGCTGATCGCCCGCCCATGCAATCCGCGCCAGCTTTTCGTGCGCCTCAATATATCGTCGTCGAGGGGCCCATCCGCGTCGGCAAGTCCACGCTGGCCGGCATCCTGGCCGAGCGAACGCACGCGCGCCGCGTCTTCGACGTCGAGGACAATCCGTTCCTCGCCGATTTCTATCAGGAAAAGCCCGGCGCGGCCTTTCGCGCGCAGATGCACTTTCTCTACGAACGCCACTGCCGCCTTGTGGAGACGTGTCCCGAGCACGGCCCGGCTCCCGTCGTCGGAGATTTTCTCTTCGAAAAGGACAAGATTTTCGCCTACCTCAACCTCGACAATGAGGAGCTGCGGCTCTACGAAAAATATTTCGACATGCTGGCCCCCTCCGTGCCCACCCCGGACCTCACCATTTATCTGCAGGCCAAGCCGGAAGTCCTGCGTCGGCGCGTGCTGAAGCGAGACGCCTCGGCGGAGCGGCAGATTTCTCCCGAATACATCGAGGCGGTCGCCAAGGCGTACGAGCACTTCTTCTTCCGCTACTCAGGATCGAATCTCCTGGTAGTGGACACTTCAGAGATTGATTTCGTCGAGCACAACGAAGACCTGCAGGAACTGTTGCGCCGCCTGCGCCAGCCGGTCAAGGGCACGCAGTATTTCCTGCCACTCGGCCAGGGCTGATTTCTTTCCGGAGGTTTCTTGCCGGGCAAGAGAGGGGGACCCGGGGCGGCCTCTCGCGGATGGCCGTCCCGGTTTGCGTCACGGGGAACGCAACTTGTGGGCCTCGGCGGCGCGGCTCAAGCCGCCTGGGGCGGACCCGCCAGCCGGTGGCGGAGCTTGCCGAGGGTCCGGTTCAACGGATGGCTGCGGTGCAGAAACGTCAACACCGGCTCCCGCCGCGTGCCAATTTTGTCGAGTGCCCGGCGAATGCGGAAATCGCGCCCCGCGGATACCAGCCCTTTCTCAAGCACGGCGATGGCATCCGGGGTGCGCCCGGACTGTTGATAGACCTCCGCGAGGTTCAGGTATAGCTGCGCGTGATTGTGCCGCAGTCCCAGGGCCTCCTGGCAAAGGTTCTCGCCATCCCCGTAGCGCTTCTCAGCCAGCGCCGCGAGCAGGCCGGTATAGGACAGGTAAAAAGGATTCTTTGGGGCGATTCCCAGCGCGCGCCGCGCATGCTGAAGGGCGGCATCCATTTGGCCGTCGCGCAAGTGCGTGAGGCACTGCTTGAATTCGGTCATCCCCGCGTCAGCAGGAGACGTTGTTCCAATCCAGTGGGGCATAGGCTCCTTCCCTTTGCTCCGCCGGGGACATGCCCGCCGGAGCGTGGCTCTTGTTGAGGAGGCTACCTCTCGCCGCCGCATCTGAAAATGGAACGTACGGACAGATTTCGTTCCAGCACTTTGACCTGTCTCTTTGTACAGGTGAAAGAATGAAGCAGGAATCGGGGAGAGTGCCGGAGCGATGCACGTCTCCGGGGAGCAAAGCTGTTACCGCGTCATTTGAGAGGCAAACACCAGCCGGATTCCCCGGCTTTCGAGGGTCGGGACGCCATCGGCGAGCGCGGAGATAGTGGAGGGGCGCGGATGGCCGATGGCGATGGCGGAGCCGTCGCGGAGGGCGTCGCGGGCGGCCAGATTGAGCTGCGCGAGCACGGACTGCCGATCCGGCACGTCGTCGAGGAACACCTTGCGGGAAGCGGCAGGCACTCCGGCGCGCACCGCTGCATCATAGGCCACGGTTGCGGCCGTTGTCCGGCTATCGATGAAGAAAAGCCCGTGGCGGTGCAGGTCCGGCATCAGCTCTGCCATCAGCGCCCGGTCGGCCGTGGCCCGCGAGCCCTCGTGATTGTTCGCGCCCACTGCATGCGGAACCGTGGCCAGCATTCCCTCGAGCGCCGATTCCACCTGCGCCGCATTCATTCCGACGCGCAGTTCGCTTGCCTCGACCGTTCCCCGGCCGACTTCCGCTTCCATCGGAAGGTGCAGCATCACTTGGTCGCCGCGCCGCCAGGCCTCCTCGGCGATTTCGTAGGAGAACGGAAGGTGTGGAAGCACGGAGGCGGTGAGAGAAAAAGGCAGCGCGAGAACCTCCTCGGCGGCGGCGCGGTCTTCCCCGAGATCGTCAACGATAATTGCCAGGCGCGGGTGTCGCATTGCCTCTGCCAAGCCAGAAGGCGCTGCCAGCGGAAACACCACGCGAACGCTCTGGGTTTTCTCTCCGTGAAAGGCGAAGTCGAATCGGGCAAGACCGCGCGAAGGGGTCTCCGCAAACGACAAATTGTGCCGGCGGGCTATGGCGGCGAAGGCTTGCTTCAATCCAATGATTCGCGAGGGGTCGTCGAGGGTCACATAAACGCGGTCGGCAACCGCTTCCCGGTCTGCTTGGAGGTGCGGGCGAATCGTGACCGGCTGCCTGCGTCCGGCGGCGCGCTGTGCCGCGGCCACGATTTCTTCGGTCACCGCGCGGCGCTCGGCTTCGGGGAGCCTCTTCTTTGTGCAGCCCGCCAGGCCCGCCAGCGCGGCGGCCAGAGCAAGCGCCGCAAACCACGCCGAACCTTGCCGCCGCAAGGTGTTCAGGCAGCCTTGCGCGCGCCGGCCGCGCCCTGCAGAATTTCGAGCGCCTTCTGGACCACCGGATCGCTGGGTGAACTGCTGGGTGCGGGAGGATAGGGATTGTTGATCGCGGCGACGTCATCCGCCACGGGCCGCACCACGACGGAAGGGGCCACTCCCTCAAGGGGAATTTCCTTGCCGGCGGGCGTGTAGTAGTTCGCTACGGTCAGGATGATGGCCGAGCCGTCATCGAGCGGAATCAGCTTCTGTTCGGAAGCAGTGCCGTAGGTCCGGTCGCCGATGGTCTCGCCGCGGTGGTTGTCGGCGATGGCTCCGGCGACAATCTCCGCCGGCCCTGACGTTCCATTACCGATGAGCACGGTGACCGGGGCGGTCCACACGACCTTCGAGGAATCGGCGGAGAAGACCACCGGGCTGACCACCTGGCCTTTAAGCGTGGTGATCGTGCCGGAGGAAAGAAAGAGCTGCGCCGTCGAGATTCCCTCGTTATCGTCGCCCAGCGCGCAATTGCGCAAATCGAGGATCAGCTTCCCGGCGCCCTGGCGCTTGAATTGCTCGAGGTCCTCGCGGATCTTTTGGGTCATCCCTGCATTGAATTCCGGAATGCGCAGGTAGGCGATGTTGCCCGGCAGCTTGTCCTCAACCGGCGCGGCCGGAGGTAGCGCGGCCAGGGGCACGTCCACGCTCTTCGGCTCTGTCTGGCCGCGGCGAATCACCGAGAGCTTCACCACTTGTCCCGGCGTGCCGCTCAGCAGCAGCTCCGCCTGATCAATTCCCATCTGCCCCGTGGTGAAGCCGGCAATCTTCTCGATGATGTCTCCCAGCTGCAAATTGGCTTTTTGCCCGGGGCTGTCCGGCAGAGCGGAGATGACGCTGACGTAGCCGAAGCGTTTGGTGAGTGCCAGGCCCGCACTCGCCGGAAATGCCGCTGCGAGCCGGTCCTCGTAGTCCTTGTATTCCAGCGGGCTCATATAGCTTGATTGAGGATCAAGGGAGTCGAGCAGGCCGCGCAGTGAGCCGTTTGTCACCTGGCGCATGTTTGGCTCGTCCACGTAGTCGCGCTGGATATGCTCCAGTACCTCACTGTAAACCGTCAGCGCGCGGAACGCCTTCTCGTCCGACGAGCGGCCCATGACATAGCCCGTTGCAACGTAGGCGAACACAAACACCGACAGAACAATGACAATCTTCTTTGCGAGAGAGTTCATCCGCGCTTCCCTTTTCCCGTCCTTTCGAGGGCGGCCCGACAGCTCCGCACTCTCCGTGCCGCTCGAAAAATCAGCTGCGGAGAGCCACTGCAAAAATAAATTATAGCATCCATCCGGCCCGCGCGCCGCGCGCGGCAAGTGGGTGTTCCCGGGAGCCGGCATTTTGCCCGGTTGTGGAACTATGCTACCTTCACTCGATTATGGCCCATCGCATTGGCGTTCTGCTTTCAGGACGCGGCTCGAACTTCGAGGCGTTGGCAGAGAGCATTTCGGCCGGACGCATTCCCGGCGCGGAAATCGTCCTCGTGCTCAGCAACCGCGAAGGCGCGCCGGGGATCGAGCGAGCGCACGCTCGCGACATCGAGGCGCGCGTGATTCCCTCAAAGGGCCTCGAGCGCGAGGCATACGACAGGCTGGTGGTCGCGGCCTTGCGGGAAAAAGGCGTGGAGCTGGTTTGCCTGGCCGGATATATGCGCATGATCTCTTCTTATTTCGTCGAGCAATTTCGCGGCCGCATCCTGAACATTCACCCGTCGCTCCTCCCGGCATTTCCCGGGCTCGAAGCACAGCGCCAGGCGCTCGACCACGGGGTGAAATTTTCGGGCTGCACCGTCCACTTTGTGGATGAACAGCTCGACGCCGGCCCCATCCTTCTCCAGGCGGTGGTCCCGGTCCAGGACGGCGACACGCCGGAAACGCTGGCCGCGCGCATCCTCGTCGAGGAGCATCGCATTTACACCGAGGCTGTGCGGATTGTTCTCGAAGGGCGTTTCCGGCTGCAAGGCCGCCGGGTGCTGTTGACCCCGTCGCCAGCCAATCCGCGCGGAAGGGGCAACTAAAGGGGCAACTAAGTGGGCGCCGTGAAATTCAAACCAGTCCCGGAACAGCTGTCGCACCTGAAAAAGGGCGCGGCGGAAATCATCCGCGACGATGAGCTGAAGGCCAAGCTCGAGCAGTCCGAGCGCACCGGAAAACCCCTGCGCGTCTACCTCGGAGTGGACCCGACCGCGCCCGATATCCATCTCGGCCACACCGTCGTCCTGCGCAAGCTAAAGCATTTTCAGGACTTGGGGCATACGGCGATCTTCCTCATCGGCGACTTCTCCGCCATGATCGGCGATCCGACTGGACAATCGGAAACGCGCCCGCCGCTGACACGCGAGCAGGTGGATGCCCATGCGAAGACCTACTTGGCGCAGGTCTACAAGATCCTCGACCCGGAAAAGACGGAGGTGCGCTACAACAGCGAGTGGCTCGGCAAGATGTCGAGCTACGACGTGGTGCGGCTGTGCGGCCACTACCGCCTGGCGCGCATGCTCGAGCGCGAGGACTTCCGCACCCGCCTCGACAAGAACCTGCCCATCTCCGTACACGAGCTGCTCTATCCACTTCTGACCGCCTATGACGCCGTGGCTCTCGCCTCGGACGTTGAGCTGGGCGCCACCGAGCAGAAATTCAACATGCTGGTGCACCGCGAAATCCAGCGCGAATACGGCCTCGCGCCGCAGGCGGTGCTCACCATGCCCATCCTCGTCGGTCTCGATGGCGAGAGAAAGATGTCCAAGAGCCTGGGCAATTATGTTGGCATCACGGAATCGCCGGGAGAAATGTTCGGCAAGCTGATGTCGATTTCCGACGAATTGATGTGGTCCTATTATGAGCTGCTGACTGATTTCGCCTGGCCGGTCATTGTCCGTCTGCGCGAAGAGGTGCGCGGCGGAGTCCTTCACCCGATGGATGCAAAGATGCAGTTGGCCCACACAATCGTGGCTGGATTCCACGGTGAGGAGGCCGGGCGGCGCGCGATGGAGGAGTTCCAGCGCGTCTTTCGCGATCGACAAACGCCGGAAGATGCGCCAACGCATACCCTGCGCTGCGGCCAGCCTCGGCGCCTTTCCGCTCTGCTCGTTGAGCTGCATCTGGCGGCGTCGCGCAGCGAGGCCGAGCGCTTGATGAAACAAAGTGCCGTGGAGATCAACGGGCAGCGTGTCGAAGATGTGAAGCGAGAACTGGACCTGTCAAATCCCGGGGTATATCTGCTCCGCGCCGGGAAAAAGAAGTTTGTGCGCGTCGTGGTGGAGTGAAGCAGCAGAGCGAAGCGCGATTTGGCGCCGTATCTACTGCGTGGCCTGGACGCTCGATCGGATCGGAATCACCACCGGCTTGGCCGACTCCGACGATCCGGGCATGTGGCATTGCCCGTCGAAGATTGCTCCGGGCTCGATGATCAGGCAGGGTGTGAAGATGTTTCCTGTTACGATGCCTCTGGGCTGAATCTCCACGCGGGCCTTAGCCTGAATCGTCCCGTCGAATCGCCCCGCGATGACCACGCAATTCCCCTCAATCTGCCCCTCGACGGACGCGTGCTCGCCCAGAATCAGCACCCCTTCGGAAATGAGAGTCCCTTTCATCGCCGAATCGATGCGGAGTGTTCCCTTAGCCTCGATTTTCCCCTCGAGTTTGATCCCCTGATCGAGAAATCCAGTCCAGTCCGGAGAGTCAACCCGTTTCCGATCCAGCCAGCCCCACGCCACAAAGGCCTCCGTGCTCTTATTCTCTCATCAAGCGATCGTATAGCCGTGTGAGGTCATTTGCGTCGTAGTATTCAAAAGTTAAATGACCTGGGCGGCCCGCGCGCATCGGGCGGAGAACTACGCGCGTGCCGAATCTGCGCTGTAGCTCATCGAGCGCGGCCCTTGTATTGGGGTCGAGGGCAGGGCTGGGGCTGGCGGGCTTTGCGCGGCCCGCGCGCGAAGCCAGACGTTCAACTTGCCGCACGCTCATTCCGCTCTGTGCCACACGCCGTGCCATCTCCTGCCGTGCCTTCGGTTCCGTAATGGTCAGCAGTGCGCGCCCGTGCCCGGCCGATAGGCGCCCCTCCTCGATCAGGTCCTGGATTGGCTGTTCGAGCTTCAGCAGGCGAAGGAGATTGGCAATCGTTGTCCGATCCTTGCCGGTGCGCTCGGCAACTTGTTCCTGTGTCAGGTGAAATTCCTGGGTCAGCCGTTCGAACGCATGGGCCTGCTCAATCGGGTTGAGATCCTCCCGCTGCAGGTTTTCCACCAGCGTCATTTCGAGCGCCAGCTCTTCGGCCACCTCCCGGATTACCACGGGGACGCGCGCCAATGCCGCACGCTGCGCGGCCCTCCAGCGCCGCTCTCCGGCGATCAGTTGGAAACGGCCCCCAACCCTTCGGACGACGAGGGGCTGGACAATCCCGCTCGAGCGAATGGACTGTGCCAGCTCCTCAAGCGCCTGTTCGCGAAAGCGGGAGCGCGGCTGATAAGGGCTCGGGTCAATCAGGTCAATGTCAGCTTCGAGCGATCCGTCACCGGGAAGGGGGTGCGGCGCCGCTGTCGCCACTTCCGCCGGCTGCGGCGGAGGAGGCGGCTCCGGTTCCCGAATCAGCGCGCTCAGACCCCTGCCCAACGCGTTTCTGGGCATTGGCTATAACCTCCTTTGCTAGCTGTAGATAGCTTTCTGCACCTTTACTATGAATGTCGTAGAACATCGCTGGAAGTCCATGGCTCGGCGCTTCCGCTAGGCGCACATTTCTTGGAATCGTGCTTTCAAACACTTTGTCGCCGAAAAAGCTGCGCAGATCCGCGGCAACCTGCTTCGAAAGAGTAGTTCTGTCGTCGTACATCGTGAGCAGTATTCCTTCGATCTCAAGGGATGTGTTGAGCGTCCGCCTGATGCGCATAAGCGTATCGAGGAGCTCTGATACTCCATCAATGGCCAGAAACTCACACTGTATTGGTATGAGGACAGACTGGCTGGCTGCTAGAGCGTTCAGTGTCAAAAGATCAAGAGTTGGGGGGCAATCTATCAGGACATACGAATATTTCTCTTGGATCCTGGAAATGGCCTTCTTTAGCTGAAACTCACGGTTCTCCATCGAAACCATTTCGACCGGGGCACCGGAAAGATTTCTGTCCGAGGGGACTAGATCAAGCCTATCCACTTTCGTTGTGATTGCGACGTTTTCGATTGGCTCATTCAGGATGATTGTGTGATAGATGGTCTTTCGCGCTGGATCCTTAGGAAATCCAAATGAGCTGGTTGCATTCGCCTGTGGATCAAAATCGATGACCAGAGTTCTGCAATCGGATGCAGCTAGAGAGGCGCCAAGGTTGACAGCTGTGGTTGTCTTTCCTACCCCCCCTTTTTGATTGGCAATAGCGATTACGCGGGTCACTTCTCATCCTTGCAAATCATGGCGAATTTAGCAGATTGGAAGTTTCATGCGCAATATGTTTCACGTGAAACAATCACATTTGTCGGGGAAGGCCAACAAGAATGCATCGGTCCTTGGTTTGCGGTATGCGAACAATGCTTCTCCAATCCCACCCCTTATTTTCCATGACATCCTCTGCGTCGTCATCCACCAGCCAGAGAAGCAATCTCCCATTCGCTGAGAGGAACATTTTCGACCATTCGACAATTTCCGCACGACCGCCAACCGCTCGTGTAGTTATGACGTCGAACGAGTTTGGCGGCCCCATGTAATCCTCCATGCGTCCCCGAAAGACATGTACATTACTCAACTGGAGGTCCCTTGCCACTTGCTGGAGGAAAACGCACTTCTTGGAGTTCGATTCGATGAGCGTAAGTTCCATTTCTGGGTTTGCCATGCGCAAAGGAAGCCCCGGGAAGCCTGCCCCTGAGCCAACGTCGGCGAGCCGACACACACCACGAGGGAGGAGATGCTCAGCAAAAAGGCTCTCCCCAAAATGGAATCTCAATATTTTATCTGGATCTCGAACCGCTGTAAGTGAAATTGTCTCATTCCATTTCAGTAATTTGTCCATATAAGCGCGAATCCCTGCGCACATTATTTCGTCAGGATGGGCGCTATACATCGACAATACATCCTTTATTTCATTGTCATTGATGTATTCACTTGTCATACTACAAATATAGTATATAATCAGATGGAAATTAGGCTCAACTAGCGCCTTGCACGCCCACGGTATCTTCAGAACTCGCCAGAGCAGACCGAACACGCGACGGTGCAAGCATTCCGGCAACAATATCCGCAATAAAATGGGCACAAATTCCGGGAAGCAGACTCCCGGTCCATGCACGGACGGAAGCGAACAGACAGCCCGCGAGGAAGGTCGAGACTACGCCGCGGCGTCCCTGATAGAGGTGCGCGGCGGCGAAGAGGGCCGAAGAGCCTGCGATCCCTACCACGACCAACCCCCCGCTCCAGTCCTGGAAGATCCGCTGAATGAAGCCGCGAAAGACGAACTCCTCGCACACAGCGGCGGTAATTATCAGCGGAACAAACATCACTCGCTCCGAAAGGTCCTGGGGAAACACCTTCAACGCCATCTGCCCCAGCGTCCCGTGAAGTTCCGCTGGTCGCTTCCCTATGTGCTGAATGCTGAGGATCTGATTGACCAGGACGGCACCTCCAAGCAAAGCGGAGGCTGCGGTCACGAGCAAGGCGCTGGGGACCGATATGCCGAGTCTGGCCAGGGGAATATGGCGTGCTTCAGAGCGCCACAGAACAATGCCGGTGAACATCCACTGAAAGATCACGGTGGATACATACAACGCGATCCGCTGCTTGTGGGTAGTGGATGGGCCTTCGAGGAGACGGCGGATCCGCCGTCGGCCCAACCATGGCGCGGCGACCGCAATGAAGATCAGAATCAGCAGAAAGTCCCAGTGCATGAGCCTCGATCAAATCACGTTTGGCCCCGCTGGGCAAGCCAGGGCGGCCGCTGTTGACACGAGCGCGCAGGCCGCCGTATCGTTCTAAATTCTTCGCGAAAGGCACTCATGAAGATTCTGATTCTCGGCAGCGGTGGACGTGAGCACGCGCTGGCCTGGAAACTGGCTGCATCGGCAGAAAAGGTGTGGTGTGCACCCGGCAACGATGGGATGGCAGGCAGCGTGGAATGCCTGCGCGTGGACCTAAAGGACGTGCCGGGCGTAGCGGATTTAGCCGCCAGAATTGACGCCGATTTGACCATCGTCGGGCCGGAAGCGCCACTGGTCCTGGGTATCGCCGACGAATTCGCCTCCCGCGGTCTCGTGCTTCTTGGGCCAGGAAAAGACGCCGCACAACTCGAAGGGAGCAAGATTTTCGCCAAGAGATTTCTCGAGCGGCATGGCATCCCAACAGCGTCGGTGATCGGAATTTGTGATTCGGCAGGAGAAGCGCGGGAGGCCCTGAAATCAACACGCTGGCCGGCAGTGATTAAGGCGGATGGCCTATGTGCGGGGAAAGGCGTTCTCGTAGCGGCCTCGATGGAGGAGGCGGACGCCTTTATCCATCGGCTATGGGACGTGGGAGAATTCGGCGACGCCGGGAAGCGCGTGCTGATCGAGGAAGGGCTGGCCGGCGAGGAGCTCTCCTACATCATCTTGACCGATGGGAAGGATTTCATCCGGATGGCACCGGCGCGGGATCATAAGCGCGCCTATGATAATGACCAAGGGCCGAATACCGGAGGCATGGGCGCCTATTCGATGGACTCGATCCTCCCGGCGGCGCTCGATGAGCTGGTCGTCAGCACGATTGTGCGGCCTACACTTGAGGGATTGCGGCGCGACGGTTTGGAGTACCACGGATTTCTCTATTTTGGCCTGATGCTGACCGCGGATGGCCCCAAGGTGCTGGAATACAACTGCCGGCTGGGGGATCCGGAGACGGAAGCAGTGCTGCCCCGGGTGGACTTCGATCTCGGGGAGGCCTGCTGGCGCGCGGCTCAGGGAGAGCTCGAGGATTTCAAGGCGAATTGGCTGCCGGGCGCGAGCGCGTGCGTGGTAATTGCCGCGCAGGGGTATCCAGGAAATCCCCGCAGCGGGACTCCGATTCACGGTTTAGAGAACGCCGCCAACGTGCCGGGCGCTGTTATCTTCCATGCCGGGACGCGGCGCGAGGGAACGGTGTGGAAGACAAACGGCGGCCGCGTGCTGATCGTGAGTGCGCGAGGGGAGAACCTCGGCAGCGCGTGCGGTATCGCCTACGAGGCGGTGGGGAAAATTGAAATTGAAGGCTCATTTTACCGCCGGGATATCGGGCGTCGCGCGGCGGCCGGGCAGGAAGCTGGGCACGCTCCCAAAGTGCAAGAGCAAGCTGCGACAAAGACCGCATCGGCCCCGCGCCGGCGGGAAACCTGATAGGAGAGCATTTCCGTGACAAGCAAGAAGCAAGCGCCGCTGGTAGGCATTGTAATGGGCTCGGATTCGGACTTTCCGACCATGAGCGAGACCCGAAAAACCCTCGCGAAATTCGGCATCGCCTGCGAGCTCGAAGTGCTGTCGGCGCATCGCACGCCAGCGCGCGCGCATGAATATTCGACCACCGCGGCGAGCCGTGGATTGAAGGTGCTGATTGCGGCGGCAGGCGCGGCTGCCCACCTGGCGGGAGTCATGGCCGCCAATACGACTTTGCCCGTGATCGGCGTGCCGATGGCCACGAGCACGCTGAACGGCCTCGACGCGCTGCTGGCCACCGTGCAAATGCCGGCAGGCGTTCCCGTAGCGACGATGGCGATTGACAAGGCGGGGGCGACCAATGCCGCGATTCTTGCCGCCGAGATTCTGGGGTTGTCCGACCCGGAGATTGCCCGCAAGCTCGCCGCGCACAAGGAAGAGCTGGCCCGCTCGGTTGCGGAGAAGAACGCACGCTTGCAGAAGCAACTCTCCGGCGAAGCCTGATTTCTACTGCCACACATTTCCGGTGCTGCGCGGGGGCCGGTGCGCCTATGCTAATGCGGCTGTAGCGTGGGAGCTTCTGGCGGGCGATTTTGCGGTAAACGCGGGGCTGGCGGGGCGGGCGGCGGGAGAATCCAGGAGAAACCGGTTTCCTTGTGCAGGACGCCGATGGTCTCGCGGGCGCGTGGCGGCGCAAGCGCGTCCAGCGCAGCGCGCAGGAACTGCACAGCGTCGGCGGAGAGCACTTTGTTGACGCTGCCGTTCAGGATGCGATCCTCGACGGCAGCAAGGCGCGGATCAGCCGTTCGCACAGCAGCGATGCGCGGGTCGCCCTGCCGGAGAAGATCCAGCAGCGAAGGCCGGGCGTTCTCCGGCGGATAATCGAATTCAAGCAAGGTGTGCGGCTGGCCCTTTTCGGGCGGCCATACTTGCAGATATTCCGGATTCAAGGCGCGCGTCGTCCAATAAGAGTTCTTCTCCTCCTCCTGCTGGATTCCATAGGAAAGCTGCCAGACCTCCGGGCCGTAGCCGGCCAGATAGTCGGCGATGATCAGTTGGATCAGGGGTTCGCCCTCCGGTAAGTTCAGTTTCCCGTGCAGCGATTGCACGATTTGATTCAATCGCTCGAAGAACGCCTGGCCAACGGCTTCGATGTCGGCGGCTTCGTCCCCTCCCTGCGACTGGCCGAGATGGGGTAGCGCGGCCACCGGGAGAGTTCGCAAATGGGGCAACTCACGGACCAGGAGCGCGACATATTGCGGTGAAGCGGGCGCATGCCATTCCACCGGCCCCAGAAGCACGCCGAAGCGCTCGCTGGCCAGGACGACTGGCTCGGGCGGGCGCGTATTGACCTCGATGGGATTTTCGAGCGTCGCTACGACAATGGCGTCCTTCGCCACGAAGATGACCACGCGGCCAGCGGCCAAATTGGCGACGATTTCTCCGGCTGGCTCCCCCGGGTATTGCGCAGCGGCGGGAGGTGCTCCTCCACAGAAAATCAACAGGGCAAGCCCTTGCGCGACGATGCAAGCAAGGCTTCGCGTGTGGAGGCCGCGAGCCTGGGCCGCACGCCGTCTCGTGCGGCCGGGCGCAAGGTCCGGGCGCGGGCGCAGGAATGGAAAGGTAACTCGCATGGCGCAAAAACTATCATACGCCGGCCTCTGTGCTATTTCGCCTTCCGGGGTCATGCAGCCATGTGCAAGGCGGCGCCAGGTCTAGTAAAATGGTGCCGCTCCGCGGGCGATTCATTTGGAATCGCACCGTAGATTCTGCACGCAATTCAAGGAGGGGCTTTGCGATCCCCGCGCAGTATTCGGCACAAGGGAAAGGAACTCTCGGAGATTCTCGAGGCGCACGCCCGGTTTGTGCGCGGCGAAGCGGGCGGTGAACGGGCCAATCTAAGCGGCGCCGATCTCTCCCGCGCGGACTTGGCCGGAGCCAACCTCTTCCTGGCGGATTGCCGGGGCGCCAATCTGAAAGGAGCGGACCTGCGCGAAGCGAAGCTGGCGTCCGCAGATCTGCGCGAAGCCAATCTGTGCCGGGCCGACCTGCGGAAAGCCGACCTGACGGAAGCAAATCTGAGCGGAGCGGACCTGAGCGAGGCGAAAGCCGGTGGCACGGAGCTCTTCCGCGCCAGTTTTCGCCAAAGCATCCTGCGCGGCGCGGATTTCGGCGCCGCCAATTTTCGCGACGCCGAGCTCGAGGGCGCCGATTTCCGCGGCGCCAGCCTGAAGACCGCAATCCTGCGCGAGGCCAAGCTCGCCGGGGCTGACTTTTCCGGAGCAGACCTTTCGAGCGCGCTTTTACCACCCGGATTCGAGGCGGCGACACCCGCCAAGAAGTAGATTCCCGGCGGCCTGCTTCTGCCGCCGGCCGGAGCGAGCGACATGCCGAACATCCCGTGGATTGTCGTCGAGGACTTCAAGTCTCCGGGGGGATGGGTGAGTCCGGCGCAGCGCGAGGCGCACGCCCGCGCCTATTGCAAGCTGCTGGAAAGCGGCCAGATTCTTTTCTTCCGTGACCTTCCGTACGTCTTTCCCCATGAGGAGCGTGAATTCCTGGTCTCTCAGGAATGGGCCGAGCTGCGGCTGCACAAGAACATTTCTTACCGCCCGAAGGAGGACGTCTTGCGGGGCGTCACCGGCGATTCCGCGGTGACCGGGCGAGTTCACTCCATCCTGAGAACCTACACCTCGCGCGTGCTGGATTTCGCGGAGAAGTTTTTATCGCCCTACGCGCGAAAATGGATTGTGGATTACGCGAGCTTTCGTCCCTTCGAGGAGGAGCGTCGCGGGCTGCCGTTGCACAAGCGCAATGATCTGTTGCACGTGGACGCCTTTCCGAGCCGTCCGACGCATGGCGGCCGCATCCTGAGGATTTTTACCAACCTGAATCCGTCGAAAGCCCGCGTCTGGAATGTGGCCGTGGACTTCGAGCAGATTGCGCTCCACTGCGGCCAGGACGCCGGGCTGGGCCGAATGGCCGAGGAATCGCCCTTCAGCCGGACCATGCACGGCTGGGCAGAGAAGCTTGGTTTTCGCGGGGCGAATCGCACGCCGTACGACATGTTCATGCTGCGCTTCCACGACTCTTTGAAGGAAAACGCGGAGTTCCAGAAAAACTGGCCCAGAACGCAGATGGAATTCCCTCCGCTGGGGACCTGGCTGGTCTTCACGGACGGCGTGGCGCACGCCGTGGTATCCGGGCAGTATGCCATTGAGCAGACGCTGCTGATCCCGCCGGAAGCGCTGGTGGCTCCGCAACACGCGCCTTACCGCATTCTCGAAGGCATCGCAGGCCGGCCGCTCGTTTCCTGAGAATGCCGAGAGTCATTTGCCGGTGGCAAGTTCGGCGGAGTCTTCTCCATAGTCCGGGGCGGTGCCGCGCGAGGAGTTCGGGCGGCGGGTTTTGATTCCCAGCCGTTTGATTTTCTGATTGAGGTTCGAGAGGTGAATCTGAAATCGCTGGGCGGCCTCGGTCTGGTTCGATTTGGTGTGCTCG
>JAJXZD010000092.1 GCA_021780215.1 Acidobacteriota bacterium
AGCGGCTCGAAGGCAGCATCGTACTCGAGGGCGAGCTGCGCGCCTTCGTCCGCCTCGATGAGGACGAGGATGCGCGCGTCGTGGCCCTCGGGCGCGGCTTCCGCTTGCGCGGCGATGCCAGGCGAGGCGTCGAGCGCCATCCAGTGCGAATGCGCGAAGCGTGCGGCGTGGCGCTGCCAGGCGTCGCGCGTGGCGATGTAGTAGCGTTTTCCGGTCATGGCGTCTCCGCGTTTCTCCGCGCTTCCCTCGCGCGCGCGGATTCCCGGCGGGGGCGGCGCGTTGCGCTACGAGCTGAAGGTGTAATTGTGGGTGACGATGGAGGCGGCGTGGCGGCCGGCGAAGAACAGATGGTTCGGCTCGCAGCTCACGCTGACCTTCTGCGCGGGCTCGCTGATTGTCTCGATGCGCTTCAGCGTGACGCGCCCGAAGCGCCCCACCAGCACGTCGCACAGGCAGAGCCGCTCGGCGCGCATGGGCGAGCCGTCGGCGAGGGTGAAGACGTGGTGCGGCGTGACGTCGAGCGTTTCCGCGTTCGAAAAGTGCAGCCGGATGAAGGTGTCCGCGTCGCGCACCTCGAGCCGCACGATGCGCGTCCACGCCTCGCCCGCGCCCGCCCCCGGACACCGCAGGTGCTCGCCCGCCGCGCAGCTTTCAATCGGCACGGTGCCGCGCTCGCGCGTGAGCACGGCCGTGCCGGCGCGCAGGCAGCTTCCGCTGCCGCCGGCGGCCCAGCCGAGCGCGAGCAGCGTGTCGTCCCAGTAGGGATAGAAATAGTAGGCGGTGGCCGCGGCGAGTCCGCTGACGGTGAGCGAGCCGTTGGGGACCGCGGTGGTGGTGCCGTCGGCGCGCGCGATGGAGAGGCCGCTCCACGTCCAGGTGATGCTCGCGGTCGTCGAGCTGTAGGTGAACGCGCCGGACCACGTCGGCGGGAGCGAGCCTTTCATCAGCACGCCGGACTTCGCGGGGTCCACGCGATTGCCGGTGAGCGCGGCGGAGGAAACGCGCGCGAAGTTCACCCCGTCGTCCACCTGATGGTCGAGGCTCCAGCCCTGGTTCGGCCCGAGCGACGCGCCCGCCAGGCGCCGGAGCGCCTCGTAGAGCTGCGGATTGGCGCGCCGCAGCGCCTCGATTTGTTGAATGCTCAGCATGTAGTGTGGTGACCTGTCAGTGAAAAGTTGTGCCTGCAATTGATGGCGCGGCCTACGCGCCTCGAACGATGAGGAACGGGTCGGGCTTGGCCCAGGGGACGAGCTTGGTGAGCGAAAACCACGAGCCGGGCGCGCTGGTGCCGAACTGGTAGGACACGCGCTCGGCCTGCAGGCTGGTGAACTGCTCGAGGTCCTGCGTGGCGGGCGAAGCGAGCGCCTGGTTGCCGAGCGGCACGCTCGTCGCGCCGCCGGGCAGCACCGCGGCCAGCGCCAGCGTCCCCGCGCCCTGTGCGTAGCCGGTGAGGTAGCCGAACAGGCTGCGTCCGCTCAGGCCGGTGGCGCCGAGAAACGCCGTGGCGTAGAAGGAATTAATGGCCGCGCCGTCGTCGGACCAGGCGCCCGAGGTAAGCGCGTAGATTTTTCCGCTCGCGTTGTTGTTGCCGAGAAAGACCTCGGCCACGCCGGTGGGCCGCTCGATCAGCCCGCAGGAGTTCGCGGCGATATTCCACGGCGCCCATTTGCGCGAGCGTTCCGGGGCCATCAGCATCGAGATGAGCGGGTCGCCGAAGCCCTCGGAGTAGTCGAGCTGGAGAATCTGGCTGGGCTCGGTGGCCGCGCCCATCGGCGCGCCGATGAGGATGCGCTTGCGCTGGATATCCACCTGCACCCAGAGGCGGTCGCCGTACTCCCAGTTGATAGCGTCCCAGGTGGGCTGGATTTCCTGCGAGATTTTCACCGGGTCGCCGCCGTCGAAATAGTAGAGCCCGGCGCGTCCGGCGATCACCACCCACTCCTCGCCGATGCCCACGCCGCGCGGCGAGGGCGTGCCCACCTTATTGGACACTTCCTCGATCGCCCAGAGCGACGGCTCGTTGACGCCGTCCGTCGCGGTGACGTACAGGCTGCGCTCCTTCACGAAGTAGAGGTTGTTGCGCAGGGTGAAGGCGGCGCGCAGGCCCTGGCCGTTGTTTTCGGCCACGTTCATCAGCCCGGTGACCCCGTCGTAGCGCTCCGGCTCCTCGATGCTCGAGGCGCGCACCAGCGAGGGGCTGGCGGTCGCGCTGGTCGGATAGACCTCGATCGAGTCCACAATGAAATATTCGCCTGGGGGGTCGGGTGTGCCGTCCCCGTAGACGCGCAGCACCAGATCCTGCGGCAGGCTCGTCTGCGGGCCGAAGAGCACGCCGGTGAACTCCTGATAGCCGGTGGTGGCTTGCGCCACGCTGACGGCCAGCCCCGGCGAGTAGATGCCGGCGGTCGGGCTGTAGGCCACGATGCGGAACGTTCCGGCGGTCAGATTCGCGCTGCGCATCACGCGCGCGCGCACCGAATAGCCGGTGTTGGCGACGAACAGCGGATTGCCGCTCGCGTCGGTGATGGCGCTCTGCTCGATCATCCCCACGGCGACGCTCGTGCCGCTGGCGGTGAGGCGGTAGGCGTCGCCAAACACCGTGTACACCGTCTCGCGGCTGCCGCCCGCGCCGAACCAGGAATCGAGCGTCCAGCCGAGCGGACGCCCGTTGCCCGAGGCGTCCCACCCGCCGTCGAAGCCAAGATTGCGCCAGTTGTCCATCGCCACGCGCTCGCCCCACCAGAAAAGCCGCTCGGCGTAGGAAGCCACGCCGAGCTGCGCGGGCAGCACCACCTGCGAGAACAGATAGTCCACGCTGGTGCCGGAGAGCAGAATAGCGTCGGAAAAATCCACGGTCAGCGCGGTGGTGGTGTTGTCGTTGAGCGTCATGGTGGACGGCACGGTGTAGAAATTCGCGCCGCCCGCCGCGGTGAACGCCACGATCCGCGCCACCACGTTCGACGGCCCGGTGGGAATGTTCGTCAGGCTCGCCGCGAAGCCCCCCGCCGAGGTGTAGGAGACCGGCGGCGAAGGGATGGTCCAGTAGCCCTGGCGGGTCACGAAAATCACCGCCACCTGATGCACGCCCGGCGAAACGCTGCCGTAGGTCTTCGAGTCGGCCGCCGCCGGCCCTTCGCCGGGGCCGCTCTGGCTGACGCGGTCGAAGTTCACGCCGTCGTACTGCCGCGGCGCGTCCTGGCCGATGGCGCCGTCGCCGAAGGCCATGTACTCCCGGCCGAAGTGCGTCACCGAGGCGAGAGAGAGGTTCGGCTTCACGTTGCCCGCGCTGGCGTTGCCGAGCTGGCCCGGCAGCGACGGGGTTTCCACCCACAGATTTCCGGACGAGTCGAAGACCAGCAGGTACGGCGCGAGATCCGTGGTGACGTAGGTCTTCAGCCCGTTGATTTGCGGCGCGCCCGCCAACACCGGAAATTGCGACACCAGTCCGGGGCGCGTGCGCACTCCGCCGGGAAAAAATTCCACGTCGGCGCAATTCGGCGACATTCCCGGCGGCACGTCCGAGGGGTCGAACAGCGTCACCCAGGTGCCGAAAACGTTGAGCGGCAGCGGCGAAAACGATTCGATGCTCATCGGCGGCCTCGCGGCGGGCTATTGCAGCTTCTGGAAGATGCCGTAGAAGGTGACGGTGTCCGCGGCGATCGCGGCGGGATACGCGCCCGCGGCCAGCTCCGGAAACGCTCCGGCGGCGCTTCCCTGCTGAAAGATTTCCACCCGGTTGGAATTCATCGCCGCGCCGGGCGCGAAGACGTAGTCGTAGCCGGCCAGGCCGTCCATCCACGCCGTGCCCTGAATCGGCGCCTGCGCCGAGGCAATGATCGGAAACTGCGAAAGGTCGAGCGTGTCGCCGCCGGTCGCGTAGTTCCCCGAGGCGGCCACCGTCCCCGAGACGTGAATGCGCTTGCCGTCGTCCCAGGTGTCCACCAGCGAAAAAGTCAGTGCCATGTTTCCTCCGTAAACTTCGCTAAAAAATTGCAAACCATTGCCCCGCCACAACGCCCGCCCGCGCGCCCACTTCTCTTGCGGTGTCATTCCGAGGAGCGCAGCGGCGAGCAACCCGCCGTTGGCCGATTGCCAGCGCAAAATGCAAAAGCAGGTCCCTCGCGCCGCTCGGGATGACAAGCTAGCTTTATGCGAAGCAGCGGCCAGAGCGCGGCGCGCACTCCCCTTGTTGTCATTCCGAGGAGCGCAGCGACGAGGAACCTGCTGTTGGCCGATTGCCAGCGCAAAATGCAAAAGCAGGTCCCTCGCGCCGCTCGGGATGACACAAATAGGGCTCCCAGATCGAAGGTAAGTCGAGCCCGGGAGATCAAGCACGCGCGGCGCGGGTGCAAAACGCAGAAGCAGGTCCCTCACCGCATCCGCAAACTTCGCGGCCGGGTTCGGGATGACAAGTATGGGCGTGTTAAAGTAGACGTGCCTTGGGGACATCCGTCACGCCGCCGCAATCGCAGCCCGCAAAACCGCCCCGGTGGCGGCCCTCCGGCTGGCGCTGGTGGCTCGTCGCCATTCTGCTGGCGCTGCCCGCCCCGTTTTTGCCGTGGCTCGCGGGGCTGGCCTGCATTACGGCGTTCGTGGTCCTCGTTGGCTTCCTCATCTTCACTCGCCACGAAGAGCAGTAGCTCAGGCGCACGCCTTCCGGGGCGCACACTTCTCTTACGGTGTCATTCCGAGGAGCGCAGCGACGAGGAACCTGCTTTTGGCCGATTGCCAGCGCAAAACACAAAAGCAGGTCCCTCGCTCCGCTCGGGATGACACAAATAGGGCTCCCAGATCGAAGGTAAGTCGAGCCCGATAGATCAAGCACGTGCGGCGCGGGTGCAAAACGCAGAAGCAGGTCCCTCACCGCATCCGCAAACTTCGCGGCCGGGTTCGGGATGACAAGCTAGCTTTATGCGAAGCAGCGGCCAGAGCGCGGCGCGCACTCCCCTTGTTGTCATTCCGAGGAGCGCAGCGACGAGGAACCTGCTG
>JAJXZD010000124.1 GCA_021780215.1 Acidobacteriota bacterium
AGCGGGCGAGCCGGAGCGAGCGATCGGCGAGCGGCTGGGGGACCTCTGGCGGGCCTGCAAAGGGAAGCCCAAGCTGCCGACGAACGAGGCGGGCGAGGAGGTCGCCATGCCGCGATTTGACGGCGACCCACGCATTGACCGGCTACGAACGATTGTGAGCGCGGACCTGGCCGAGGAATACCACCTTACGGATGGTCACCTGACGCCCTATGGGCTTCGTCGCCGCACGGTGAAGGGATGGGGTGAGATAAAGCGCAGGTGGCGGCAGGTTGTGAAGGCTGGCGAGTCGTTTTCCCAAGAGAAACGTCGCAGGCTTCAGGACGTGCTCGACGAACTCCGCGGGGGCGAGAAACGCGAGCAAATCGGATCCCACAGGCTATTCGAGGCACTGATCGCCGATGAGCAGGCTTGGCTCATTTGGCGAGAGCCGGACGATGAGTTCCAAGACCGGATCAATAAAAACCAATGGGCGGCCGATCCGCTGGACGCGTTCCGGGAGTATTGCGAGACTCGCGAGGCATTGGAGGAAATCTCCAATCGCCCACTCAACTTCGCGCCCGCAGACGCCCGTTACTCGAGACGTCTCTTCATGTTCACGGATGCGTGTAGCTTCGGGGCTGAAGACGGCGAATTCAAGCATGAGGCCACAGCGCTCGCCGTCACAGTTCCAGTTGCCCTGCGTGACACCGGGGGGAGCGTAGCGATGCAGCCGTGTCGGTTGACCTATTCCGCGCCCCGCCTGGTCCGCGACGGCATACGGTCCGAACATGGCCATTACCTTCAGGATTGGGCCCAACCCATGATGCGGGCATTACTCGGCGAAGCGCACTCTCCGTGCAGTCAACCGAAATTGAGGGGCGCCGCCGTTCAGCTCATGCCTGATTACGACTCGAAGGGAGGGCGGAGATTCCTGTTGAATTTTCCTCTCAATCTCAACGAGAAACCCCTTCAGGATCGGATAGGCAAGGCGGGCCTTTGGGAGAAACAGTTCGTATCATGGAAGAAGGGCTCACCGTTTCGCTTCATCCGCTGGGATCGGGAATTCGATGGAAAAGAGCCCCATCGTTGGTGGGATAAGGTCTCGTGCTTTCGCGTTCTCGCCGCGGACCTCGGGACGCGCCACGCTGCCGGCGCGGTAATTGTTGAATGTGGAACAGCCCAAGAGGGCTGCTCCCGGCCCATCGGCTCGGTGGGTGGCAAGGACTGGCACGCGCGTTACCGCTCCGGCGCAATCCTCCGGCTCCCCGGAGAGAACGCGGGGGAGGTACGACCAGAAAGTCCACTCGACAGGGACGGTCGCGGCAGGGCCCCACGCGAAGAACTGTACGGCGGGCGAGGCCGCTTTGCCGATGACGCCGAGTGCGAGGAAACGTTTTCCATATTGTCGGCGCTAGGGCAACGCGATTTGCTGAAAGACGTCCCTGACCTGGCTAGCCTCAAGCAGCGATTCAGCTTCCCCGAACAGAATGACAAACTGCTCGTCGCGTTCCGGCTTGCCCAGAAATGGATCGCTATCTGCGCCTCGTGGCAATGGAAGCTCACCCAGGCGGGCACCGAGCAGCAACGGCAAAGCGCGCTGGGCCAGATTCGTGAGCACGGGCGGGTGCCTGAATGGCACGGCTTGGCGGATGGCGACGAATCCCACCTGGCGCGATTGCAGGAACGGCTGCGCGAACACATCACGGACCAACGCGACCAAATACGGCGGGGCCTTCTACGCCTGACTGAGCGGATCCTCCCGGTACGCCGGCGGACATGGGAGTGGGTGGACCGTCCCGAAAGGCCAGGCTGCCACCTCCTGCGTCAGACGCAGGAGGGCACAGGCCCGGGAAAAGTTAAGTTGCGGGGGCAGCGCGGACTGAGCATGGCGCGGATAGGGCAGCTCTCCGATCTGCGACGTCGCTGGCAGTCGTTTAACCAATCCCTCCGAATAGAGATCGGGGCTAGGCCCCGAACGGCGTCGGAAATGCGAAACGACCCCATTCCTGATCCCTGCCCCGACATCCTCAATAAGCTGGAAAACATCCGGGAGCAACGCGTGAACCAGACGGCCCACATGATCCTCGCACAGGCCCTCGGGCTGCGCCTGCGCCGACCGCGGTTGTCGCGCGATCGCCGGCAGGCCGCTGAAATTCACGGCGAATATGAAGCTTTCCGCAATCCTGTGGACATGATTGTGTTGGAGGATCTGGCCCGCTATTTAGCTGACCAGGGCCGCCCCAAGACAGAAAACACACGGCTCATGAAATGGTGCCACAGGGCCATCACAGGCAAACTAAAGATGCTGGCCGAGCCGTTCGGCATCCCCGTCTTGGAGACGCCCGCAGCCTATTCGTCGCGATTCTGCTCCTTGAGTGGGGCGGCAGGCTTCCGCGCCGCTGAGGTAAGCTTGAATGATCGGCACAAATTCCGGTGGCGGGTCTTGTTGGAGGAAGAGGCCAAAGCTCGCGCGGAGAAGGGTGAGCCCTCGTCTAATGCTGGCCACGCGGCCAGGCTCTTCGCGCTGCTGGCGACGGTCACGGGTTCCGGCCGCCCCAACCGCACGCTGCTCGCACCCCAGCCTGGTGGGCCCATGTTCCTGACGGCTAAGCCGATTCCGCACCCCGCGCCCGCTGCAAACCGGAGGCAGGGCAACGACGGCGCGATTCTGCCGATGCAGGCCGACCTGAATGCCGCGATCAACCTGGCCCTCCGTGCCGTGGCGCATCCGGCCGCCGCGCATATCCATCACCGGCTGCGCACCGAGCGAAAGAAGAGAGAAAAAGGCCAAGCGGACATCTTTCTCGCCAAGGAACCGCGGCGCTTTGGCAAGGAGAAGGTTCCAATTTACATTCGGGAAGGCGACTCTTTCCCCAAGGAGCGCAACACTAACCTGTTCTTTGACGCCTATTGGATTGCCCGCTTCGGGCGGGCAGGAGTTAAGGCCGACCCGCAGGGCCAATACGACTACGCCTCGGGGCCTGCCATATGGAAGACCGTCAATGATCGCGACCAGCAATGGAGGCGTTGCATGGCAATCAACGCCGCTCGCCTGCGGGCCTGGGGGCTCGAACCGCCGAAAGAATGGGAAGCGTGACCGGCTATGACCGACGGCCCGATCCAAACCCAAGGCGGCCTTGAGCCCCAGCCGCCGATGCCCGTGCGCCGCTTGCACAACTTCATCTATTGCCCGCGGCTCTTTTATTTCCAGTGGGTCGAAAACATCTTCCAGGAAAACGCCGACACCGTCGCCGGTTCACGCGTGCACCGCAATGTCGATGAGCCCTCAAAGTTTGATGTGGAAAAAAACAAGGCCCTGACGGACGCCCTCCCCACGGGCGCCGCCCTGCGCAGCCTCCGGCTGGAAAGCGAATCTCTGGGTCTTGTAGGTGTGGTGGATATTGTGGAAGGCGGACCCGACGGCGCCGAAGTCATTGACTACAAGAAAGGCTCCGCCCGCCGCGATACCGAGGGAGACCGCATCGCCAAGGAGCCGGACGCATTGCAGGTCGCCGCCCACGCCCTGCTGTTGCGCGAGCACGGCGTCAACCCCGTTCGCGGCTGGGTTTATTACGCCGCGGATAAACGCCGCGTGCCGGTGGAACTTACCGACGAGCTTTTCAGCAGGGTCCGCACCGCCCTGGATGAGGCAAAAGCCATTGCCGCCGCCAGCAAATGCCCGCCGCCGCTTAAGAACGATGTACGCTGCCTTTACTGTTCCGCGTACCCCATCTGCCTGCCCAACGAGTCGAATTGGTGGGCCCGGCAAGGCGGGCCGGCCGCCGACCCAGGCCAGATGGAATTCAGCTTTATTGCCCAAACCCGCGACGAATTACGCGGCGAGATACTCGATGCGATCGATTTCGCCGCGGAGTCCACCGAAAAGCGACCGACCCTTCAGGCCCCGCGCCCGCCCGGCGACGACGGCGAAGTGCTCGTGGTGCAGACCGCCGGAGCCCAGATCGGCCAACGCGGCGATGAACTGGTGGTCAGCATTAAGGGCCAGGCCCTGCGCAAGCTGCCCGGCCGGCAGCTTCGCGCAATCTATTGCTACGGCGCCATCCAGTTGACGGCCCAGGCCGTCGAATCCTGCTTGGAACTGGGTATTGATGTCGCCTATTTTTCACCGGCCGGGCGGTTTCTTGGAATGCTCACAACGCTGCCGGCAAGCGGCATCGACGCACGCCGCGGGCAATATCGGCTCTTCGATCTCCCCGGCGCCCGCCTGCAGCTGGCGCGTGAGGTTGTGCGCGCGAAGATTCACAACCAGCGCGTCATGCTCATGCGCAACGGCGATGTACCCGACCGCGTGACCGGGGCGATGGCGGGCCTGCGCGATTCCGCCTGCATGGCAAGGGATATGAATTCGCTGCTGGGGATCGAAGGCGCGGCCGCGAGCCTTTATTTTGAGCAGTTTGCCTCTATGTTGAAGGGCCGGGGCGACTGGAAATTCGACTGGAGCGGGCGCAACCGCCGCCCGCCGCGCGACCCTGTGAACGCCTTGTTGTCGCTCGGCTATTCCATGCTGGCCAAGGAGCTGACCGGTGTCTGCTGTGCGGTGGGCCTGGACCCATTTCTGGGGTTTATGCACCAGCCCCGCTACGGCCGGCCTGCCCTGGCGCTGGATTTAATGGAGGAATTCAGGCCGCTTATCGCCGACTCGGTGGCGATCAGCCTGATCAACCGCGGCGAACTTGGGCCGGAGGATTTTCTCAAGAGCGCCGCGGGCACGTTTTTAAATGATAAGGGCCGCCGGCCGTTCTGGGAGGCGTGGTTCCGGCGGCTCGATACGGAGGTCAGCCATCCGGAATTCGGCTACAAAATGGCCTACCGTCGCATGTTGGAGGTGCAGGCCCGGCAGCTCTGGCGATTCGTGCGCGGCGAGGCGCTGAATTACCATGGATTTGTGACACGATGAGCCGCACACGTTACCTTGTCGGTTACGACATCAGCGACCCGAAACGGTTGCGAAGGGTCGCACGGACGCTTGAAGGGTTCGGCACGCGG
>JAJXZD010000159.1 GCA_021780215.1 Acidobacteriota bacterium
CACGCTGCTTTCCGGCAAAACTGCGCCGGGGGGAAAACCATGAACGTGAGCGAAATGCTTCTGCCCGAGTTTGACGAAGAGACCCGAAAGACGCGTGCCTATCTCGAGCGCCTTCCCGAGGACAAATCTGATTACAAACCGCACGAGAAATCCATGCCGCTTGGGCGCCTCGCCGCCCATATTGCCCAGTTGCCGGAACTGGCCGCTCTCGTCGCCGAGCTGCCCAGCCTGGACTTCGCCACCTCCGGCATGAAGCCGCTGGTCATGGAATCCCGCCAGCAATTGCTCGCGGAGTTTGACCGAACCGCGCAGCGCGCGCGCAAGGCCGTCTCCGCGGTGCAGGACAAAGACTGGCAGCACCTGTGGAAGCTCAGCTTCAGCGGCAAGACCATCACGGAAGAGCCGCGGTACCAGGTGTATCGCAAGATGTTTTTGAACCACCTGGTCCATCACCGCGCGCAGCTTGGCGTTTACTTCCGCTTGAACGGAATCCCGGTGCCGGCAACTTACGGGCCGTCCGCGGATGACAAGATGGGATTCTAAAAAGCCGCGCGGCCGCAAGATTCGGTTCCGCTTGACATTGCCCGTCGCGCACGGCACCTTCTCTCCACCTCAACCTCAAGGAGGCCGTGCCATGCGAAACCCCTCTCTGCTTCTAGCGCTCTCCGCCTTTTTCCTTGCGGCCGGCTGTTCGCACCCGCCGGCCGCACCAGCTCCGCCGCCCGACACGCGCGCGGCCGACGAGGCCACCATCCGCCAGGCCGACGTCGACTGGTCCCAGTGGGCCATGGCTAAGAACCTCGACAAGTGCATGTCGGTTTACGAAGACGATGCCGTGCTCTTTCCTCCCGGCATGCCTGCCGCCATCGGCAAGGACAATATCCGCAAATTCATTGCCGCGCTTCTGGCGTCTCCGCAACTGCATTTGGAGATTCATACGGACAGCGTGGAGGTGGCGCGCTCGGGCGACATCGCCGTGGACCGCGGGACAGCCAGCGCGACAACCGTGGGCAAGAACGGCAAGCCGGCCACAACTACCTCTGAATATGTGCTGGTCTGGAATAAACAGCCCGATGGCTCGTGGAAAGTCGCCGCGGATACCAGCGCAAACCTGAAATGAGCCGCTCGGCCGCGGGAAGATCGCCGAGCCGCATCCGAAGATCACGATCCGCTGAATAGCAGCGGCAAGCCGAGCTTCGAGGCGTAGTTCGGGCGATAGCGTTCGATGTTGTACATCGTGGCCACATCCACCTTGCGAGCGCCGAGCGAGAGATCCGGCAGGGGGACATGGGCGTAACAGCCCCTCTGGATGCCCACCATCCGGCCGCTGATCCCGTCGCGAATCAGGTCCACGGCGATGTTGGCGAAGGTGATGGCCACCAGCTGATCAATCGAGTCCGGCTCGCCGCTGCGCAGGTCGTAGGTCAGATCGCTGACCATGGTCTCCTCGCCGGTGCGACGCCGGATTTCTTCGGCCAGAGCGTGGCCGACATCGGCCTTCTTGCGGTGGCCGTAGGCGTCCGCCTCGCCGTATTCCTGCACCTGGCCATCCTTCCAAATCGCTCCTTCCGAGGCAATCACGAGTGCGTAATTGCTCGGATTATTCGCCTTGTCCTCGGCCAGGAGGCGGCAGAGACGGTCCAGGTCGAACGCGTGCTCCGGAATGAGGCAGCGCGTCGAGGTAACGTAGGCCGTGTAGAGCGCGGTGAATCCCGCATCGCGCCCGAAAATGCGGAAGATGCCGATGCGTTCGTGCGAGCCGACGGTGGTCCGCTGGCGCGTGATGGTCTGCTTGGCGCGCGTGACCGCGGTTGAGAAGCCGATACAATACTCGGTCCCCTGGACGTCGTTGTCCATGGTCTTGGGAATGGCAATCACGGGAAAGCCGGCCTGCGAAAGCGCCGCGGCGAAGCTGAGCGTATCATCACCGCCAATGGCCACCAGGCAATTGATTCCCAGCCGGTCGAGGTTCCGCAGGGCCAGCGCCGTCAGATCGTAGTATTTTCCGTCAAAGGGAAACTCGCCCACCGCCTCGCGCGAGAGGTTCGCTGGCAGCTTTGCTTCGGCCACGCGCCGCGGGTTGGTCCGCGAAGTGTGCAGCACCGTTCCTCCGGTGCGGTCAATTGTCCGGGTGTTTTCCCGGGTCAGCTCACGGATGTAGGCGGTGTCCGCCGGGCCGGTTCCGTGCGTCAGCCCCTCCCAGCCCTTGCGGATGCCGATGACCCGCCGGCCGGTCCCGCTCGCCCCATAGACTACCGACTTGATGACCGAGTTCAGGCCCGGGACGTCGCCGCCCCCGGTGAGAATGCCAATCTTGTTTCTCTCTGGCATAGTTGCTCCAACGCAGCTTAGATGCGCGCCGTCCGCCGCGGGTCGCCACCGCTGCATTGCCCTGGGCAAAAGGAGAGCAAAGTCATTTTTCGAGAGTCGCGAGCCGCCGGAGGAGGTCCTGCTGCAGCCCGGTAGGCAGGATTTCGGCGCGCACCACGCGGCGCAACAGCGGGAGCTCGCTCGGGCCGGCCAGGTACGCACGTTGGGCGTCGGCGACGCTGATGCCGTGCGCGTCGCGATGAATCCGCTCGATCGGATCGCCCGAGCTGACCATTCCTTCCCCGACAACCGAAAAATAGATCCCCGAGCGGCCGCTGGCCAGAAACTTCTTCACGATGTCCGCCCGCCCAAAGCGAATCCCGAGCTTGTAGCAAGGAATCCGCGGCTGCCGGACCCGCAGCATGGCCCCGCCAGCGCGATATTCGTCGCCGATGCAGGCATCCTCTTCCCGCAGCCCCTCGGTGGTCAGATTCTCCCCGAAAATCGCCCAAGGCAGTTCCATCCCTGGCAACTCCCTCCGCCAGACCGGGTAGTGCTCGGACGGGTAAGCATAGACCGCCTTGTCCCGCCCGCCATGATTTTGTAGATCGGCCTGCCCGTCGCCGTCGAGATTGAGGAGGCGCAGCATGCGCGGGCCGGACACCGGCTCCTTGAAAATCCCGGTGGCGACTTCGCGGCCATCGTGCGCAAAGGTGCGCGGAAAGCCGGCGTTGAGCGAAAGGATTCGCATCATCACGATGTCCACCGATGCGCACGCCGGCTCATGCCGAGCAATCCAGGACGGCAGCGCCATTCACACGGTCGCTCTTGAGCTCATTCAGGGCGCGGTTGGCATCACGCAGTGGAAACATCGCCACCCGCGTGCGAATCGGAATCTCCGCCGCGGCACGGAGAAACTCTTCGCCGTCCTGCCGCGTATTGTTGGCCACGCTGCGAATCACGCGCTCCTGATACACCAGATTGTAATCCAGCTCCGGGATCGCGCTCATGTGAATCCCGCCCAGCACCAGCACGCCGCCCTTCTTGAGCGCGCGGAGTGCCGGAGGCACCAGCTCGCCGGCGGGCGCAAAAATGATCGCGGCGTCGAACTTCACCGGCGGTTCGGCTGCGGCTTCGCCCGCCCACGCCGCGCCGAGCTGCCGGGCAAGTTGCTGATGCCCCGCCCCGCGCGTGCAGGCAAACACCTCCACATCCCAATGGCGCGCCACCTGAATGGCCACATGCGCCGCCGCTCCAAATCCGTAAAATGCCAGCCGGCCGCCGCGCCGGATTCCCGAAAGCCGCAACGCGCGAAACCCGATGATCCCGGCGCACAGCAGCGGCGCGGCCTGCTCGTCCCCAAAATTCTCGGGAAGGGGATAGGCGAAATCCTCCGGCGCCACCGCATATTCCGCGAAACCGCCATCCGCCGTGTAGCCGGTAAATTCGGGATGGTCGCAGAGATTTTCCATCCCCGCGCGGCAATATTCGCACACGCCGTCCGTGCGGCGCAGCCAGGCAATTCCCGCCCGCGCACCCAATGGAAAACGCCTTGCCCCCTCGCCGAGCTTTTCCACCACGCCGACAATCTGATGCCCCGGAATTACCGGCGATTTGCGCGGTAGGAGCTCGCCCTCCACCACGTGCAGGTCCGTGCGGCACACGCCGCACATCTTCACGCGCAGAAGAATTTCTCCGCGCCCCGGCTCCGGGGCCGGCACATCCGCAAATTCCAGCGGGTTCGTTTCCATTGCCGCGGGAGCATGCAGGACACACGCCTTCATGACTTCACCCTATCACAGAGCGCAAGTCTCGCTTGTCCACCGGAACACAAGCTTGGCGGCGCCGCCTCGCCAGTCTTGCCAGGGCGTCTATCCGCCCGCCGCCGATGGGCGTAAGATCAGCGCCACCGGTTAGGCCGCCGGTAGATTCAACTCCGATTCTGTGAAAAGGAGATCGCCGATGAAGGCTGAGCTTCCCAAGTGGTCCCGGCAATTTCAGAAGACATACCCGAAAATCTGGCGTGCGTTTCAATCTCTGGGGGATGAGTGCCACGGCGCCGGCCCGCTCGATTTGCGATCGCGGCGGCTGGTGAAAATCGGCATCGCCGCCGGCTGCGGGACGCAGGGAGCGGTGCACTCGGCGGTGCGCAATGCCCTGGCTGCCGGCATCTCGCCCGATGAGGTCCGCCACGCCATGCTCCTGGCCATTACTACGATTGGATTCCCGCGCGGTCAGGCGGCGCTCAGTTGGGCGGAAGATGTGATCCGAAAAAGGTGAAGGAGCCCGGCTGATAATGTGCGCTGGGGCGTCCGACCTCAGGCGCCGACGGCCCCTTTGTGTTGCTGCAATAGGCCCTTCTTCCTTGCTACCGCCTCGGCCATGTCCGCCAGGGTGGTGGTCTCGAGGTAATTCATCAACTGCTTGCGGATGCCTTTCCAGGAATCATGCAGCGGACAGGCGGAATCGTCCTCGCAGCGCTCCAGGCCCACCGCACATTCCAGAAACTGGTCGAGGCCATCAATCGCCGCCACTACGTCCCGCAACAAAATCAGCTGCGGACTCCTCGCCAATCGAAAACCACCTCCGGGCCCGCGGCGAGATTCAAGCAGGCCCTTGCGCGCCAGCTCCTGCAAAACCTTCCCCAAAATGGGGGCTGGAATCCCTTC
>JAJXZD010000064.1 GCA_021780215.1 Acidobacteriota bacterium
GGCGATCAGCACGAAGACCGACGGCAGGATGAAAAAGGCCATCAGGGGGGCGATATTTGTGGTTTTCGGGTCGGCCCAATCTTGCGCTTCTATGGCCTGAGCATCTGCATTTATTTCTCTGCTGTTTAGCGGGTCGCTCATATCATCCGTCCGTCTCTAATAACCTCAGCATGGCGGCTTCGTCCGGCGTTGCGGCAATGCGCCGATCGAGGCCAGCGTCGACTGCAAGCCTGATTTCCGGCGCGACGTCTTCGGGCTTCAGATAGCGGGCGTTCAGCTGGACGGGAGCCACACGCGGATCCTGCCGCAGCCGCCAATCGAGCTGGTCGATGCTGACGTCCACCGCGTACACCCGGCGCGCCCCGCGCTGCAACAGGCAGTCGGTAAAGCCGCCGGTGGAGCTTCCCACATCCATGCAGACGCGCCCCGCTACGCGCAGACCGAAATCATCCAGCGCGCCCTCGATCTTGTGTCCACCGCGGCTGGCATAGCGGGTCGCCTGGCCCGCGGTTTCAATTCGCGCATCCTTCGCGACCTGAGTGCCCGCCTTTGCGGCCAAAGCTCCGTTGACTCGCACCTCTCCGGCCAGCAACAGCGCCTGGGCCTTCTCCCGCGACTCCGCCAGGCCGCGCTCGACCAAAAGCAGGTCGAGCCGCTCCTTGCCTGCCTTGGTTTTCCGGCGAGGCGGGGTGTCAGCAGGTTCGTTGGGCATTTTGAATTTCGTGCCGGGGCGGGCGTCGGTGCGCGAATGCCCGGTCCGGAAAGGTCACGATCGGCGGGCGATGAGGTATTCGCTCAGTTGCCGCAAGCGCGAGGCTCGCTCGCAAAAGTAATCCAGCTCCCTCATGGCTTTCGCCTCCAAATCCGCGGCAATCACGCGGGATTTCTCGAGACCGTAGAGAGCAGGGTAGGTGGCCTTCTGCTGCGCGAGATCCTTCTGCGCTGTTTTCCCCAGTGCCAAGGAGGACTCTTCGATGTCAAGGATGTCGTCCACCACTTGAAACGCCAGGCCGATGGCTTCTCCGAAGCGGCTGAGCCGCCCCGTATCCTCATCCGAGGCGCCGCCCAGGATGGCTCCGGCGACAATCGCGCCGCGAATCAGGGCTGCGGTCTTCGACCGGTGAATGTATTCCAGCATCTCCGCGCTTACAGGCTTCCCGCCGGCCTCAACGTCTGCAACTTGACCGCCGACCATTCCGTTGACAGTCCCTGCCGCCGCGGCAACCTCCGCGATGGCCCGGACGCGACTGCCGGCATCGGCGGGGGCGTTGGCGAGGGCCTCGAAGGCGAGTGTCAGCAGACCGTCTCCGGCCAGGATGGCCATCGCTTCGCCAAAGACCTTGTGGTTGGTGGGCTTGCCGCGGCGAAGATCGTCGTTATCGAGCGCCGGCAGGTCATCGTGTATCAGGGAATAGGTGTGAATGAATTCGAGGGCGCAGGCGGCATGGATTGCGACGTCGAGCTTCTCGGTGAAGATTCGGGCTGATTCGAGGCACAAAATCGGCCGAATGCGCTTGCCGCCCGCGAACACGCTGTAGCGCATGGCCGCGTGGATGGTAGACGGCCGGGCGTCTTCCGGAGGAAGGAGTTGGCCGAGAGCCGCATCGATTAGGGCGCGATCCGCTTCGAAAAAGCTGGGAAGTTTCATGGCCACCGCATGTTGCCTGTGCGGGCAGGGAACGAAGGCGCGCGTTGCCGGCAGGCGTTAAGAGGATTCCTCCTCGGGTTCGAACGGCTCGGCGACCACCTTGCCATCGGCCTTCTTCAGCAGGATTTCCACGCGGCCTTCCGCTTCCTCAAGCTGCTTCTGGCATTCGCGCGAAAGCTTCACGCCCTCTTCGAAAAGTTTCATGGCCTCATCGAGAGAGAGGTCGGCGCTCTCGAGCCTCTTGACGACTTCTTCCAGCCGCGCCAGCGACTTTTCGAAGTCTCCCTTTCGCGGAGCCTCCGACGGTTTGTTCGCCGTTGGATTCATGTTTGATCGCTCTCGCCGCCTCTCCTCCGGGGCGGAAAATTCGGATTCGTCTGGGGCCCACTTGCCCTGGAAGGATACGCTTCCCGGGTGCGGACCGCCAGCCCGGATTGATTGCGGCGGGGCGGATTCCAGCCCGGGAAATCAGCGTGTCCCCGCCCTGACGTTCGAGGGCTGCTCCTTAAGCGATGCGATGACCGCCTGGGTGAACTCCCTCGTTCCGGCATTCCCGCCGACGTCGCGCGTGAGATGCGCTCCACGGACATAGACTTCGTGCAGAGCCGACTCGATCATCTGGGCGGCATCTCTTTCTCTGATGTGGCGCAGCATCATGATGGCGCTCATCAGCAGCGCCGTGGGGTTGGCGATACCTTTTCCAGTAATGTCGGGCGCCGTGCCATGCACCGCTTCGAAGATGGCTACCTGGTCACCGATGTTCCCGCTCGGCACGACACCCAGCCCGCCGACCAGGCCGGCGGCAAGATCGCTCATGATGTCGCCGTACAGGTTGGTCAGCAGCAGCATGTCGAACTGGTGAGGGTTCAGGACCATCTGCATGCAGGCGTTGTCAATAATGAGTTCCTTGTACTCGATGTCCGGATACTGCTCCGCCACTTTGCGAATAGAGGTGAGAAACAGCCCGTCGGACATCTTCATAATGTTCGCTTTGTGGATGGCATGAATCCGCCTGCGGCCCCAGGTCCGGGCATACTCAAAGGCGAAGCGGGCGATGCGCGTGGAAGCTCTTTCGGTGATGATCTTCAGGCTTTCGACCACGCCCGGCACAACCTCGTGCTCAAGTCCGGCGTAGAGGTCCTCCGTGTTCTCGCGAATCAGCACGACGTTCACATCCTGATAGCGCGAGGTGACCCCGGCGAGGTTCTTAACCGGCCGCACGTTGGCAAACAGGTCGAGGGCCTTCCGCAGCTGAACGTTGAGGCTTGGCGGGCCGGTGGCCACGGCCGTCGCCAGTGGTCCCTTCAGGGCCACGCGGTTCTTGAGAATGGATTGAACCGCGGGCGACTGCATCACATCGGTGGCGCGGCGGTCGATTTGGCCCCGGGCGGAGGCTTCTTCCCAGTGGATGTCTACTCCCGCGGCGGTAATGATTTCTTGAACGGATTGCGAGACTTCAAGCCCTATCCCGTCTCCGGGAATCAGCGTTATGGTGTGTCGCATGTCGAACTTTCAGTGTATGAGTTTTGCGGACGGATGTATACCGACGATTGGGAGGGCGACGGCGGCGAAGACACCGCTGCACGGCCGGCGCAGCAATGTGGATTTGGGTGTCCTCAATTTGCCGCCATCTGGTATACTTAAAGGCGAAAAGTGCGGGCATGATGCGCGCACTCCGGGAGGACTCGAATATGGTGCAAATCACACCGGTGGCTGTGAACAAGGTGAAGGAAATTCTGTCACAGCAGACGCCTGTGCCGGCCGGCTTGCGAGTGGCGGTGGTAGGGGGCGGTTGCTCCGGCTTCAGCTACCGCATGGCGTTTGAGAGCCAGGTCAACGAAGGGGCCGACAATGTGTACGAATTTGATGGCCTGCGGGTCCTGGTTGACCAGATGAGCGAGATGTACCTCGATGGCGTCTCCATCGACTACATCGAGACGCTCGAAGGCGCCGGCTTCAAATTCAATAATCCAAACGTGAAGAGCACCTGCGGCTGCGGCAGCTCCTTCAGCGTTTAAGACTCAGCGGGCTTCCAGGCTGGCGCCGGGCAAACGTCCGCAGTCTCCTGGGAGCCCGGCCCGTGGCCGGACTCCCGCCGCGGGTTTCCTGAACACCGCTCTTCCAGTCCTTTCCTATCAGGCACATCGGCACTGAGGGTGTCCCCATCCTGTTACAATGAGCCGAGGAGCCGGATGTGTCCCTGGCGGGATCTTCGCGTTCGACCGAGGTCTGGCAAACCCGCACGACTCGTTGCGAGTTGGTGCGCGGCGGCAGGGTGATGGGAGGCGCCCTTCCATGATTGTGCTGCACATGGTCGGCATCGTTCTCCTGATTGCCATGAACGGATTCTTTTCCGCAGCGGAATTCTCGTTGGTGGCCGTCCGTGGATCGAGGATTCGACAGCTTGTGCAGGAGGGCGACCGCCGCGCCCGGATTGTCGAAAGCCTGTTGGCTGATCTTAGCCAGGTGATCTCCGGTGTGCAAGTGGGGCTGACGGTAGTCGGCCTTTCTCTCGGCTATCTTGGCGAGATTATGCTGGCTGCTGCTATCGAGCCTCTCGTCCGGGAGGTCGCCCGCCCGTGGGCGATCTTGATTGAGCAGGGCGCGGCGCTCATCCTCGTCTTTGGGCTGCTGACGATCCTCCAGGTCGTTTTTGGCGAACTGGTCCCCAAGGCATTGGGATTGGCCCGTGCCGAGAGCGTGGCATTGCTGGTAGCGCGTCCTTTCAGTTGGTTCCTTCACACCTTCCGCTGGGCGATTGATTTTCTGGGTGGCTTCGCGGAGAAGGTGACCGGCGCTCTGGGCATCGCCACGACCCCCAGCCATACGCTGATCCGTTCCCCCGAGGAACTGCAAGTGCTGGTCCAGCAGATTCACGACCTGGGTCTGCTGCCCGGGACCGAAACGCGTTTCATTCAGAACGCCATGGAGCTCAGCCTCGTGCAGGTGCGCGAAGTGATGGTGCCGCGACCGGCGATTCATGCGCTGCCGGTGGAGGCGAGCATCGAGGATACGCTGCGGATGTTTGCTCGCACGCAGCGTTCGCGGATTCCGGTGTACGAAGGCACTCTCGACCATATCCTCGGTTTCGTGCACATCAAGGACATCCTCGGCTATCTCTTCGAGACATCCGGAGGCGGCGTGTCCGGATGGCCCGCGGGCTTCCAGCTCCGGAAATTTCTGCATGATGTGCTCATTGTCCCGGAGACGAAGACTGCCAGCGAATTGCTCCGCGAGCTGATGGCCCGGCGCGCGGGGCTGGCGATGGTGGTGGACGAATTCGGGAGCATCCTGGGCCTTGCGACGCTTGAAGACACCCTGGAGGAGATGGTCGGCGAGATCCATGATGAGTTCGATGTGGTGGAACGCCCCGTGGCGCTCGCCGACGGGGCCATGGTGATCGACGGATCGATGAAGATCCGCGACCTCGCGGCGCGCTACCAGATCGAACTGCCGGAGGATTCCTCCTACGAAACGGTAGGGGGATTCATTCTCAGCCACTTGGGCTTTATTCCCCGCGGAGGCGAAAGTTTCGAGGCCGCGGGCTGCCGTCTGACGGTCATGGAAATGGACCGCCGGCGGGTTGCGCGGCTAAAAATCAAGCGGCTCGCGCAGGTTCTGGAAACTCCAGCCGGCCAGAATATTCCCAAGGGTGCTGCCCAGGCTAACGGGGGAACGGCGCCTCCGGTGGCGGAGAAGCTACGACGGAGCGCATCGTGAAATGACCCGCCGCCTCGCGCTCCGTTTCGCGTTGGCTCTTCCAGCGCTTTGGCTGATCGTGACCATGACTTTCCTGCTGGTCCACGTGATTCCCGGCGATCCCGTGCAGCAGATGCTGGGTGAAGGCGCACGCGCGGACGACGTGGCTCACCTCCGCCATGCTCTGGGGCTGGATTTGCCGGTTCCGGTGCAATACGAGCGGTACCTCGCGGGCGTGCTTCGGGGGAATCTCGGCGAATCATTGCGCTTTCAGCAGCCCGTGACCGGGATCGTGCTGTCGCATTTCCCGGCAACGATCGAGCTTTCCGTGGTCGCGCTGCTGGTATGTGCGGCCATCGGCATTCCGGCGGGAATTTATGCGGCGGAACGGCGCGGCGGCTCCGCGGACCACGCTGTCGGATTCCTCACGCTCCTGGGCCTTTCGGTTCCCAATTTTGCGCTGGGGCCGGTTCTGATTCTGGTATTTTCCGTGATCCTGGGCTGGCTGCCGGTATCGGGGCGCGGTGGTCTGGGGCATCTCCTTTTGCCGGCAGTGACTTTAGGCGGAGCGCTCGCGGCGATTCTCACGCGTATGGTGCGCACATCGGTGATCGAGGAGCTTTCGGCTGATTATGTCCGGACGGCCCGTGCGAAGGGCCTTTCCGAGCCCGCCGTGCTGTTCCGCCATGCATTTCGCAACGCGCTCACACCGATCCTGACGGTTCTGGGGCTGCAGTTTGGCTCCCTGCTTGCCGGCACGATTGTTACGGAGACGATTTTTTCCTGGCCCGGAATTGGCCGGCTTGCCGTGCAGGCGATTCAAGCCCGTGATTATCCGCTTTTGCAGGGCTGCATTCTTTTGATTGCCGGTTCCTACGTCGCGGTCAATTTGCTGACGGATATTGTGACGGCGCTTGTCGATCCGCGGGTGAGGTTTCAATGAAGGCGCTGCGTGAATTCCTGCGGCATAGCGGGCCAGGGCGCTGGGGCCTTGCGCTTGCCGGCACGCTGGTGATGTTGGCTGTCCTGGCGCCTTGGATTTCCCCCGCCGACCCCGCCGCGCAGCATTTGGCACTGCGCCTGGCTGCTCCGAATGCTGCGCACTGGATGGGAACCGACGAACTGGGCCGGGACATCCTGACGCGGGTCCTCTTCGGAGCCCGTGTTTCGCTGTTTGTGGGTTTCAGCGTGGTGATGGGGGCGGGGCTGGCCGGGCTGGGGATTGGAGCGCTGGCAGGCTATTGCGGGGGGTGGTTCGATCGCCTTGTGAACGTCATCCTGATCAATGCGTTTCTCTCGTTTCCAGGCATCCTGCTGGCAATTGCCTTTGCTGCATTTTTGGGGCCGGGCATCGGGAAGGTGATTCTTTCGCTGATCATTACCGGATGGGCCGGGTACGCGCGGCTGGCTCGCGCGCAGGTTCTGCAGGCAAAGGAAATGGAGTATGTCCTTGCGGCGCGCTCTCTGGGGGCTTCGCCGGCCCGCATCCTCCTTCGCCATCTATTGCCGAACATTCTCCCGCCCGTGCTGGTGCAGGCCACGATTGCCATGGCAGGGGCGATCCTCGCCGAGTCCACGCTCAGCTTTCTCGGAGTCGGCGTTCTCGCACCCACGCCGAGTTGGGGAGCGATGCTGAACGACGCCCGCAGCCATCTTTTCGACGCCCCGCACATGGTTCTCTTTCCCGCCCTTGCCGTCATGGCGGCGGTGCTGGCGTTCAATCTCCTGGGTGACGCGCTTCGCGACTGGCTGGATCCGCGGATGCGCTCCTATCTCATTATCACTTCCTTGGCACGATAGCAGCGGTGCCGAGCGGCGCGATCGTGGCGGGGTGGACAGAAAGCTCTATCCCATTTCGACGGTCACTTCGGCTCCGCGGGCCACGCCCAACGTTCGCGCCGCGCTGGCCTTGTTGACCGCAATTTCCAGGTACCCGCTTGATCCGATCAGGCCCACGGGTTCGCCTGCGGCCCCGCCGGCGAAAGTCGTCACGATCTTGCTCACCTGTCCGTTCCCGGCGCGAATGACGAATTTCGCTCCGGGCGTGGAGACGAAGGGCAATTCCGCAGGAGTCATGTTGGTCATCAGATTGCCAAAGTGGTCCACCCGCAGGATGATCCCCTTGACGATATTCCCCGAAGTCTTTGGCTTGGGTATTCCAAACCGAACGAAATCCTGAATCGGCTCGCCGAAGGAGGATGGCTGCCAGGACTTCGAAAGCCATGCGGCGACCGGCGCGAAAATATCCCGGCCGTGGAATGTGGGAGAAACCGGCTGGCGGAAATAATGCTCGGAAACGATGTTCCAGACGTGCAAGGCTTCGGATTGGTCGTAGATGGAGGAGAATACGCCGTTGTCCGGGCCCACGAAATAGTGCTGGTCGCCCGCTACCAGAATTGGCCGCCGTGCGGTTCCGACTCCGGGGTCCACCACGACGACATGAATGGTCTTCGGCGGGAAATACTTGAAGGCCTGGGAGATGGCTAGGGTCCCGTCCAAAACGTCGTGCGCCAGGACGCCATGCGTGATGTCCACAACAGTGGCTTCGGGATTGATACCCAGGATGACGCCTTTCAAGACGCCGACCAGGTGATCTCCGGTGCCATAATCCGTTGTCAAAGTAATGATGGGTCGCGCCACGTCCGGCTCCAGTCTTCGCGAGGGTCTGAAATCTGTTCCCCGTGCTGTTCGACTCTAGCGAAGGAGCGCGGCCCGGTCAAAGCCGACCGCCGGGACTGCCGCCATTGAGTAACACGGGGCCTGGGGCGGGATGGTTCACGCCTTACTGTTCCTCGATCAAATCAATTTCACCTACGCCTCCATGGATTGTCATTTCGATGGTCGACGGGCTCTTGCCATACGCCGGATTCACATAAGCATCCCCGTCTCGCGACAACCCATCGGCGTTCACCGCACCGATCCCCCCCGACGCGTACACACGTACTCCCACATCCTTGGGCAGGCGGATGCGGGCTTGTCCGGCGCCGCCCTGAATATTGGCATCGAGATTGGTTTTCTCCATTCCGGTCATGTCCAGGTCCAGTTCGCCCGCTCCCATTTCGATGTCCAGGCGCGACAGATTCAGGCCGTTCAGGTGCATGTTGCTTTGCCCGGCGCCCATTTGAAGCGAGATCTCCATCGGAAGGCTGCCAAGGCGCAGAGTCCAGTCATTTTCATGGCTTCCAAACGCTATGGAGTCGCGTTCTTGCGTGATATTCAACTGGCCGCGGCCGTTCGTTACGTTGTAATTCACCTGTGGCCGATGGGCTGGGCCGCCGTATTGGAAATCGGCATCCAGCAAACGGCTTGATCCGCCGCTCAGATTCAGCATGCCCGCGGGCATCTCCAGACGGACGGCCGCGGAGGTTGCTCCTCCCGTCTCGATCGCCTGAACATCGTGCATTCCGCCTCTCCACCCCTCCGCGCCACGGTGCCAGGTCCCCCGCCAGGTGCCAACCCATCCACCGGAGGCGGGCTTTGTTGAGGCGCCATGCCAGACCGCGGCCGCGAAGAGCACTAGGATGATGATCCAGGCGAGGGCCACGCCGGTAAGCAGGGGTTTATCGGTACTTTCCGGATGGCGCCGGGCGTATTGATAGTCCCACACCTTGCCCAGCCCGACCAGAATCAGTACCACTGGCCAATACCGGAATATGATGAGCCAGGGATCGAAATAGGGACGGAAATTCCACGTTAGAAAAAGCACACCGAGGACGATTAGAATGATCGGTCCCGCGAGCGATCCTCTCCGTCTGCTTGGCTGCTGTGTCATGGCACACCTCTCATGCGTAACAATACGCTGAAAGCCCGGGGAATGTTCCGCAAAGGAATACAGCGCCGCCTGGGGGAGCAAAGGGGTCTCCCGGTCTTGCGCTTGCAAATCGTCATCTGTCGTTTAACATAGTCACCAGAGCCTGAAAAGGGGCATGGGTGGCGCGTGTGCACCGTGGTTCGCACGAATGCGATCTCGCCGCCGGGACTCGAATGGGGAATGACCATGCGTGTTTATATGGACTACAACGCGACGACGCCCGTTGATCCCGCCGTGCTGGAGGCCATGCTGCCGTTCCTGCGCGATCAGTTCGGCAACGCCGGTTCGGTGCATACGCCCGGACAGCGCGCCCGAGCGGCCGTGGAAACGGCCCGCGAATCCGTGGCGGCACTGATCGGGGCGCGGCCCGGCGAGATTGTGTTCACGGGCGGCGGGACGGAAGCGGACAACCTGGCAATTTTTGGAGCAGTGGCTGCTTCGACCAGACCGCGCATGCACATCATCACCACGGCCATCGAGCATCATGCCGTGCTGCACGCGTGCGAAAACCTGGCCGAGCAGGGCGTGGACGTGACGATTGTTCCTGTTGGGCGCGGCGAGGGCTCGCAGGGCGTTGTTGATCCGGAGGAGATCCGCCGTGCCATCCGCCCGGAAACAGTCCTGATCAGTGTGATGCACGCCAACAACGAGCTTGGGACGATTCAGCCCATCGAGGAGATTGGCCGCATCGCCGCGGCCGCGGGAATTTGCTTTCATTGCGACGCGGTGCAATCGGCGGGAAAAATTCCCGTCAATGTGAAGAGCATGGGCGTGGACCTGCTCTCGATCTCCGCGCACAAATTTTGCGGGCCCAAGGGGGTCGGGGCGCTGTACGTTCGTGAGGGTACGCCGCTCGTCCCTCGATCTCGCGGAGGACATGCCGAAAAGGGCCGCCGGGCCGGGACTGAGAATGTCCCGGGAATCGCCGCCTTCGGCAAGGCTGCTGAGCTGGCCCAGGTCAAGCTTCCGGAGGATTCCGTCCGCATCCGCGGCCTGCGTGACCGCCTGGAAGCGACGTTGCTGGATCGCATTTCCGGCTCGCGCGTAAACGCGGGCAGCTCCTCGCGGGTTCCGAACACCTCGAACATGGTCTTTCCCGGCGCGGGCGGGGAAGCGCTGCTCATTGCCCTGGATTTGCAGGGAATCGCGTGCTCCACGGGAGCGGCCTGCTCCTCCGGCTCTACCGAGCCTTCTCACGTCCTGCTGGCCGCCGGTGTTTCACTGGACAATGCGCGGTCAAGCCTTCGCCTGAGCCTCGGCCGCATGACCACCCCCCCGGAGGTCGAATTCGCGGCGGCGACAATTCCCGCGGTGGTTGAGCGGCTGCGCGCGATTTCACCGCGTTCAGATGTCTCTTCCGTCCGATGAGCGCCTGAGGATTTATGGCAACAGATCTTCTGCAAATCGAGCCACTGCGCAGCCCGGCAAGAGAGGATAGGGAAGTCGTGTCCGGCGGGCCGGCCCGGTGCGCGGAGGGCGAAGCGACGGCCGTTGCCATGAGCGGCGGCGTGGACAGTTCGACGGTCGCGGCGATTCTGCGGGAACGCGGACGCAGTGTGGTCGGGCTAACCATGCAGCTCTGGAATCAGCGCCGCCTGCCGCAACGGGATGGCGGCGGGCCTTCGCCGCGTCGCTGCTGTTCGCTCGATGATGTGCATGATGCGCGCCGCGTGGCCGAACGCCTGGGCATCCCCTTCTACGTGGTGAACTTCGAGCGTGTTTTTGAGCAGACCGTGGTGCGGCCTTTTGTTGAGGATTACCTCTCCGGCCGCACCCCAATCCCCTGCGCGCGGTGCAATACCGATGTGAAATTTGCGGAGCTTCTGCTGACGGCCCGCCAGATCGGCGCCGCGCGCGTCGCCACGGGACACTATGCCCGCGTGCGCCGAAATGAGGAGACAGGCCGCTACGAGCTTCTCCGCGCGGCGGACGAGGCCAAGGACCAATCCTATTTCCTCTTCGGCCTGACGCAGGATCAGCTCGCTCACGCGGAGTTTCCCCTGGGCGAATTGACGAAACAGGAAGTGCGGGAAATTGCCCGCCGCCTAGCCGTCCCCGTGGCCGAGAAGCCCGAAAGCCAGGAAATCTGTTTTGTCCCGCAGGGAGGGTATGCAGGGTTCATCGAGAATTATTTGCTGGAGCAGGGGAGGGAAGCGGCAGACGAGCCTGGCGACATTGTGATGGCCTCAGGCGAGGTTGTTGGGCGCCATGAGGGGCTGCATCACTACACGGTGGGGCAGAGGCGCGGCCTCGGTTTCGCCGCCGGGCGACCGCTTTACGTGATTACCCTCGACCGGAAAAACAATCGCCTGGTGGTGGGCGCCGACGAGGAATTGCGCCAGGCCGCCTGTGAAGTCTGCAATGTAAATTGGATTCCGATGGAACTGCCGGAGGGCCCGGTCCGCGCCAGCGTGCGGATTCGCAACCGCCATCTGCCCGCCGCCGCAGTGGTTCACCCCATCGGTCGCAACGAGGCGCGTGTTCTGTTCGATGAGCCGCAGCGCGCCATCACTCCCGGGCAGGCCGCTGTGTTTTACTCCGGCGAGCGGGTTCTGGGAGGGGGCTGGATTGCATAGCGCCAGCCAGGAGAATCAACCTATCCAGGGCATCACGGTTGCTACCCTTGGCGTCCGGCACGCAGGTATCAGATAAACAGCTCTTCGTCCTGGGTGGCGGCCTCGGCCTGGCTGGTCCGCTTGGGCCCGCGGATGAAGTCCAGGCCCGCCTTGATGCCTTTAATCAACGCCGCAGCCTGATTGAGGGGATCCCAAAGCCTTCTGCGGAACGTAGAGCCTGCCTCTTCGATCACCTCGAGCGTGCCGGTGACAATCTGGTCCGCGCGCACGAGCTGCATACGCAGCCGCTCAACGGCCTCGGTGAAGACGCGATCCACCTTCTGAGCCTGATTCCGGGTAATCCGGGTCAGTTCGGCGGCGTCCGCCATGATGCTGGCAATGCGATCCTCGGAATTTTCAAGGATGCGGTTCGCTCGCACCAGGATGGGTTCCGTGCGGGCTTGCAAATCTGCGGCCAGCCGGGTGAAGTTGCGGATGGCCGTGCGGACCTGGAGGAACATCGCCAGGAGAATGGCCATCTGCATAACGATGGCGACTGCGGCGACCACGATGAAGAATGCAAGCCAGCCAGACATTCACGGGCCTCCCGATTAACTACGAAATCTTGGCTTCCCGCTTGTAGGTTTCCTTGCCGGCATCCACCGCGGAGGAGATGGCGTCCTTCTGGCGCGTCATGATCTCCTTGCTGCGCTCGAGCAGGTCTTCAGCGCGTTCGCGGAGTTCGCGTGCCTTTCTTTGCGCGTATTCGCGGCCTTCTTCGGCTTTGGCCGAAAGGTATTCGCGCGTCTCTTCGCCGGACTTGGGCGCGAATAGGATTCCCACCAAGGCTCCGATGCCCAGGCCAACGAGGAATATGCTGACCTTCGATCCCACGTTGTCGCTCATGGTACACCTCCGAATGCGACACTAGCACACCCCCGGGAGGCTGGCAAGCGATGCGCCCCGCTGGAATTTCCCGCGGTGGCGGCTGAACGGGGTGAACGAAATCTACATCAACGGTTTGTCTTCTTCAAAAACGCCGCGTAGAAGAGGATTCCCGCCACGGATTTTGCATCGCGAATTTTTCCCGAGCGAATCCAGCGCAGCGCTTCGCGCAGAGGAAGGATCCGCTGGCTGATCTTCTCGTCGTCCTCCGGGCGCGCCGGGCCCTTGGTCAGGCTGGTGGCGAGAAAGAGGTCCATGCGCTCGCTGAGCAGGCCCGGGGAAGGGAAAAATTCCAGCAGCTTTCGCATATGCTGCGCGCGGTATCCGGTTTCCTCGAGCAATTCGCGTCGCGCTCCTACCTCAGGGTCTTCCTCGCGCTCCTTGTGCCCCGCGACAAGTTCCCAAAGATACTGCCCGGCCGCGTAGCGAAACTGCCGGATCAGGACAATCCGATTGCCCGGCAGGACTGGCAGCACAACGACGGAGCCGCCATGGACGACGATCTCGCGCGTCGCCTCGAGCCCGCTCGGTTCGATCACCTGATCGCGGCGTACCGTGAATACCCGCCCCTGGCAGAGCGGGACACTGCTCAACACCTTGACTGTGCCCCTCTTGCTCGCCTTTTTTTTCACCGCGGCCCCCATGCGATATAGACTGCCGGCCATTTTACCTCACGCGCGTCCGCGCGCCGGAAACAGTTCGCCCCCGACCTCTGGCCGGGAGGCGCTATTTTGCTATACTTTGTGGCAGCCTCGCTTATGCCGATCAACACAGTCATCGTTGACGATGAGCGTCCCGCGCGAGACGAACTCGCTTTCCTTCTCAAAGGCTTTCCCGAAATCAATGTGGTGGCCCAGGGGAAAAATGGGCTTGAGGCGGTCGCGCTCATCAAGGAGCACGATCCGGACCTGGTGTTTCTGGACGTCGAGATGCCGGGGCTGAACGGCATCGGCGTGATCAAGAAGCTCGTCGAGCGCAAGCTGCGCCTGCCGCAAATCGTGTTCGCCACGGCTTACGATCACTATGCCGTCCAGGCGTTCGAGGTCAACGCGGTGGACTATGTGCTGAAACCGTTCGACAAGGCGCGGATTGCCCGGGCTGTCCAGCGCGCCAAGAAGATGGTGGATGCGCACACATCGCCGGTCCAGCGGCTTGAGGAACTGGTCGGCCAGCTCGGCGCCGGCGCGCAGGAACTGCGGGAAGCTCCGCCGATCAAGCTGCTGCTGAAAACGGGCGACCGCATGCTCCTGGTGGACGCCGAAGACATGATCTATGCCTCGATTGAGGACGGCGCCATCACCATTCACGCGAGGGAGAGCCAGGGCGTCTCGAATTACCGCACCGTCGAGGAGCTGATGGCCGGACTCGATCCCGCAATATTCTGGAGGCCGCACCGCTCCTATTTGGTCAACATCAACCACATCCGGGAAGTGGTGCCGTGGTTCAAATCGAGCTTCATGCTGAAGATGAACGACAAGCAGGGCAGCGAAATCCCCGTCTCCCGGGGGCAGACGCGGCGCCTGCGGGAGCTTTTGAAGCTGTAAGGGCGCAGCCGCTTCCTGCTATCATCCTTTAGCCCGGCACGCAATTAATTCCATCCAAGGAGAATGTGGCGAGAGTGGCGAAGCGCAAGCGAGTCCTGAGCGGCATGCGGCCCACGGGCCGCCTTCACCTGGGGCATTACTTCGGCGCGCTCTCGAACTGGCTGAAGCTCCAGAACGATTCCAATGGCAAGTACGAATGTTTTTTCTTCATCGCGGACTGGCACGCGCTGACCACGCATTACGAAGACACTTCCTCGATTGCCAGGAACACGCTGCAGGTGGCCACGGACTGGCTGGCCGCCGGGCTTGACCCGCAAAAATCCACGCTCTTCGTGCAATCGAGCGTTCTCGAGCATGCCGAACTCCACGTGCTGCTCTCGATGATCACGCCGCTCTCCTGGCTCGAGCGGGTGCCGACCTACAAGGAGCAGATTGAAAATCTCACCGACCGCGACCTCGGCACCTACGGCTTCCTCGGCTATCCTCTGCTGCAATCCGCCGATATCGTGATGTATGGCGATCCCCGGCATGAGCTTCTTGTGCCCGTCGGCGAGGACCAGGTGCCGCATGTCGAACTGACCCGCGAGGTGGTGCGGCTTTTCGACGCCACATACAGGTTTTTTCTGAACGAAAAGCTGTTTTCCGACTCAAAGGCACTCGACTACATCGGACAACGGATCAAGGGATTCGGCAGCGACCGTGTTCCTCCGCCGAACACGCAGAACGGGCCGCAGGCGGCGAACGTGCAGCGCCAAGACGTGCTCGACGAAAATAATAAGCAGACACGGATCGCCCTGCTGCGAAGAGAGCACCGCGAATCGGGCCACGAAAATTTCCTCGCGCAGATGGGCCCTTACAGGAAATATTTTCCCCAGCGTCGGCCTGCCCTCGTCGAGCCGAGCGCGATGCTGACCGAGACGCCGCGGCTGCCCGGGACGGACGGCCGGCGGATGGCGAAGAGCTACGGCAACGCCATTTGGCTGAGCGATTCGCCGGACGAAATCCGCGCAAAAGTCCGCTACATGATGACCGACCCGCAGCGCCAGCGGCGCACCGATCCGGGCCGCCCGGAGATTTGTCCGGTCTTCGCCTGGCACAACTTGTTTTCCCCGGCGGGAAAAGTCGCCGAAATCGACCGCGACTGCCGCCAGGCAGCTATTGGCTGTGTGGATTGCAAAAAGATCATGGCAGAAAACCTGGTCCAGTGGATCGAGCCATCCCAGGATCGCCGCAGGGAGTTTGAGGCCCATCCGGGGCGCGTTTGGGATATCCTCGACGCTGGCGGGACCAAGGCTCGCGCCGTGGCGCGGCGCACGATGAGACGGGTGCGGAATGCGGTCTTCCAGTGGAACGAAGAGCGAAAGACCGCCGGGGGAAACTGACATGGCGAGTCCATACCGCGTCAATTTGCCGGTGTACGAAGGGCCGCTCGATCTCCTGCTGGACCTGATTCGCAAGCAGGAGATGGACATCCACAACATCCCCATCGCCAAGATCACCGAGCAGTATCTGGACTACCTGCACCAGCTTGAAAAATACGACATCGACGTCTCCGCGGATTTTGTCTACATAGCCGCGACGCTGATTCACATCAAATCGAAGATGCTGCTCCCGGCCGATCCGCTGGCGCCGCCGGAGGAGCAGGAAGACCCGCGCGGCGAGCTGGTGCACCGCCTGCTCGAGCACGAGAAGTTCAAGAACGCCGCGCAGCTTCTCTATCAGAAGCAGCAGATTGAGGACCACGTATGGTCGCGGCCCGATCGCGCCCTCTATAGCGGCGATGCGGTCGAGGGCGAGCTGGCGGTTTCGCTGCTCGACCTGGTGAAGACGTTCCAGCAGGTACTCGAGCGGCGCAAGGCCACCCCGAACTTCGAACTGCGCCATGAGACGGTGACTATCGCGCAGATGATGGACCGCCTGCGCCAGCGCCTGATGGCGGGCGAGGGCGGCGTCTCGCTGAGCGAATTCTTCGAGACATGCACCACGCGCCGCGCGATGATCGTCGCGCTTTTGGCCGTGCTCGAGCTGGTCCGCATGCAGGCGGTCATTCTGGCGCAGCAGGACCTGTTCACGGACATTCAGCTGCGGAAGCATACGATGTTTGACGCGGTGCTCGCCGGGCCGGACGCGATGGCCAAAATCGAGGAGCAATATCTGTGACCATGACTCCGCAGGAGATGCAAGCGGCGCTCGAAGCCATTATCTACGCCGCCGATGAGCCGGCCACTCTCGATCAGATTGCCGGAGCGCTGAGCGTGGAAAAGTCCGTCGCCCGGGCGGCTCTCGATTTGCTCGCGGCTGCATACCAGACCGAGGACCGAGGAATTGAGGTCCGCAAGGTGGCCGGAGGCTGGAAGTTCTACACCAAGCCGCAGCATCACGACGTGGTGCGGAGGTTCATCAAGAGCCTGCAGCCGCCCCTGCGCCTGACGATGCCGGCGCTCGAAACCCTCGCCGTGATCGCCTACAAACAGCCGGTCACCGCGCCGGAGATCAACGAAATTCGCGGCGTCAACGTCGGAGGTGTGATCAAGACGCTGCTCGAAAAGCGGCTCATCACCACCGCCGGACGCAAGGAAGTGATTGGCCGGCCCATTCTCTACCGGACGTCGAAGCAGTTTCTGATGCGCTTTGGCCTTTCCGATCTCGACGAGCTGCCGAGCCTGAAGGAATTCGAGCAATTAGCGCAGGCCGCCCTTGGATCCGATTCGGGAATCGCCCCGGCCGAGCCTTTGAGCGAGGCCGCCCGATCCGCAGTCACGGAGCCGGTTGAGGCAGCTCATGTTCGGGAATCGGGAGAAACGGACGACCTGGCCGAACTCAGCGAGGACGCAACGGAACCGCCCGAACAATCGCGCGCGGCTGCGGCCGGCGGCGAGGAGCCTTCCTAGCACGACTCGCCGGCCTCCTCGATGTTCCGCGCGGGCCATGGCATATTCTTCTCTCTGCACTATATTCCGCACACAATGAAATCTCATTTGCGGGCGATATGGGCTGCCTTTTAGGAAGTGCCATGCGCGCGAGGGTAGTGGCCGCGGGGTGGCTGGCTCTCTTTGCGGTGGCGTATGCTCCAGCCGGAGCACGACTGGCGACGCGGCCGCCAGGCGTCATCAAAGAGAGGACGCGCCTAATTACAGTAGACGTGGTGGCGCTCGATTCGGATGGTCACGTGGTCCACGGCTTGACGCAGAAGGATTTCCAGATTTTCCGAGGATCGCGCCCAAAAGCAGACCATCGCCCACTTCGATTACGTTGACCTGGGCAAAAACTCCTTGGACCCAAGCGCACAGGCGTTCTTCAACTTGATGGAAAAACTCTGCCACTGCCGCCAGCCTTAGCGCTTCGCTGTCCTCGCGATTTCGGCTAAGCTGGAGGCAGCGCCGGTCTCCGGCCAATCCAATGATGGAACGATTACACAAGATAATGGCGCGTGCCGGGGTAGCTTCGCGGAGGCGCGCTGAGGAGATGATCGCGTCGGGGCTGGTCACGGTGAACGGCCAGGTGGTCACCGAGGCCGGAGTGAAGGCCGATGCAGAGCGCGATCACATCAAGGTCGGCGGCAAGCTGCTGCGCGGCGCGCCCCGGCATGTTTATCTGCTCCTTCATAAGCCCCCGGAGGTTGTCTCCACGCTGAGCGACCCGGCGGGACGCCCTTCTCTAAGGGAGTTTTTGCAGAGTGTGCCGGAGCGCGTATATCCAGTCGGGCGCCTCGAATACCACGCCTCGGGGCTCGTTCTCCTCACTAACGACGGAGACCTCGCCAACCGGCTTCTCCGCGCTCACGTCCCGCAGACGTTTTATCTGAAGCTGAAATCGCTGGTGACGATGGAAGAAGTCGAGACCCTCGCACGGTCCACCGGCGTGCGTATCACGCGGATTCGGGGGAAAGAGGCTCCCTGGTATGAGGCGACAATCTCCGAGGCCCGGCGTGACGCCTTGCGCAACGCGCTGTTCCGAAAAGGCCATCCGGTGGAAAAGATGAAGCGGGTCCGGATCGCTGCACTGGAGCTCACCTCTCTGCCGCCAGGCCAATGGCGCGCCTTGTCCGAAGCGGAGGTTGCGGCGCTCGCCCGGGCGGCCGCTCGAGGCGGGAGCACCGCGCGGCCTGCGCGTGCTCGCAAAGGGCGCGGCGCGTCCGTGAAAATTTTGCCGTCGAATTCCCGGCCGCCTCGGCCAACGGAATAGCCGTCGGCAGAATCGAGCGCAAAACGGCCGGCCGGATCCACCACCAGCTCGTGTATTATGAGCGCCACGGGGTGGGAGTCTGGCGAGATGGAAGTCCATCGTCGCCAGGATGTGGCGGAACGTTTTGATTTTCGCCGCGAGCCACCTCCATCGCAATACCCAGGCCGCGGCTCCCTTTTATGAGCGTGCCCGGAAGCGTGGCGGCCACGAGGACATGACCATCAATCACGAGGCAGACTCCAAGGGGCATACAATCCCCGCCGGCGGTTCGCCAGCTTCGCCCTCCGCAGGAGATCCCATCAGCGAAATTCTCAAGACCAGCCATACGATTGCCGTGATCGGATTGTCGAGCCAGAAATTCCGCCCGAGCTATGGTGTGGCCGAATATTTGAAGGCCGCCGGCTACCAGGTGGTTCCCGTGAACCCGGCGGAGAGCGAAGTGCTCGCGGAAAAATGCTACGCCCGGCTGGAAGACATTCCCGTGCGCGTGGATATCGTGGACATTTTCCGGCGTTCGGAATTCGTGCCGGAAATTGTGGAGTCCGCCATCGCCATTGGCGCGCGCGCGGTGTGGATGCAGGAAGGCGTGATTCACCCGGAGGCCGCTGAACGCGCGCGGCGCGCGGGCCTTGTGGTGGTCATGAACGCCTGCATCCTCAAGGAACACGCCAAGCGTTTCCGGATGCGATAGCGCGGAGTTACTTCAAGCCGTACACCTTCAGAATGCGTTTTCCCGGTTCGGTGACGGCGATCGAATATCCGTCCGGCGCGATCTGAAAAGCGTGGAATTCGAGATCATGCAGCGCCGGCACGAAGCTGTCGTCATCCAGGCCCACCCACACGAGATCTCCGGACTGGTCGGCGGGTCCGCGCTTGAGCAGCACGTGGCGTTCATCCCGCGCCCACTGAAAGATGCCCAGCCCGGCGTGCGTGCGAGTCACCTCGGAGGGGTGCGACAAATTAATGACTTCAATGGTGTCGCCGGTGGAGAAGAAGCCTACCTTGTTGCCAGAGGGGGATAGGCTGAGCGCGCCGCGGTAGCTATCGATGCGCGTGATCACTGTCACGGTTTCCCGCAGCAGGTCGAGCTTCACCAGCGTCAGCCCTCCAAACACACTCAGATTTTCACCCACGGCGTAGGCCGAGTTGCGCAAGGTGTCCCAGACGACCTCGTCAAAGGTATGCCCGGCAAAAAGCCTAATATTTGTTCCGTCACTCAGCCGCAACCGCCCGATCTGGTAAGGCGGGCCGCTGGTGAGGTACACGAGTGTGTGGCCGTCCGCCAGCCAGGCCGCGTGCGAGGCGTTTTCAAGGAAGCGGCCCTTCAATCCGGGGATGGGAATTCCCCGGCCATCGGCATCGAAAAGGGCGACTACGTTTCCTCCGCCGATGCTCTGTATGGGCTTTTCGTCCTCGCGGTCCAGCTCCCGGGTATCATTGTTGCTCTTTCCCTTTTTCTTTTTGTCCTTTGGGGATTCGTACTGAAAGCCGCGCGGAGGCGGCGGCAGCGTCAT
>JAJXZD010000239.1 GCA_021780215.1 Acidobacteriota bacterium
AATCCTTCCACCAACCACGGGTGCCCCATCCTTCGCTGGGAACGAAGTGAGCAGCGTAGAGCCTGCCCTGAACAAAGTGAAGGGGTGGGAAAGATCGAATCTCCCCCTCACCCACCATTCGTCTCGCGCCAGCGAGGTCCGCGGAAACCGCGATATACGGAAACTCCATCCCAGCAGAGCCACGTCGTGTATCAGGGCACGGCTTTGAGAGCCTGCCCTGAGCGAGCAAAGCGAGCCGAAGGGTGCCGCCAAAACCGGCTCGCAGGGCCGCACCTTGTCCGCGCGCCAAAGCCACCACAGCCCTCCCCCGCTCCACGACTGGCGCTGCCCGCCTCTTAGCTATCCGCTTCTTAGCCACCCGCTTCTTAGCCGCTCGTCTGTCAAGAGGTAAATCGTACAACTCGCTTATTTGCTATGACTTAGAAATGCATGTTATTTATCCCAATTTGCTATCCTAGATATAGAAGCTTTAAACAGAGGCAACTTGGGTATTCAGGAAAGGCGCAGCGCGAGCTGCGCCTTTCCTCTTTTTTGCCCTAGCCCGCACCCGGGCAGCCCATAACCCCAACGTTTTGTATGAAGTAAAAAATTCAAGCAGGCGCAATCGCTTCACGGAGGCACACCATGATCCAGCTTTGCAGGCACATCTTGCCCGGCGGAAAAATCTGCGACCAGGCATCGGTTCGCGGCACGCTCTTCTGCCGCCACCACTCCACCGTCAAGGCCGCCATCCAGCGCGAACGCGCCGTCCCCGCGCCCGACCCCGACCACACACCCATCGCCCTCGTCTTCCCCGAAGACCCCGCCGCCATCCAGCTCAACATCTTCCTCGTCATCCAGGCGCTCAACAGCAAGCGAATCGACAAGACCACCGCCAACACCTTCATCCGCGCCCTCCGCGTCTGCCAGCAAAACCTCCGCACCGGCCCGCTTGCCGAAATCAGCCGCGAGAAGGTCGCGCAAGCCGTCATCACCCTCCCCAGCGGAGAAGAAATCGCCATGCCCCGCCAAGCCGTCGAGGCGGTGGACATGCTCTATGGCCCCGACGAAATCCACGGCCTCGGCTGCTCATGCGAGGAGTGCGAGGGCAAGGCCGACCATCGGCCCAAAGAGCGCCACCACGCCGCCTGCATCTGCGGCGTATGCCAGCCCGCCGCCGACGCAACCGGCGACGCCACCCGCGAGGCAACCGTAGTCGAGCTGCACAGCCCTCTGCCCGAGCCGTATGACTGGAACAACGCCCCCGCCTGGGCGAAGGAAGAAGAAGAGCGAATTTCGTATCAGAAGACGGTAGAACAGCTCCACCGGCAGGCCTTGGAAAATCAGCAATGGTCCGCGCACGCGCAGCCACAGTCAGCAACAACACAGCAGACCCGTCCCGCGCAGCCCGCACCAGTCCCACAGAAACAACTACAGCCAGCGCATACGCTGCCGGCAACCACGCAACCGACCCTTGATCAGCAGGCTCCAGACAAGCAAACCAACGATAAGCAAACCCGCGACCAGCGCGAGCGCGACATCGCCGCCATGGAAACGCTCGCCGCCGAATACGAACTGCGCACCGGCACTGAAGTGAAATGGAAGAATGGAATGAAAGAGACCCTTCTCGACGACTTCAAACAAGCCCTCGCAGAAGACCGCCCCTACCACCCCCGCAACCTCGCCGCCAACGGGGCATAGCGGAGGAACAAGTCAGCGCTATCCCACATCTCCGGAAGACACTTTGGCAGAATCAGGGAAGGTTGTGGCGCGGCTGCACCGTCATGATTAGTTGCACCACTCTTCTCCGCGGCGCATGGATAGGTGATTGCAGCCCTTAGGCAGGCGGCTCGGAACCGGCAAAGCATTCCCCGTCCGCCATAATCCCATATGGCGCAAAATCTCGGGCATTTCTGAGTCGATCACAGCTAATGGATTGCCATCCCCGTATCCTGTGCGCCCTCGATAGTGGAGTATTCGAACGTACTGCCAAGATTTCCCTGGAGCATAGGCCTCAATCCAGTATGTGTATGGCGCATGTTCGGTCGGATAGTTGACGATTACCATCCCTCGCAGCGGCCCGCGCTCGACGAATCGAGTGGATTCATTGTTATTGCGTCCGGTCACATTCAAGAACACGCGGGGAAAAGTGTCGGAACGTTTCTGATATCGATACAAAGCAGTTGCCACTTCACAGTTGCCGTCGAAAAATTCTGCACCGCAGAGTGATATGAGCAAGAGAGGCCTTGTTTTACCTCGCCCTGCATATACCACTCTGTTGGCCAGGAAATGCATCGGCAGACCAAGCCAACCGCGTTCGTTGTCGGCGCGTTGATAAAACTTTTCGGAGCAATTCGGCGTGTCCGCTTTGACGAAGCATACAAATATGGGCCCGTGGTCCTCCATCATCGGCGCCTTTGAAGGCGGCGGTACGTCCTCCTCGGCAACTTCCAGCGTCCATTGGCTCGACGTTTTAAAGGGTTCCGTTAGATCCAGACGGGAAATGATCTTTGGGTTCCTCACACCCGAGTCCGAAAGCGCTGCCTCCACCGCCTGGTCAATCTGGGCGGGGGAACTTGTACCAGACGTTTCAGCCGCCATAGAACGCAGCGCCAGCACCCCAATGCAGAACAGACAACACAACGGCACTGTACATATTCGTTTGCAGGGGAGGCGCATCCGGAAGATCATTAAATTCATGACACGCGATTTTAGAACATCGCACAGTCTCGCGAGCGGCAAGGTTGCCGGGTGCCGGGTGCCCCAGGTCTCGCTTTTGAGACCTGGGAACGACCGCATTTGAAATCCATCGCTACCGGCTCTCTCCGCACAGCCACGTCTTGTATCAGGGCACGGCTTTGAGAGCCTGCCCTGAGCGAGCAAAGCGAGCCGAAGGGTGCCGCAAAAAACCGGCTCGCAGAGCCGCAACTTACCGCCGGGTGGCCCATACAAGCCTTCTTTTGGATTGTGTGGGGGACAAGGAGTGGGGTCGATTCGGGGTCCCCGCGGACAATCGGGGTCCCCGGCAAGCGGTCTCTGCTTGCTGGGGTGAAGACAGGTCTTCGTCCGTGGGGTGATTTGACTCCGGGGGGATAAACCCGCGCCGCCAGAGCCTGCCCTGAGCGAAGTCGAAGGGCGCACCTTACAGCCGATAGGCCGGAGTGGAGTCGCCAGACGGAACGACCCACAGATCGACGAATGTAGCCCGGCCCGAACGGGCCGAACCTTGTCCGCGCGCCACCCGGACCTTAGCCACCCGGACCTTAGCCACCCGGACCTTAGCTACCCGCTTCTTAGCTACCCGCCCTACCAGCTACCCGCTTCTTAGCCGCCCTAATACGCCTGCAACTGCTCCACCGGAATCCGCACCTCGAAGCACGTCGCCCCCGGCTCCGACTGCACATGAACGTACCCGCGGTGCCGCCGAACCACCCGCTGCACCGTGTCCAGACCCAGCCCCAGGCCCTCGCCCGTCGGCTTGGTCGTAAAGAACGGCTCAAAAATCCGGTCCTGCAGTTCCTTCGGAATCCCCGGCCCGTTGTCCCAGATCTCGATCAGCAGCATGTCCCCCGAGCGCTTCACGCCCAGCGTGATCTTGCCCCGGCCGTCGATCGCGTCCAGCGCATTCTCCAGCAGCGCCATCCACACCTGGCTCAACTCGCTGCCGTAGGCCGCAATCAGCGGAAGGTCAGCCTCGTAGCGCCGCTCCACCTCCACGTTGCCCAGCCGCGACTGCAGCATGGCCAGCGTGTTGTCCAGCGCCTGCCGCACGTCGATCTCCTGAATCGGCGCCTGGTCCATGTACGAGTAGTCCTTGATCGCCCGAATCAGATCGAAGATCCGCGCCGTCGACTCCAGCATCGCCTCCGCAATCCGCTCCGCCCGGATCGAGGACGCAAACTGCCCCAGCACCACCTGCAGCGCACCGGCATTCAGGAAGTCGCCAATCGGCTCCAGCTGTTCGGCCGTCACGCCCAGCTCGGCCAGCTCCGGAGCGATCTTCCACGTCTGTTCCACACCGTGCGCGCGAAGCCAGGTCTGCAGCTGGTCCTCCAGCGCCGCATGTTGCACCGAGTCCTGCTTCAGCAGCTTGTTGCGTCCGCGGACCGACTGCTGCCATTCATGCACCCGGGCAATGTGCTCTTCGTCCAGGCACAGCGCGCCGAGTTTGTACTTCTCGCGCCCGTAGACGCGCAGCTCATCCAGCAGCCCCGACGCAGCCCGCTGCGCAGCCGACGCAGGATTGTTCATCTCGTGCGCCAGGTTCCCGGCCAGCTTGCCCAGCGCATTGAGCTTCTCCGCCTGCTGTTCCAGCCGCGTAATCTCGCGCACCCGGTCCAGCAGCACGCTGACACACCGCTGCGTCATCGATGGAACCGCCGAGGTCATCTCGGCGAATATCTCGCGCGGGTAGTCCAGTCCCCACAGGTCGGTCACGGCATAGCCGTGGCCACCGTAAGTCTTCATGCGCGAGAAAGGCAGCAGGCCCGTAATTAGTCCTGTGCGGCCAATAAACAGCGCGGCCGGCCCGCCCCGCTCGCGCCGAACATGCACCTCGCCCTTCAGCAGGATCGTCATGCGGTCGGCAACGTCACCCTCGCGAAACAGCGTCGTGCCTGCGGGCACCTTGCGCTCAATGCCATGCTCGGCAAGCCACGTAAGCTCGGCGTCATCCATGGTCGCAAGCGGAGGCACGCGGCGCAGGGCCTCAACAAGTTCTGGAATCGGGGTACGGTTCAGCGCAGCCGGATCCAGTGTGGGGATGGAACTGGCGGTAGTCATAGGGGCTCGGCCTCTTACTCAGATGGTACCTGATCGACCGCGACAACGCCGGAGGATCGCCCTCGCTAATAGGAATCTCGGCGAAGCTCTTCTCGCTTCCGCCGCGGCCACGTGTCAATCAGCCGATCCATCGGA
>JAJXZD010000235.1 GCA_021780215.1 Acidobacteriota bacterium
AGCTCGCAAGCTCAAACGCTGGGAGAAAGAATACAACGAGGATCGGCCACATCTTGCCCTGGAAGGAAAAACTCCCGCTGAGCGAGTTCGCGAACTCGCTCAGCCATTCCGATCCGAACCTGTAAGGCAAACGCTGGAAGAAGGAACTGAGCCAGATTCTTAATTGGGACCGCTTTAATCCGGATGATTATATGACCGACGCGCAGGTGGATGAATGGGTGAAGAATACACGTCACAAAGCGATGTATCACGAAGGCGCCAAGAATAATTTGCCCTGAGCCCCTTCAGTTATGCTGATGTCTGAATATGCCGGAGTCGATAGAGGTTTGCCGCACGGAGGAAGGCCAAACGGTTGCCTGCCACCGCATCACCAATAAAGCGATAGGATGACAGTTTGACGGTGCATCAAAAGAACATCACGAACGACCAGGCTATGCGGTGAGGCCGCATTGAGCTCGCAAAACGGAATCACTACCGCGGAATCGACGCCTCGACACATTCCCTCCGCGTCAGGGAAGCTGACTCTTCTGCCGATGGTTGCCGCGACGTACTTCATGGTTGCTGGCGGGCCCTATGGCCTTGAAGACATCGTAAAGAAGACGGGCTATCGGGCCACGATTGTAATTCTGCTGCTCACGCCGCTTCTCTGGAGCGTACCCACTACGCTGATGGTCAGCGAACTGGCCACCGCGATCCCCGAGGAAGGAGGGTTCTACATCTGGGTGCGGCGCGGGATGGGGAACTTTTGGGGGTATCAGGAAACCTGGCTTACGATGGCAGGCAGTATCTTCGAAATGGCTCTGTATCCCAACCTATTCGTGGATTATATCGGGCAACTCGTTCCCTCCGCTGTCGCCGGGCATCACGGATTGGCCCTGGGCCTTTCGATGATTGCGCTCTGCTCGCTATGGAACATTGTGGGGGCACGGGCTGTGGGCGAAGGATCGGTGCTGCTCAACGTTGCTTTGCTTCTGCCATTTGTGGGGCTGATCCTACTCGCCGTGACTCATGGGCAGTCGGCCGCAGTCCGGGCCACGCCCTTGCGCCACGCCGATTTTCTTGGCGGCATTCTGATCGCGATGTGGAATTACATGGGCTGGGACAATCTTTCGACCGTCGCGGGAGAAACCCAGGAGCCTGAGCGGAATTACAGCCGCGCCATGTTATGGGCCGTGGTCTTGGTGGTGGCTACGTATTTGGCGCCTGTCGCTGCCGTCGCCGGTGCGGGTATTGACCCCAATTCCTGGGTGACGGGCGGTTGGGTCGCCGTGGGACGAGTATTTGGCGGCGAAGCGCTGGCGCTGGCCATTGCCTTGGCGGCGGTGATTGGCTCCGTCGGGTCGTTTGGGGCGCTTATGATGTCCTTCACGCGCCTTCCCGCAGTGATGGCAGAGGATGGCTACCTGCCGAAAGTTTTTGCGCGGAGGAGCGCGCGCACCGGCGCCCCTTGGGTCGCCATCGCAGGCTGCTCGCTGTTGTGGGCGCTTTGCTATCCGCTGGGCTTCGAGCGAAGCCTGCTTCTCGATGTCCTGCTGACCGGGCTGAGCATTCTGCTGGAGTTTTTCGCCCTGGTGGCACTGCGCATCCGCGAGCCGGATTTGCCACGGCCCTATCGAGTCCCGGGCGGTGTCGCCGGGGCAATCGCCATTGGCATTCCCCCGCTTGCGCTGATGATCGCCACGCTCGTGCGAAATTCTCGCGAATGGATTGGCAGCACAAACGAGCTGGCGATCGGTGCGGGGGTGGTGGCCGCGGGCGCGATCTTTTATTTCCTCTCCAGGCCGTCTCCAGAGCGGAATTTGTAGCGCGCCGTTGCGACGATTCACGACGCCGTGGCCCGCGGGCCAGTCTACTTGGACTTCGCCCCGGCGGAGCTGGATGAATTGCCAGGCGAAGCGGGGCCGATCAGGGGCTTCTCTGGCGTATTCGTCAGCCGGAGAAGGGCCGCGGCGGCGACGTAGCGCGCGGGCTGCGATTTATCCTGGCGCATCATCTCGGCCAGGCGCGGAATGGCCGCGGTCCGGCCGAGCTTGGCGAGGGAACGCGCAGCTGCCGCGCGCACAGCCCAGTTGCCGTCCCCCAAGGCATCCTTCAACTCCTGGTAGGTGCGCTGGGAGTTGTCCGAGGCAAGCAAGTTCGCGCAAAGGGCCTGCACGGATGCCGAGTTGTTCATCGCGTATTCTTCGATAAAGGAGACCCCCATCGAGAATGGCCCGAGGAAGGCGCCGCTGGCCTGGTTGATGCCCAGGAGTGCCAGTTGTTTCGGGCTTTCCAACTCACGCTCCGCCTCGGTAACTTTTCCCTGAATCATGCCGGGGCCCGTCTTCCGCTTGCCCTTCAGGACCTGGTAGAAGATGTCGCGGCCGCTGTGATCGTCCATTTTCCAAAGGGCGCGAGCGGCAGCAAAGCTGACATGAGGAGATTTGTCCTCGAGCGCTGCCTGCAATGCGGGAATCGCCGTGCGGGCCTTCATTGCTCCGAGCGAAGTGGCGGCAAGAACGCGAATATCCGCATCCTTATCCTCGAGAGCCTTTTCATACAAGACGATCGCCCGGGGGTCGCCTTCGAGAATCGTCAACGCCGAGAGCGTGTCGGAGCGGTCGCGCGACCTCTCCGATCTTGCGCCCTGCAGGAGGAGCTTCCACGCCTCGGAGCGCAAGCTGGCTTCGGCTCGCGCTTTTGGGCCGAGGGAACTTGTCGCGCGTTTCGGCGCTGCCGCCGGCGAGAATGAAGACGTTTGCACTGGACTCAATCCGGCGGCCGCATGGGCCGCGGCCATGAGCGCCAGCCACGCACTCAACCAGACTCTGCGAATCATAATTGGCATGATGCCCTTCCCAGCTGCGCGAGTGCGCCTTCGCGCGGCCACACCCGGCGAATGCCCGGCGCGCCAGCCGCCATGATATTCTGGCACGCGATGGCTGCATTCCCAATCGAGGACGGGACGTTCATGGAGGCCGCGCTCGAAGAAGCGCGTGCGGCGGCAGCTCGCGGTGAGGTGCCGGTGGGCGCCGCGGTGGTTGTGGACGGGCGCATCGTCGCTCGCGCGGGCAACCGCACCATTGCGGATTGCGATCCGACGGCGCACGCGGAAATCGTGGCCCTGCGCGAAGCCGCGAGAGTTTTGGGAAACTACCGGCTCCTGGACGCTTCGCTCTACGTCACGATCGAACCCTGCGCGATGTGCGCGGGAGCCATGGTGCAGGCGCGCATCGTCCGGCTGATCTATGGCGCGGACGACCCCAAGGGCGGCGCGGTCCGCTCCTGCTTTTCCATCGCCGACCACCCGCAGCTCAACCACCGGATGGAGGTTGCCGCCGGCGTGCTCGCCGAGGAATCCTCCGCGCTGCTGCGAGAATTCTTCGCCCTCAGGCGCTGAGGGCAGACGCAAGGCTTGCGCAGAGAGATTCGCGCGCGCGGTCACACCTCCACGGCGCAGACGGGCCTGCCGACATTCGCAATCTCGCCCTCGCGCACATAGATCTCGACCAGGGTCCCGTCCGAAGCAGCGGTGATTTCCTGATTCACTTTTTCGGTTTCAATCTCGTACAGCGGCTCTCCCGCCTTGAATGGATCGCCGGGCCGCTTGTGCCACTTCACGATGGTCGCTTCCTCCATGTTCATGCCGACGCGCGCAAGCGTGAGCGTGGCTTTCATGAGGGAAGGTCTACTGCGTGCGGAAACGCACCAGCTCCGTGGCGACGCGGGCGATCTGGTCATCACTGGGGAAGACGTGCATCTCGGCGTTGGGCGCGTAGGGCATCGCGACGTTGGGGACCGTGATCCGCTTCACGGGGGCGCGGAGCGCGGCAAACGCCTTGTCAGCGACCACCGCGGCGATGTGGCTCGCAGCGCTGCAGCGGTCCCGTGCCTCGTCCACAATGATTGCCCGCCCGGTCTTGCCGACAGAGGCGAGGATGGCTTGCTCATCCAGGGGAACCAGCGTCCGCGGGTCTATCACTTCGGCCTGAATCCCGGCGGCGTGCAGCTTTTCAGCCGCGGCGAGCGCCGGCTTCAACATGGAGCCAATCGCCACAATGGTTACGTCCCTCCCCGCCCGCGCGACGGCGGCCTTCCCGAAAGGCACGGTGTATTCCCCATCGGGCACTTCCCCGCTGTCTCCGCCCCGCCCGCTGGCTTCGAGGAAGAAGGTCGGATTGTGTCCGCGGATCGCCTCCTTTAGCAATCCCTTGGCATCGGCGGGAGTTGCCGGGACCAGCACGTTGACTCCGCCCAGATTCATGAGAAGCGGGTGAGGCGTGTCCGAATGCTGGGCCGCATTGGCGCGGCCGCCGCCGTATCCGGCAAGGATTGTGATGGGCAGCTCGATCTGCCCGCCGGTCATCAAGCGGAGCTTGGCCATCTGGTTGGCGATGGCGTCAAATCCCGTATAGATGAAGTTGGAGAACATCATATGCAGCACGACGCGAAAGCCCGCTGCGGCGGCTCCCACCGCCATTCCCGCCAAAGTGGCCTCGCAAATCGGAGTATTGCGGATGCGATTGCGCCCGAAGCGTTCGAGCAGGCCGCGCGTGTCTCCGAAGATGGCCAACTCCACGTCTTCACCGAAGACGATGACTTTCGGGTCGCGCTCCATCTCCTCGAAGAGCGCCTCGTTGACCGCCTGGATGTACCGTTTGCGCGCCATGCCGCTCTTCAGGGCCTCTGTCCCGAAAACATGACCTGCAAGGCTAGCTCTGGGTCCGCCGGCTCGCTCTCTTCCGCAAATCTGGCGGAGCCCTCGACGATCGGAGCCACCCGCAGATCAACGGCGTTCAGCGCTTCCTCCGAGGCCGCGCCAGAGGAAAGCAGCCGCTCGCGCAAACGCTCCAGCGGGTCGCGCTTCCGCCACTCGTCAATTTCCCGTTCCTCACGATATTTCCCTCCGGCCAGGAACAGCGCCTCGGCTTCGAGATGCCCCTGAATCCGGTATGTCTGCGCTTCTATGTAGGAGGCCCCCCCACCCGCTCGCGCGCGTTCGACGGCGTCTCCCGCCGCAGCCCACACCTCCGCAACATCGTTCCCATCCACCACGGCGCAGGGAATCTTAAACGCCCGCGCGCGGTCGGCAATCTGGCCCGCCGTCACCGTCGCCGACGGCGTGAATTCGCAGAACTGGTTGTGCTCGCAAACAAATATGATTGGCAGCTTCCACAGCGTGCTTACGTTCAGGCACTCCATGAAGACGCCTTGGTTGGCCGCGCCATCCCCGAAGAACGCCACGGCGACTTTACCGTCTCCGGCGAGCATTGCGCCAAACGCCGCGCCCACGGCAATGGCCAGGCCGCCGCCCACGATGCCATTCGCGCCCAGGATTCCCTTCGAGAGGTCCGCAACATGCATGGACCCGCCCATCCCCTTGCAAATGCCGGTGCGTTTGCCCCAAATCTCCGCCATCATGGCCTTGGGATCGCCGCCCTTGCCGAGGAAGTGGCCATGCCCGCGATGCGTGCTGGTGATCCAGTCGCTTCCCCGCAACTGCGCGCATACGCCGGCGGCTATGGCCTCCTGACCGATGTAGAGATGCACGGCCCCTGGCAATTTGCCCGCCGCGGCGTCCGCGCGCAGGCGTTCCTCCATGCGGCGAATCAGGAGCATCCGCTCGTATAGCGCGAGCAGTTGTTCATTGCTCGGGTTGTGCTGGTTCGCCACTCCCCCTCCCCGCCGACAACGCGGCACATTATCCATTCAATGAAACCGGGGCGCAAGAACCCTCTGCCCGTATTCAGGCTTGGGGGAGCCGCCCGATTCTTCTATACTCGATACGCTGGCAACCGGGGAGAGTGTCAACGATGAGCGCCGACGGTGCGCAGTCACTGCTGCGCCGCAAAGTTGATGGCAATGTCCGAATCCGGAAGACCGGCCCGGCCTTGGCAGAAGAGAAGCGCGCACGCGATCCCCATATAGACAGCCTGATTCAACTGGTTTCGGTGCGGATCGTCCGGGTCGCCGATTTGATTCTTCGGATTGGCAAGGTGACGTTTGGGCGCCGCTTTGGCGTGAAGCCCACGGACTTGAGAATCCTGATCATCCTGGGTGCCCATCAGCCCATTTCCGTGAATGAGATCAGCCGCCGGACGCACATTGACAAGGCTTGGATCAGCCGCTCGCTCCGGGGCCTGCTGCGCCGCAAGCTGGTGAAGAGGACGGTGCATCCGGCCGATAGCCGGGCTTCATCGCTTTCCCTGACAAGGAAAGGTGAGGCCCTCCTGCGTGAGATTGCCCCGGTTGCGGAAGAGTATCAGCACCAGCTTCTGCAGGGGCAGAGCCGAAGCGACGTTGAGCGCGTGCTCGAACTCCTGGCCGCACGCGCGGAAGAGATGTACCTGCAGGCCGCCTCCAGAGACAATCCTTCGCTTCCTCGCCGCTAGCCTCTTCCGCCATTCCCCCGCCCTGCGCGCTTCCCAACCCTCTTAATCACGCCCGGAAAGAGTGCCGGACAATCCGGTCGGGCCCGGGTGATGCCGCCCGGGGCGGCCGGAAATTGACGCCTTCCTTCAGCTCCAGGCGTCTATCAGGGTACCGCGGTCCGGCATGAAATCCGTCGCGAACCAGACGCTCGCAGTCTTGCCCCCGACAACCACCGTGCGAATGTTCCTCGCGTTGGCGAAAGGCTTGATCATGGCCTTGTCCGGGAGTTTCAGCCAGCTTGCATACGGTTCCAGCCCCTGGCGGCCCAGAGGGGCCAGCATGCTTGAGACGATCGAGTTTCCCCAGTACGACTCGGCGGTTTTCTCGACGTTCTGCGAGAGCCAGTCTCCCAGCATGGCTTTTGTCTGGAAGCCCTGCACGCCATGGAGCAGATCCACAACCGAGGGATCCATGAGAAGCGTGGCGCTCATTCCGGAAAGCGACGACATATAGTCGCGCATCAGAAATTGCGGGGCGTAATGCTGCTCCACCCAGCCGGTGCTGTTGATGAAGTTCCAGCCGGTGAAGATGGTCACAACGCTGTCCGTGGGCTTGTAGCCCATCTGCACATGAAGGGGAAGCCATCCGTCCGGGAGGGATTCCTCGTTCTCGGCGATGCAGAGATTGTCGTAGCGCAGAGGGTTGCTGAGAGAGGCGAATCCGGTGATTCCCTCCTGGTACCCCTGAATCACCTTGTGGATGAGCGTCATGGCCCGGCCGATGACGGAATTAGCCTCGTTGTCCGGCCCCAGCGCGCCCAGGCCGGAATTCATCCCGATTTTCGTGCGAATCGGCCCGTTCACCACAATCATCTGCGCGATGGAGGTCGTGGAGTCCTGATACGGCACCCGGCTGGCCAGCGCCAAGATGATCGGGAGATATTCGGGCTTGGCCCCGGCCATTACCGCCAAGGTAGCAACCTTCTCGACTGTAAAGGGCCGGCGCGATCCGAATGTTCCGGCGGCTGATTTTACGATCTCATCCGGCTTGTGATGCGTCCCCCGCAGCATTGCCGCGACTCTTTCCTGCGTGGGAAGAATCACCGGATTGTAGTCGGTCCAGCCTTTCTCCCTGAACAGGCGCTGCAAATCGTCCTCGGAAGATGCCACAAGGATTCTTGGTTCAGCCGCCGGCGCATCCGGAGCAGGCCCGGACAATCTTTCATCGGTGGTGAGTGGTGCGGTCAGGGCGTCCACGATGGCCTGCATCATTGGCCTTCCGCTGACTGTGTCCTTCCCTTCGATATAGCCCTTGAGCACGGACCGCGGCTGGCCGGAAAAGGGAAACGGGACACCGACATAGCGAATGGGCATTCCCGTGTTGTACGCGACGTTGGGACCGATCCCGAAGGACACGACATTCGACCCGGCTGCCGCCACGGTGGGGATATGGTAAGTCTGCTCGATCTCTCCGGCTTCGCGGCTCACGGCCCCGACGCAGCCGTGTCAACCGGCGACGCCTAAGACAACGCCGTTTCCCTTACTCTCCGCAATTTCCTTCCACAATCCGGGATCGTCCGTGACGAAATTGCCCTTCTTGATTTTGATGATTGTCTTTACACCCGGCATATGCTGTGCGAACCAGGCCTGCATTTCCTGAAGGATGCCGTCATTCTGCCCCATGCCTCCCCAGTCCGTATCCACCAGGTAGATGGTCTTGCCATCCAGTGAATTCAGGCGAGGAGCGAGGGGCACTCGCTCGGCCAATTTCGGGGTAACGGCGGGATTTAGAACGGTAATCGGCCCGCCAAGCACAGGAGTTGCCGGGTGTGGAGCAACCTCTGGCAATGTCTCCGCGTGGGTTGGCATTCCTGCCACGAGCGCCGGGCTGGCGCCGAGCAATGCCAGCATCTTTCGTCGGTCCATGACCCTTTACCTCCTCGCGTCGAGTGTGTCTCCTGGCCGAATCCGCAGAACTTCTGCCTCCGCCTGCCTCACTCTTTCCCGCTCCGTGCGGCGATCCCTTTTTATGCGTCCGTAGCCCGTTTCTGTAACGGGAGCCCGCTCCCTTTTTGCTCGGAGGCTTGCCAAGGACTATGGCTCATCCGGCAGGCCGCAGCTTCCGTCGGCGCATTCATCGGTAGCCGGTTTCGCGCGCCATTTGTCCACCGAGGCACTCATCGAGTACGCGAAGTCCGCGACCTTCCACATGGGGCTCGTTTCTCCCCCCACAACGACGATGTTGATGTTCTCAGGCTTGTCGTACGGAGCGATGAGCGTGTCGGCCGGGAGCTTCTTCCAGGACGCATACGGTTCCACGCCCTGCTCCGCAAGCGGGGCCATCATCATGTGGATCAAATCCGTGCCCCAGAACTGCCCGGCAGGCATTTTGAAATTCTGTGAAATCCAGCGGGAGAAGTCCAGCTTGGTGCGGTAACCCTCGTTTTCCTTGAGGTGACGCGCCACCAGCGGATCGAGAATCAGCGTGGCCGCGGAATAAAGCCCCGGCAGCGCGCCCAATTGGATGAACATGTCCTCGCCCACCGTTCTGTGGGACGACCCGACCACGTTGTTCACAAAGCTCCATCCCCGGAACAGGCTTACCGTGCTTTCCGCTGCTTGAAAGCCCTTCTGGACGTGGAATGGCTCCCAGGGGCTTCTCTCCTCGTTTTCCGCCACGCACATATTGTTGTAGCCGATGGGATTGCCCTGGGAGGTCCAGAACTGCTTCTTCAAACGCATGTATCCCCAGTTGATCGTCAGGAGGGTCCATGCCCGGCCGATGACAGAATTAGCTAGGTTGCGCGGGCTGAATGCGCCAACTCCGGAGTTCATGCCGATTTCGTTGCGGATGGGCCCGTTCACCACGAGCATGCAGGCGAAGGGCGTAGTGGAGCCGGGAATCGAAGGCTGCCCGGTCGAGGCGATTGCGAGAAGCACAGGCAGATGCTCCGCCCGCGCTCCGGCCATCACACCAACGATTGCCACCATCTCGACAGTGAACGAGAGATATTCCTGCGTGTCGTGCAGGAAGATTTCCCCTACAACTTCATCCGGGGCGCGATTGGTCCCGGAAAGCATGGCGGCAACGCGCTCTTCGGTCGGGAGGATGATGGGCAGGCCGTCGGTCCAGCCGCGCTCATAGAATAGGCGCTGGAGGTTGTCTTCCGTGTCGGGCTCAAGGAGCGCCTGCCGGACGCCCGCTCGCGATGGCGGCGTAAAGTCCCCCACGAACTCATCTTCGGTGACAGGCTTTGTAAGGGCTTCGACGACCTCGTCCACTACGGTGCGTTGCGTCGCCGGGTCCTTTCCTTCGATATAGCCGCGGAGCACGGACGGCGGCATGCCGACCACCGGATGCGGAGTGTAAATGAAACGCAGCGGGATGCCGTGAAAGCGCCGGTCGCCGGCGACAACATTGGCAAATTCAAATGTGGAGACCGGAGCTGTCGGGATTCCGTATTCTTGCTCGAGGGTACGGGAGCACGCGGCAACTGCCACGGCGCATCCCGGTCAACCAACCACACCTAAGATGGCCGCTTGGCCCCTTTCCTTAACCTCCACCCAAAGGTCCTTCGTGTCGTCGCGAAAGATGTTTCCGGTCTTGCGGCGCCTCACCGTCTTGACCGATGGCATGCGCTCGGCGAACCACGCCTGCAGTTGGTCAAGGAATTTGCCGCTTCCTCCGAAGCCGGTGTCTATGAGATAGACGGTCTTACCTTCGATGCTGTCCAGACGCGGCGCCAGGGAAGAAAATGAGTGGCTCTTCCCATTGCCTCCGTCTCCGGCGGGCCTGACGGTGCGATATCCCTCCGGGTTTAATACCGCCGAACGCAGCAGCGTGGCCATGGCATATTCCTCCAACGCATCAGTGGTCGAGACAACGGAATCACTCTAGCCGGTCGCGTTAAAGCCATTCATCAATCGAGACGCTTTTCACATATCGCATCCCGCCGTAGTCCCAATAAAGATTGTTGGACGATCCCGTGACGAGGACATTGATCTGCGCCTTGCTTCGGAAGTGAGGTGTGGATTCGTCCTGGCTTTGATAGAGAAAGTCCGTCAGTTTCTCAACGCTGTCGTAGCCCTCGCTCTTCATATAACTCGCGACAGCCGGGCTGAGCACGGCGAGAAGTCCAAAAAGCTGGTCTTGATCGTTCGAAATGTTCTTCAGTTCCTGGGCGAAATGCATCTCTTTGGCCCATACAGCGTGTTTTGAATTCTTCGCCGATAGAACGCCCCATCCCTCGAATATACTCACGACGTTTTCGCCGGACTTGAATCCGTGACGGACGCTGAATGGCTCCCACGGCGACTCTCTTTCGTTTTCAGCGATCACGATGTTGGCATAGTTCATCGGGTTCCCCATGACGCCCATGTACGTCTCGCCGACCTTGCCGCAGTTCCCCCCGTTCAGCGAAAGCAGCGTATACGTGCGGCCGATTGTCGCATTCGCATGGCTGAACGGACCCAGCGCCCCAATATGATAATTCAACCCTATTTCATCGCGAATGGGACCATTGATAACAACCGCTTCAGCAAAGGAATTGTCCGAGCTTGAGATCGATTCCTTGCCGATCGATGCGATCGCGAGGATGACCGGAAAATATCTCGGCTCCGCGCCGGCCATCACCGCATTCACAGCGACCTGCCTTACCGTGTAGGACCAGTTTTCATATACGCCCGGCGTGGGCGACATTTTGCCGACCACTTCCTCGGGCTTGCGGCTGGTGCCCTTGAGCATTGCCTCGACTCTTTCTGCGGTGGGGAGAACGATCGGGAGGTAATCCGTCATCCTCTTTTCCATGAACAGTCGCTGCAAGTTTTCCGCATGATCGGGGCCGAAGCTCTCCGGGCCGGCGGACTGAGGAATTGTCCGGCTGATGCTGTCCTCAGGGCTCAACGGCTTCGTCAACTCGTCAACGATTTCATGCATGACCGGTTTGCCGGTGATAGGGTCGGTTCCTTCGATTACGTCACGCTGCAATTGTTCTTTGGTCTTGCCCCACACAGGTGACTGGACAAACGTGAATCGAAGGTGGGGCATGCCCTTCTTGGCGGCGTTTTCGTCAACGAGTTGCTTGAAGTACTGGGTAATGACGGAGACAGTTGGCTTTCCAAATTCGGATTCGAAAAAGACGTTATGGCCAACGACCGCTGGCGCACAGTAGCTTCAATGTCCCACTCCCATAACCACGGCATCTCCTTGCGCCTTGATCTCCGCCCAGAGCGCCGGGTCCACCTGCGGGAAGCCGCCGGCTTTGAGCCTGTAAACCGCATTGACGCCGGAAATGTTCTGGTTGAACCAGCCGACCATTTCCTTCATCAGGATGTCCGTTCCGGGAAAGCCGTCATCGACGAAATAGACGGTCTTGGAGTTGAGCGATCTCAAGCGCGGCGCCATGCCTAGCAATTCGATTGGCGGCGGCGTGCCCAGGGGACTGAGAACGGTCAGCTTGGATTCCAACGGGCTGGTAGCGTCCGCGCGAGAAGCCCCTTCCGCGGATCTCCCTGAGGAGGGTGCGGCGGCGGCCAGCGCCGGGCTGACTCCGAGGAATGCCAACATTTTACGGCGGTCCATGAGCGCACCTCCCGTTTGCCCCGCTTGCTGGGCAGACTCTACCTTTCTGCCGGGCCAAGTACAACAAAATCGCGTGTCGTTGTCAAGACAACACACGCGCCCGATTCCCGCCGGGCCGCGCCCTGTGTCGTTGTTTTGACAACGCCGGCACGCCCCACTAAAATCAAGTCTGCCGGCTTCGCATCCTTCGGCGAAGGCGGCCTTGGATCCACCCGGATGAGGTGCTCGCCTCCCTTCTTTGGCGGCGCTTCCCGCTCGACGGCGGATGCTCAACGCGATAGGATGCTCGGCGCCAGGCTGAGGCCGTAGCCTTTGTGGCTCCGAGACGTCCCTGGCGTGAGCATCGAGTTTCGGGAGCGACATCGAAGGCCGGTCGGCGCATGCCGATGCGGCCTGTCGAAAGGGCAAATATGAGCAGCGCTGACAAACTGAAGGGATTCCCACTTCCCAGTTCTCTCAAGGTCCTGCCTGGCACGGAGGGCGCGCAAGCGGGCTACCCCTACTACACGCAGTTCAGCAAGGAAGACGACAAGCAGTTCTGGTTCTACAACTCGATGCACTTCCCCGAGCCGATGTGCGTCTTCGACATGATCACGGCGGAGGCCGCCTATTGTGCCCTGGGCGCGGCTAACACGCGTGTTCATTGCCTGCCCACGACGCTCGGAATTGACTCCCGGATCATCAACGGCCGCGTCTATATCGGCGGCAACGCCGTCACGGATCCCGCCGAAATCGAACGGCGCACCAAGGAGTTCCAGCAGCGCGCCTTTTATTACTACGCGAACTGGGAGCGGCTGTTCTCCAATTGGAAGAGCAAGATGATGGGGCTCATCCGGGAGGCACAGGCATTCCCCAAGCCCGAGCTCCCCGAGTTCGAGCCGCTGGAGAATGTTCGCGCCGGCCGGGGCATCGCTTCCAATCACTACCTTCTCGACATATATCAAAAGACGCTCGAAGGCTATTTTCGGATGTGGCACCATCACTTCGAATTTCTGCTGCTCGGCTACGGCGCCTATCTGACGTTTTTCGATTTCTGCAAGAAGGCTTTTCCGGAGATCAGCGATCAGACCGTGGCCCGAATGGTCGCGGGGCTCGAGGCGGAGATATTCCGCCCCGACGACGAACTCAGGCGGCTGGCGAAGTGCGCCATCGAGCTGGGAGTGGACGACCAATTCAAGGACGGCCGTTCGCCGGATGAGATCATCCAGTCGCTTAAGCACCTTGGCCAGCCAGGCTTGCAATGGCTGAAGGAGTTGGAGGTTTCGCGCGATCCCTGGTTCAACATCAACGTCGGCGACGGGTTCTATCACTACCACCGTTCCTGGAATGACGATCTCTCCATGCCCTTCGCTGCCCTGCCCGGCTATATTGCCAATGCGAAGAAAGGCGAGCGGCTAGAGAGGCAAACGGCAAAACTCATGGAGGATCGGAAGAAACTGATCGCCGAATACCGCGAGCTTTTGGAAACGGACGAAGAGCGCACCGCCTACGATCAGATGATCGAGCTGGCGCACCGCGTCTTCCCCTATGTCGAGGGACACAAATTCTACTGCGAGCATTGGTATACCAATCTGTTCTTCAACAAAATCCGGGAATTCGGCGCGCTGCTCGCCAAGTATGGATTCTTCCCCGAAGCCGACGACGCATTTCAACTGAGCCACTACGAGCTCGAGTCGGCCATTATTGACCTCATGACGGCCTGGTCGAATGGCTCGGCGCCTCGGGGGCCGTCGCGATGGCCGGCCATCGTCCGGGAGCGCAAGGAAGCGCTGGCAGTGTGGGCGAAGCACGACACTCCACCGGCGCTTGGGCCGGTTCCCGATATCATCGACGATCCCGCGATCGTGATGCTGTGGGGCATCACGCGTGAAAATCTCGACAAGTGGCTCTCCGCGGGCGCACAGCCGAATTCCAACGAGATTAAAGGCGTCGCGGCGTCAAACGGCGTGGTCGAAGGCGTGGCTCGCGTGGTGAAGTCAGCGGAGGAGATCAACAGATTGCGCCATGGCGACATCCTCGTTTGCCAGGTCACCAATCCATCCTGGGCGCCTGTCTTTCAGAAGATTGCCGCGGCTGTTTCGGACATTGGCGGCTCGATGAGCCATGCCGCCATCGTGGCCCGCGAATACGGATTGCCGGCTGTGGTAGGCACGGGTACGGCTACCCAGAAGATTAAGGACGGCCAGCGCATTCGCGTGGACGGGGGGCGCGGCGTCGTGACGGTGCTCGGGTAGAATCAGATTCATGCACTCAACGGAAATCATTGGCTGGTTCGCCCATGTGGGATTGGTTGACCGACCGACGGTCGGGGGCAAGGGGGGATCACTCGGCGAAATGACCCGCGCGGGTATTCCCGTCCCTCCGGGTTTCGTCGTGCGCACGGCCGCCTTCGAGCGCTTTCTTCGCGCGCTCGAAGCGGAAGACGCCATCCGCCCGAAAGTCGAATCTCTCGCGGAGCATGAACTGGAAAAGATCACAGCTCTTTCCCAGCAGGTGCGCGCGCGGTTGGAAATCGCCCCGTTGCCAGACGATGTAAACGCAGAGATTCTGGCCGCGTACGCCGAACTTTGCAGCAGTGCCCCGCACTCGCCTCTGGCCGTGCGATCCTCCGCCACCACCGAGGACGCAGCCGACGCGAGTTTTGCGGGATTGCAGGACACCTACTTATGGGTCAAGGGCGCCGAGGCGGCCGTGAGATATGTACGGTCGTGCTGGGCCAGCCTCTACTCTGTTCCTTCGATCGCCTACCGTCGCAGGCACGCCCTGCCGGAAGAGGGAGTGGCGATGGCGGTGGTTGTGCAGCAGATGGTGGACGCCCGCAGCGCCGGGGTCATGTTCACCCGCAGCCCGCTGACGGGCGACCGCTCCGTCATCACGATCGAGGGGGCCTGGGGGCTTGGCTCCGCAGTGGTGAGCGGCGAGGTCACGCCCGACCGGTTCGTCGTCGCCAAAATCACGGGAGAGATCTCCGTGCGCGAGATTTCCGACAAGCACATTCAGCATGTGCCGGCCACGGAGGGCGGCGTTAACCAGGTCGAGACACCGGAAGACCTCCGGCGCGCCTCCTGCTTGAACGATGAAGAAATATGTGCGTTGCGCGACATTGCCCGGCGCGTCGAACGCCACTACGGAAGACCGCAGGATATCGAGTGGGCCATCAATCGGTCCGGTGAGATTCTCCTGCTGCAGAGCCGGCCCGAGACGGTCTGGTCCTCGAAGGAACGGGCGCCCGTCGCCAAGCCCGCGGAAGATCCGCTCCAGCACGTGATGAAAATTTTTGGAGGCCGCCGATGACGTTGACGGCGAAGGACGTGGCGGAGATTCTGCGGCTGCTCGAATCGTCGAATTTCGACAGCTTGTCGCTGGAGATGAACGGCCTGAAGCTGAACCTGCAGCGCGGCGCAGCGGTCACCGTGCGCCAGCCGGATGCGGCGGCTCCGTCTCCGCAACCGAAGGTCGAATTGCAGCCACAACCGGCGCAGCCCGCCGCGCGCAAAGCCGCTCCGCCATCCGAAGCCGGCCTTGCGGAGGTTGCTTCTCCCCTGCTGGGAATTTTTTATCGCGCGCCGAAGCCGGGCGAGCCGCCTTTCGTCGAGGTCGGTTCCAAGGTCGCCGAGGACACGGTAGTCGGCATCATCGAGGTGATGAAGTTGATGAACACGGTCCGTGCCGGAGTGCGCGGCGAGGTGGCCCAGATACTGGCGGAAAATGGGGCGTTGGTTGAATATGGCGAGATTCTGCTGCGCGTGCGTCCCGGAGCCTAGCGATGGCTCTCCGCCGCATCCTGATCGCCAATCGCGGTGAAATTGCCCTCCGCGTCATCCGCACTTGCCGGGCTCTCGGAGTGGAAACGGTTCTCGCTGCTTCGGAAGCCGACCTGGACTCGCTTCCCGCCCGGATGGCGGACCGCACCGTCTGCATCGGCCCGGCTCGTCCTGCCGACAGCTATTTGCGCGCGGACACGATTGTTCAGGCCGCGCTGGGCGTGAAAGCCGATGCCATTCATCCCGGCTACGGATTCCTATCCGAGCGGGTGTCGCTTGCCAGACTTTGCGAACAGGAAGGCGTGATTTTCATTGGCCCAACATCCGCGCAGATCGAAGCCGCCGGCGACAAGCTCCGCGCGCGCGCCGAGGCCGAAGCTGCTGGCGTTCCCACCGCGCCCGGCGGGGCCGTCCGGACCCTGGACGAGGCCATGCAGTTGGGGAGGGAGATCGGGGTTCCTCTGCTAATCAAGGCGGTTGGCGGAGGCGGTGGCCGCGGCATGAAGCGAGTGGACCGTCTGGAGGATCTGCCCGCGGCGATGGAGCTTGCAGCCGCGGAGGCGAGCGCTGCCTTTGGCGATGCGCGTGTTTACCTGGAGGGATTTGTCACCCGTGGCCGCCATGTGGAGGTTCAGATCCTCGGTGACGGGAACGGCCGCATCATTCATCTCGGCGAACGCGACTGCTCCGTGCAGCGCCGCTATCAGAAGCTTATCGAGGAGACGCCCGCTCCGGGTCTCTCGGCGGAATTTCGCCGCGGGATCCATGCGGCAGCCGTGCAGTTTGCGCAGCGGCTGGGTTATCGCAGCGCGGGCACGGTGGAGTTTCTCGTGGATCTCGACCGCGGCGCCTTCTACTTTCTCGAGATGAATGCGCGCATCCAGGTCGAGCACCCGATTACCGAAGCCGTGACCGGGGTGGACATCGTGGCCGAGCAGATTGCAATCTCGGAGGACCGCGGGCTGCGGCTGAACCAGGAAGATTTGAAGCGGGAAGGCTGCGCCCTTGAGTGCAGGCTGAACGCGGAGGATCCCGCGCGCGATTTCTATCCCAGCCCGGGCACGATTCGTGCCGCCGTGTGGCCCACGGGCGAAGGGGTGCGTGTGGATACGCATGTGATGGCCGGTGCCCGCATCCCGCCTTATTACGATTCACTCATGGCCAAGATCGTCGTCCACGCTGCCGACCGCGCAAAGGCCATCGAAAGCATGGCACGAGCCCTCGCCGAAACCCGTATTGAGGGTGTGGCGACCAATTTGCCGTTCCATGCCGAAGTGCTCGCCGATCCGGAATTCCGGGAAGGAGGCGTGGACACTTCCTACCTGTCCCGCTTCCTGGAGAGGCGCCGCCAGCCCCAGGAGATTCGCGCGCATGGCTAACGTGCAGATCGTCGAGACTTCCCTGCGCGACGGCAACCAGTGCCTCTGGTCTGCGCTCGGCGTGGACACGGCCAAGACTCTCACCATCGCGCCGGCCCTGGATCGCGTGGGGTTCAAGGCGATCGATTTTACAACCTCCACGCATATGGGCGTCGCGGTGCGCTACAAGAAGGAGAATCCCTGGGAGCGCATCCGCCTGATGGCGCGGGCCATGCCGAAGACCCCGCTGCAGTTTCTTTCGACAGGCTTCCGCTTCATCTCCTGGGAGACGGCCAGCCCGGAGTTCATGGCTCTCGCTTTCCAGACCCTTATTCGCAACGGGCTGCGCCGGTTCGCACTGGCCGACCCGATGAACGACGCGGATTCCAACGTCGCTTGCGCGCGGATGATCAAGTCAGCCGGAGGCGAGTACGTCATCGGCGCCCTCGTCTTCACGCTCAGCCCCATTCACGATGACGCCCATTATGTGGCACGCGCGCGCACGCTCGCCGCAAGCCCCGATGTGGACGCGGTCTACATCAAGGACCCTGGCGGCCTCCTTACGCCGCTGCGAGCTCGCACGCTCATCCCCGCTGTCAAGGCTGCCATCGGCGCAAAGCCGCTTGAGTTGCATTCGCACTGCACCATCGGTGTGGGCGAGCTGACCTACATGGATGCGCCCGAGTGGGGCGTGAGCGCTGTTCAATGCGCCTCCGGAGCCGCGGCCGATGGCAATTCCAACCCGCCCTCGGAGCGCGTGGCCGCCAATCTGCGCGCGCTGGGGCACCAAGTCGAGATAGACGACCAGGCGCTCGCCGAAGTAGGCCGCTACTTCACCCGCCTGGCCGAAGCGGAGGGGCTCCCGGCAGGCCGGCCGCAAGCGTTCGACGCCGGTTATCTTCATCACCAACTGCCGGGCGGGACGATTGGCACCATGCGCCGGCACCTCGCCGAAGCAAGAGTCTCCCATCTGGAGGGCGCGGTCATTGAAGAGTTGGGTCGCGTGCGCCAGGAACTGGGCTGGCCCATCGTGATGACTCCCTTTGCGCAGATGCTGATCACGCAATCGGTGTTGAACGTGACCGGCAGGGGCCGATACAGCGTCATCCCTGACGAGGTTATCCGCTATGCGCTCGGAAAGTTCGGACGGCCCAACATCCCCATCGCGCCGGAGGTGATGGATCGAATTGAATCCTTGCCGCGCGCGCGCGAACTCCGCCGGGAGCCGGGAATGGCCCCCCTGCGCGAGTTGCGCCAGCGCATCGGGCCCGAACTGAGCGATGAGGAGTTCCTCCTCCGCGCTACCATGCCTGCCGGCCAGGTGGACGCGATGAAGGCGGCTGGCCCCGCGGAGCTGACCTACAATCCTGATTTTGCTCCCGCGCTGGCTTTGATTCGTGAATTGATCGCCCGGCGCGACATCACTTACTTATCCGTTGAGAAGGACGGTTTTAAACTTGAACTCCGGGGCCGCCTGGCTCCTGCGGAGGCGTGAAGATGCGGTCCCGTCGAAAAACCTGGAAGGAGCCGTTAGGATCCGTCGAAGGGTTCATGTTCGATCTCGACGGCACCCTGATTCTGACCGGCCGTTCCCTGAGTGGCTACCAAGTGCTCCCCGGCGCTGTTGAGATTCTGAATGATTTGAAAGATCGCGGGATTCCCTATGTGATACTGACGAATGGCAGCCACTATGCTCCCGCGGAACAGGCGCCCAAATTGCGCGCGCTCGGCCTGCCGATTCCGGATGAAGTGTTGCTGACCCCTTCCAGCGTGGCAGCGGACCTGATGCCGCGCCGAGGCGTTAAACGCGCTCTTATTTTGGGAACGCCGGGCGTAGGCCATGCGCTTGCAGAAGCCGGCATCGAAACGATTCGCCCCGGCGAAAATGGCTCGGACCAGGTCCAAGCGGTCTACGTCGGATGGCACCCCGACTGCCGCATGACGGACATCGAGGCCGCTTGCAAGGCCATCTGGAACGGAGCGGAGCTCTACGTCGCCTCCAACGTACCCTTCTTCGCCACCTTTGGCGGCAAATCGATGGGCTATTCGTACGCAATCGTTGCGGCGGTGCGGAAAATGACGCGCGCGCCGATGATCCTCACCGGCAAGCCATCGCTGCATGCTCTACGAGTAGTGGCGAAGAAACTCGGCGTGCCCATGCGGCGGGTTGGAGTGGTTGGCGACGATCCGCTCGTGGAGATGATTATGGCACGACGGGGAGGGGCTGTCGGCTTCGGAGTCACAACAGGTATTACTTCAGCCGAAGACTGGGCCGCACAGCCGCAGGGCCGGCGCCCGCACCGTATCGTCAGCCACCTCGAGGAAGTTCTGCAACTGACAGAAGTTCAATAGCAAGAATGGCCGCCTTGCCGCAGGTCGGCGGTCACGCGATAGCAACCGTGGATTCCCGAAGATAGACAACTGACGAGCTGGCGGAGAGGGTGGGATTCGAACCCACGGTAGGGTTTCCCCTACACTCGCTTTCGAGGCGAGCTCTTTCAACCGCTCAGACACCTCTCCGCGTGGAACTGTTTTGCTAGCTTAGCAAACGCGCCCGCGTTTTTACAGGAGCGTCTGCCTCTGCTCCTGCCGGACCGGGGTGACCAGAGACACACAGCCCAAGGGGTAGCGGTTTTGTTCTGTTGACACCGCAATACCGCGCGCGTACATTTTCAGTTGAGTTCTGAGGAGGCACTTGTGCGCCTGACTGCCTG
>JAJXZD010000076.1 GCA_021780215.1 Acidobacteriota bacterium
CATTCGGCGTCCCGGCGGGCCAGGTAGTCGTTCACTGTGACGATGTGGACGCCTTCCCCCGTGAGCGAATTCAGATAGGAGGGGAGTGTGGCTACGAGCGTCTTTCCCTCGCCCGTCTTCATCTCCGCGATTTTCCCCTGATGCAGCACGATTCCGCCGATCAGTTGCACGTCGAAATGGCGCATGCCCAGAGAGCGGCGGCCTGCCTCGCGGACCAGCGCGAAGGCCGGTGCCACGGCAGGCTCGAGCGCCTCGCGCAGCTTCTGCTTGTAGTTGGGGTCCTCGCGGTCCACCCCGCCCAGCCGCTCGCGCACTTCCAATCGCAGCGCCACCGTGCGCGCGGCAATCTCTTCGTCGGAAAGCCGCCGGGTGGCTTCCTCGAGAGCGTTGATCTCTGCCACCAGCGGCTGGATGCGCTTGATGTCGCGCTCGTGCTTCGTGCCGATGAAAAAGGCGACAAATCGATCTATAAGTTTTTCTGTATCCATAGTGGGGGCGTTCGGAGGCCTTCCGCTTTGGGTCGCGCTACGCGCTCGTCACGGCCACAAATCCCGCATTTGCATTGTAGCCGCTTGCGGGCCTTCCTGCAAAGGCGCGCCGCAGCAGGGCTTTACCGCCGCGAGGGGAGAAGGCAATCGGGTTCAGGCGAAACTGCCCAGCAGGCCCAGGTGGACTCTCGCCAGGCGCTCGGCCGCCGTTTCGTATTGCGCGGACATGTGCCCGCGGTACATCGAAATGTCGCGGTAGTACCGCTGCATGCGCTCGCCATTCCGGGCGCCGCTGCTGCTCGCAGTGCGAAACAGCAGCTCCACCGCCTCCCAGACGAGCCGCCCTCCGTGCTCGAGGCTGGCGAAGAGCGCCAGGTCCTCCTCGAGCGAAAATGGAGTGCCCCCCTCCCAGCCGCGCTGGCAATAGTCGAGGTAGAGTTCGCCCGCATGCACGGCCAGGCGTTCAGCGGCGTGGACCAATCCGAGGGCCAGGCCGAGGGTGCGCTGGTAGTCGTGGTTCAAGTAGCGAGGCTCGATGGGGGGAAACAGCGTCTTCCTGGTGCGGATGATCTGCTCGTATTCGTCAATCGCGGCGTAGCCGAGCCCGACCATTAGCGAAACGAGCTCGCCGTGAAAGAACGAACCGCACCGCCCGGCGTACATTGGATTGCCATGCAGGCGGCCGCCGGGGGTGCCCGCGCTCACGTCCACGTTGAGCATGTCCAGACGGATCACGTGGCTTTCGGGCAGGCGGGCCTCCTCGACCACGATCGTGTTCGACCCGCTGCCGCGCATGCCGAGCACTGCGCCCCAATCGTCGAGCATTTTCCATTGCGAGCGCGGGATCAGCGCCAGGCCCATTCGGGCGCGGCCGGTCTTCTCGCCTTCGATCAGAACGGAGGGAATAAAGAAGGTCGAATAGGGAGCACCGGATGCGTACGCCCAGGTTCCCGAGACAATCCATTCGCTGCCATCGGACTTGGCCGTTCCGGTGGGCGCGGCCACGGACGCAGCGCAGAATTCTCCATCCGGACCGAATCCCGCTGCCTGTGCCGGTTCGTCGAAATAGGAGGCGAGCATGAGGGCGTGGCCCGCGCCGAGGATGAGGCACCAGGCGGCGGAGGGATCTCCGCGCGCCAGCTCGATGGCCAGGCGGTAGAAGGTTCGCACGTCGAATTCATAGCCACCGAAGCGCCGGGGCTGCAAGGTCCGGTAAAAACCGGCATGGACGAATTCCTTATGGGTCTCCTGTGAATAATGGCCGCGGCGCTCGGTGGCATCCTGTTCCTCGCGCAACCGCCCGCGCAAGGCCCTGGCCCGCTCGATCATCGCCTCCGGAGTGAGCTCCGGCTCCGGCACGGGGAGCGGGCGATGCGCGACGGGAGCGCCCATTGGTTTACCCGGCCGCCTGCGCCCGCGCGGCCGCAGGCAAGCGCACAAGTCGCGCTTCGGTGACCGAAGGCAGCGCCAGAACATGCTGCACGACGGAAGAGTCGATGTTGCCATCCAGCCCGACGAGGGCCAGGGCTTCCGATCCGCCGGCGGGCGCGCGTCGGCCAAGAGCGAACGTGGCGATATTGATTCCCAGGGAGCCGAGAGCGGTACCGATTCGTCCGATTACGCCAGGCACGTCAATGTTGCGCGAGAGCAGCAGGGTGCCCTCGAGCGGCGCTTCGAGGCCGATTCCGTCGAGCGCGAGGATGCGCGGCGAGCCGTCCTGCCCCACAGTGCCCTCGACGGCGAGGTCACGTCCGTCGTTCGAGACAGTGACTTCGACGGTGTTGGGAAAGCCGCGGCCGCGGGGGCGGACCGTCTCTTCGAGCGCAAGGCCGCGTGAGGCGGCGACCTCGGTAGCGTTGACCAGGTTCACTTTCTCGTCGAGCGCCGAGTTCAGCACGCCCACGAGCACGGCGCTGCCGATCAGGCGCGATCCCAGCTCGCCGGGCTCTCCTGCGTAGCGGATTCGCACGCGGCTGAAGCTCGGTGAGGCGGCCGCCTGCGCCACGAAGGCTCCCAGCCGCTCTCCCAGCTCGAGGTAGGGCCGCAGCCGGCGGTACTGCTCGGGGGGCATCGCCGGCATGTTGACCGCGTTGCGGATGAGCCCTTCGGCCAGATAATCGCGCACCTGCTGGGCAATTGCCGTGCCCACTTCCTCCTGGGCTTCGGCGGTGGACCCGGCGATGTGGGGTGTGGCGATCACATTGGGCAGGCCGATGAGAGGAGAATTCTTCGGCGGCTCCTGAGCGAACGTATCGAGCGCCGCGCCCGCCACTTGGCCGGATCGCAGCGCAGCGGCCAGCGCGGCTTCGTCGATCAATTCGCCTCGCGCGCAATTGACCAGGCGCACGCCTTTCTTCATCCTGGCGATGGCAGCCGCGCCAATCATTTTCTCCGTCGCCGCGCTGAGCGAGGTGTGGAGGGAAATCACGTCGGAGCGCTGCAGCAGTTCATCGAGCGGGACAAGCTCCACATCGGCTTCGCGCGCGGCCGCCGGAGTCACGTAAGGGTCCGACGCGAGCACCTTCATGTCGAGGGCGCGCGCCCTCCGCGCCACTTCCATACCCACGCGGCCCAGTCCCACCAGGCCGATGGTCTTCCCGCGCATTTCGGTCCCCGAGAAAGCGGACTTTTCCCACTTCCCGGCGTGAATCGAAGCGCTCGCCTGCGGCACCGAGCGGGCCAGGCCCAGGAGCAGCGCAAAGGTATGTTCGGCCACGCTGACCGCGTTGCCGCCCGGCGTGTTCATCACCAGAATCCCGCGCCGCGTGGCCGCCTCGACGTCCACATTGTCCACGCCGACGCCGGCTCGGCCAATTACCCGCAGGCGCGGGGCATTCTCGATGAGCGCGGCGGTCACTTTCGTCGCGCTGCGCACCACCAGGGCGTCGGCGGTGGCGAGTTCTCCGGCGAGCGAGCCCGGAGGCGGAGTGAGCACTTCCCATCCGGACTGGCGCAGCAGCGCCAATCCGCGTTCACTGATCTTGTCGGCTACGATAATTTTCATGGCCCAACAGGTTAATGGCAGGCCGCGGCCGTGTCAAATGGGCGCGGGTGGCCCGCGGCGTGTGCTATTCTGGCGGCAAGGGAGATTCGGCGAATGAGCTACCTCGAGCGCATCCAGCGCGATTTGACCGCGGCGATGAAGGAAAAGGACGAGCTGCGGCTGAGCGTGCTCCGCATGGTCAAGAGCGCGCTCAAAAACAAGGAAGTCGAGAAGATTCACCCGCTCGACGATATGGAATCCCTGCAGGTGCTGCAGACGCTGGTCAAGCAGCGGCGCGAGTCCGTGGACCAATTTACCAAAGGCGGGCGCAAGGACCTGGCGGAAAAAGAGGCCAAGGAGATCGCCATCATCGAAGAGTATCTGCCTGCCGCGCCTACGGACGAAGAGATTCATCACGCCGTCGAGGCCGCCATCACGGAAGCCGGCGCCGACTCGCTCAAGCAGATGGGCGCGGTGATAAAGGCCGCCCGGGCCCGGCTCGAAGGAAAAGCCATTGACGGGAAGGCGCTGAGCGACCGCGTGCGCGAGCGCCTGAGCGGAAAGGCCTGAGCGCCCCCCTTCGGGAAATCCCCGGACAAGTTAAGGATTGGGACGGCGCAGGAGTGCCTCCGCGGACTGGTCCGCGGCGATTTCCTGCAGAAAACTTTCGATTTCGGGCAGCTTCCCCACGGGGACGACCACGTTCTTGACCTCGAAGGTGCGCTTGTAGTGCAGCACTCCTGCCTCGATCCGAGTTTCGCTGTGATAGTCGGCGTACGCGCAATCGGCCTGCACAGGAGCGGGCAATCCAGCCACGGAGAAGCCCGGCGGCAGGGTGATATCGAAGAGGTCGTCCTGCCGCGTGGTCCCGCCGAAATCAACCGGAAACTTCCGGGGCTTTCCGGCGACGGTGAACAAATTGAGCATGTTGGTGTACTTGTCTCCCACCACGCGCGGAGGAAGCGCCAGCATGTCTCCGGCCTCTTTGGCGTAGCCGCGGGAAAGGAATTTATAATCCAGAACCAGGGTCTCGTCGTTCTTGTCCAGGTTGCCGATGGAAGCGCCCAGCAGCGAAAAATTGTCCAGGAACGTTCCCAGGAAATTCTCGAAGACCTGGGCCCTCTTCGCAGGCTCCGTGTCGTGAAACGTCTCGCGGTCATCCGCTGCGGGGCCGCCCCAGCGGAGCTCCGTGATTTCGCCGGAGAGGTCGCCCTCCGGGCTAAGCGTCAGCTTGGCCGTGCGCAGCAGGCGGTTGGTCGAAGGCGGCAGGAGAGGCATTTGAATCATGTGCCCGCCATCGGGGGCCGCCACCAAGCCGAAGCTATCCTGGAGATAGGACGGCAGGTAGCCCAGCGGCACGAATTCATTCGTGGGGTCGAAGATCAATAGTCG
>JAJXZD010000214.1 GCA_021780215.1 Acidobacteriota bacterium
CGTTACTCTTCCGCAAGCCGTGGCCGCCGTTTCGGCCAGCAACGCCAACGTGGGCGGCAATTATCTGTCGCTGGGCAGCCAGAGCGTGAACGTGCGCGGGGTGGGTCTGTTGCAGACGCTGGGCGAGATGCAGAACGTTCTCATCGCGGAGCGGAACGGCGTCCCGGTCTATCTGCGCGACGTCGCCGACGTCCACGAAGGCCATCAGCCGCGGCTGGGACGTGTGGGCATCGATCATAACGACGACGCGATTGAAGGAATCGTCCTGCTCGGGAAATATATGAAGTCTCTGCCGACCCTTGAGGCGCTGCGGACAAAAATTCGCCAGTTGAACCAGGGCCTGCTTCCCCCAGGGATTCGGATCCGGACGGTGTATGACCGCACCGACTTGATCAATCTGACCACCCATACGGTTCGCGATGTAATCATCTCCGGGCTCATTCTGATCACCGCCCTTTTGTTCCTGTTTCTTGGCGATTGGCGAATCTCCCTGATTGCCGCGCTGGCCGTCCCGGTTTCGCTGTTGTTCGCTTTCGCGATGATGGTGATTACCGGCCAGTCGGCCAACTTGATTTCCGTGGGAGCCATAGATTTTGGAATTTTGGTGGATGCGGCCGTGATTGATTTGGAACACATCCATCGTGCGCTGCGCACGCGGCCTCCTGACAAACCGGTATTCGACGTCATTGCCGAGGCGATGGCCGAAGCCTCTCGCCCGGTTTTGTTTTCCGTGGCCGTCATCCTGGTCGCCTTCATTCCGCTGTTCACGATGACGGGCGTGCCCGGGCAGGTTTTTGCCCCCATGTCCTACACGTACGGATATGCCCTGATCGGCGGACGGATGTTTGCTCTCCTGTTCGCGCCGGTCCTCGCATCCTATGGCGCGGAATCCGCCCGTGACCGTGTGGATGGCACCACCCGGCCGGTCCGCTGGCTGCGCGAGAAGTACGCGCGCGTGTTGCCCGTCGTCCTGGAGCGGCGTCGCGCAGTTTTGGTCACGGCCTTTGTGGTTCTGGGGTCCGCCCTTCTCGTCATTCCCTTTCTTGGCGGTGAATTTATGCCCAAACTCGAGGAAGGTAATCTCTGGATTCGGGCCACTCTCCCGCCGGACATCTCCAGCGAGGAATCCACGCAACTGGCCAACCATCTCCGTGCGCTGTTTCTTGGCTATCCGGAAGTGACCCATGTGGTCTCGCAAATGGGCCGGCCCGACGATGGCACTGATGTCGCCACATTCAACAACATCGAGTTCCTGGTCCAATTGAAACCGGAGGGAGACTGGCCCGGTCGAATTTCGAAGCCGGAATTGATTGCGCGCATGAATGCGCGACTTGCGCGATATCCCGGCGTGGTCTTCAACTTTTCCCAGAACATCGAGGACAACGTCGAGGAAGCCATGTCGGGAGTGAAGGGAGAGAACTCACTGAAGCTGTTCGGCGACGACCTGGATGTGCTGGTCGAAAAATCGAATGAGATTCGAAATGTCATGGCCAGCGTGAGGGGAATCGCCGATCTCGGCGTCTTCCCGGTGACGGGCCAGCCCGACCTGCTCATCTCGATAGACCGGCAGGCCAGCGCGCGCTACGGATTGATGGCAGGTGATGTAAACGCCGCCGTGCAGGCGGCCGTGGGCGGTCTGGCGGCCACCCAGATTCTGCAAGGCGACCGGCGCTTCGATTTTGTTCTTCGCTACCAGCCGGAATTCCGCGAAACTCCAGAGGCGATCCGCAACATTCTGCTTCCGACTCCCTCGGGCGGAAACGTGCCGATGGACCAGGTCGCGGACGTCTTGCTTCGCAACGGTGCTTTCACTATTTATCGTGAGAACGGCCAACGTTATATTCCCGTGAAATTCAGCGTTCGAGGGCGCGACCTGGCCGGAACAGTCGAGGAAGTGAAGACAAGGCTGGCGCGGGAGATCAGGCTGCCGACGGGATACCACTACGAGTGGGCGGGGGAATACGAGAGCCTGCGAAAAGAGCAGCGTCGTCTTGCCGTCGTGATTCCAGTCACGATGGTGATTATCGTAGGTCTTCTCTATGCCCTCTTTAATTCCATTCGAGCAGCCATGGTGGTGACGGCCTCGCTGCCGTTTTGCATTACAGGTGGAGTACTGGTGCTCTTTCTATCCGGCACGCCATTCAGCATTTCTGCGGCGGTGGGGTTCGTATCAGCGATGGGTGTTGCGACCCTGGGCAGTTCCGTGTTTCTATCGGGCATCCGACACTCCTATCATGCCGGCGTGCCGCGAGATGCCGCCATCCGCGATGGCGCCCTGGCCGAGATGCGGCCCATATTGCTTGCGTGTCTTGCGGCCGGCGCGGGTTTGCTTCCTGCGGCGATTTCCCATGGAATTGGAGCGCAAGCGCAGCAGCCATTGGCCCGCGTTGTCGTAGGGGCCATGATCACAGCGCCCCTGGCAATTCTCTTCTTGATCCCCGTTCTGGCCAGCTACTGGCTGATGCCGCCAGCAGGCACGGCGCTGGCGGAACCGTCCCGGAAGGATCGTTAAATGGGGGGGCGCAGCGAGCGGAGCGGAAATCGGGCGCAAAGGCGGAATATTTCCCGGTTTTTCGCAAGGAGGTTCGCAAACACAATTGGCGGCGATGCGGCCCTTTGCTAAGATGAATGCAGGAATGGGCGTGTAGCTCAGTTGGGAGAGCGCCTCGTTCGCAACGAGGAGGTCGGGGGTTCGAGCCCCCCCACGTCCACCATTCTGCCGGGCTGGCCTCATGTTTCCTCCACGTTCGACTGCGTTGAACACCTTTGGGTTCCGTTTTGCAAGCGATGCCTCACAGGTGTGCACGGCGTGGATTCGCGCCGGGTAGGTCCGGCGATTTTGCGCTGCGAAAAATAATACCCGGCAGAGCCATAGAGGGATTATCATAGGGCAGCCATGGAGACCACCGGAGAACAGCCCGGGACTCTCGCTTATGGCTCGCGCCGCGGCAGTCCGGGGCAGCGGTTCGCGCCTGCGGCCAGGCTTGCCAGGGTGCTTTGGCTATTGGTCGTATGTGTCAACGCGCCTGGCTGGGCGCAGCGCCCTCCGAATAGACCCGGCAACCCACCCGATTCGAACTTCCCTTCCGGTGGCCCTTCTTATGGGGGCATGCCTTCTCCAGCCACGACCTCAAGCCTGGGGGCGGACCCATTCGAGGTGTACAACGCCGCCCTGAAAAGCGTGCTTCCTGGTGTGGACACCAGCCGGCTGGTCGATATGGAATCCTGCAATACATGGACCCGCGCGGCCGTGAATAGCCCGACGGTCAGTGTGGTCCGTCTGGGAGTGCCCGATAAGGCCAGCGGGGAATTTCAGAGAGCTTGCGGCTCATTTAGGGGCAAAAAGCTTACCGAGGCCGAGGAGCATGCCCGCAAGGCAATCAAAATCTACCCGAAATACGCGGCCGCATGGGTACTGCTCGGGCAGATTCTCGATTCCGAGGGCAAGGCTGACTTGGCTCGCGACGCATGCGAGCAGGGTCGGGAGGCCGATTCCCGCTACGCTCCGCCGTATATTTGCCTGGCGGACTTTGCCGGACGCGCACAGGATTGGAAGCAGGCCGCCGATTTGTCGAGCCGAGCACTGTCGCTGGACCCCGCCACGGACGAATATGCCTTCTTCTACGCCGCCAACGCCGACTTTCATCTCCGACGCCTGGGTGATGCGGAATTATATGCGCGCTCTGCGGAGGAGCTGGACACCTGGCACTGGTTGCCCCAAGTTCACATGCTGCTGGCCCGGGTCTACGAGGAGAAGGGTGACTCGCATGCCGCGGCGGACGAGCTTCGAAAGTACTTGAAAGTTGCGCCCAAGGGAGAGGGGCGGCAAATCGCCAGAGATGCCCTGGCTAAATTAGAGGCAGCCCCCGCGAAATAACCAAACGGCCGCAAGCCTTCCCATCGCTTGCGTGTGCGCTATGGCTGTGCATCGCCCGAAGCCCGGCGCTCTGCGACAATCTTCCGGGCATTGGCATAGAGGGCTTTCGCCTGTGGGATCGAGGCGATGGCCTTGTCCAACTGCTGGTCGTCTTCGAGGGCGACCTTGAAACCGGCATCCAGCCCGAAAACGGTGGTGAACACTTCGCGCTTGATCTCCGGCTTCAGCCAGGACAGGTTCTGCTGAATCTGCTCGCTGGTTGCGGTGATATGCTGCTGCGCGAGAAATTTCTGCAACTGCGCGACAACATTGTCGTCCACTGCAAAATTCTTGGTGATGTCCGGCTTCTCGCCGAGGTAATACCGCACGAAATCCCCGACCCCGTAGGGGGGCAGGTCCGCAGGGTAGACAACCCCGCGGCGCTCGAGCAGGTCCTCGAGGTCATCGGGCTTGGGCGCGGGCACAACGACGTCCGGGGTGATGCCCCCTCCGCCATACACTTGGCGCCCCGTGTCCGTCAATTTCACTTCGGGCGAGTGCGGCGGTTGCGGATTGTAATGATAATCGTAGAGCGTTTCGTTCTTGTAGTTGCGCTGGATCAAACGCCCACTGGGTGTGTAATAGCGTGCCGTGGTCAGCAGCAGGGCCGTATCCTCGCTCAGGGGGTACTGCGTCTGGACCAGTCCCTTTCCGAAGCTCGTCTCACCCACGATGAGGGCGCGGTCGTGGTCCTGCATCGCGCCGGAGACGATTTCCGAAGCCGAGGCGCTCTGCCCGTTCACCAGAATCACCAGAGGCACTTCCACGCCCTGGTTCCCGTGCACCGCGTAATAGCGCCTTTCCGGCGAGGCTCGCCCGTGGTGCGAGACGACCAGTTCATTTTTGTCGAGGAACATATCGGCCATGCCGACAGCCTGATTGAGCAGGCCGCCGCCGTTGTTGCGCAGGTCAATGATCAAGCCGTCTAGCTTGGCCACATCGAGTTGCTTGAGCGCCTGGGATAGATCGCTGTCCGTTGTCTCATTAAATGTTGAGACGCGAACGTAGCCGATACCGGGGTGTACCATGGTCGAGAATTCGACGCCGGGGCGGGGAATTTCGTCGCGGATGATGGTGACCTCGATTGGCTTGTCCCATCCCTCGCGTCCCAGGGAAATATGGACGGGCGTGCCCTTGGCACCTTTGAGCATGTCGGCGACTTGGGTGGTGGTCAGGCCCGTGCAGGACTTCCCGTCAACCCTGAGAATCACGTCGCCGGGGCGGATGCCTGCCTTGAAGGCGGGCGAATTGACGAAGGGTGCCTGCACCACGGTCTGGTTGTCGCGGGGCTGGACGACCATTCCCACGCCATAATATTTTCCCTCCTGCTCCTCGCGGAAGAGGGCGTATTGCTCCGGATCGAAAAAATTCGAGTGGGGGTCGAGCACATGGAGCATGCCCGGGATCGCCCCGTCGTAAATGGCTTTGTCCGCGTTAATTGGATCGGCATAATTCCGCTGGACGATGTCCAGTAGCTGGGTGAAGCGCTTCACCGATTCCTGCAGATCGTCCGGCCCGGCCGCCGTGGCCATGGCCGAAGTCCCGAAATGTCCGCCGAGCAGCGCGGAGATTACCAGAACCAGACCCAGGATGATCGTGCCGCGCACGGAAGATCGCGAGGAGTGCGACTTCGGGGAGGTGGAAGATCGCTGCGAATCCATTCGTTCTCTCTTTGTCCTTCTTCCGAATAAGTATAACATCGCTAGCCGGAGTTTGACACGTCCGTGGCCCTCTTCTATGATGCCAAAAGGCTGCTAAGAAGAGATCAGCCGAGTGGCGCATGCTGAGCATCCCCCATCTTATTGTGATTTTCGTGGCTGTTCTGGTCATTTTCGGACCGGAGAAGCTGCCCGAACTCGCCCGCAATCTCGGCAAGCTGATGGCAGAGTTTCGGCGAACGACGGGTGATCTGCGCAGCACGCTTGAGGGGCATATGCGCGACCTGGAACGGGAAGCCAGCGAGCGGGGCACTGCTGCAAGTTCTTCCTCGCCAGGAGTTTCGCCCACTCCGGCTACTCCAGCGCCGCCCGCAATTTCTCCCGCTTCGGGAACGGTTCCGGCCACCGCGCCGCATGCAGCAGCCGTGGCTGCCGGCGAAAACAGAATAGCAGGGGAAAATGCCTCCCAGCAGCACCCGAACTCGCCGTCCAGCGAAGTTCCTCTGTTCCCGGAGGATCCTGACGATTTCCTCAGGTCGCCTGTATCAGGAGTGGAAGCCTCTTCAGAACCCCCTGCCGAGCCATTGAGCGATGTCCGCATCCGCCCAGCCTGAGCTGACTCCGCGGCAGCGCGCCGAGGAAGAGGCCGGCGCGCCGATGTCCTTTTTCGAGCATCTTGTCGAGTTGCGGAAGCGGCTGATCAGCGCCCTGGCGGCGGTGGGCATCGGCATGGTATTAGGCCTGCTCGTCGCCAAGCGCTTCATCAACTTTATTATCCTGCCGATGACGACGGCTCTCCGGGTCAATCACATTGACCCAAACCTCTACTACACCAACCCTGCCGGCTACATCAGCCTGGTGATCAACCTAGGGCTTTATCTTGGCATCGTGATAGCAATGCCCTGGGTCTTGTATCAGGTATGGCTGTTCGTCGCGCCGGGGCTTTACCGGCACGAGCGCCGCGCCGTGGCCAGCTTCATCGGCTCGTCCATGTTCCTGTTCCTGTGCGGCATCGCGTTTGGATATTTCGTCATGCTGCCGCAGGTGCTCACCTTTGTCGTCGGTTTTGCCAACGACGGCCCGATCAAGCCGCTCATTGATATCAATGAATATTTCAGCCTTATCCTTGTCGTGCTGGTGGGCCTGGGAATCATTTTCGAGCTTCCCGTGGTGGTCTTCATCCTGTCGCTCTTCGGAATTGTGACCCCCAAGTTTATGTTGAAGAATTTCCGCTATGCGATGCTGCTGATCACGGTTGCTGCGGCCATCGTCACGCCGACGCCGGATGCCACGACGATGCTCATCTTCATGGCTCCGATGATTCTGCTCTATTTCGTGGGCGTGCTGGTTTCCTACGCCGTGCTGCGGCGGAAGCGCGCGCGGGCGCTGGCGGAAGGGCAGGCCGGCTAGGATGCCGCACTCCTCGAGACTTCTTCTCGTCTGCGCGGCGCTGGCGCCGATATTGCTCTTTGCCTGCGGCGGGAGTGCGGCCACGCCGAAATCCGCTGTTGGGGGTTCCACGTCACCGGCTCTCGTGTCAACCAATGTGCCGGCCGAGGATGCCGCGCCGCCCGCGGCGCAGACGGGTGGATTTGACGGCGCTCGGGCTTACGATCAAGTGGCCAAACTGGTCGCCTTCGGTCCCCACCCGCCGGACTCGCCGACGATTCGCGCCGTGCAAGGCTATATACGCTCGCAACTGGCGGGCTTTGGCTGCGCTGTCAGCGTGGATGATTTCCACGCCCAGACCCCCATCGGAACCCTGGCGATGGAAAACATCGCCGCCCGAATTCCCGGCACCGGGCCCGGAATTATTCTTCTGCTCACGCATTATGACACGCTGCGTCTGGACAACTTCGTCGGCGCCGAAGACAGCGGATCGTCCACGGGCCTGATGCTCGAACTGGCCCGTGTTCTGTGCAAGGCGAAGAGGGGCGCGAACGCCGTCTGGATCGCGTTTCTCGATGGCGAGGAGGCGCAGGTGGTCGTCAACGGCCAGGCGCAATGGACGGACTCCGACAGCGTCTATGGCAGCCGCGAACTCTCCGCGCAGCTTGCGCTCTCCGGAGACTTGAAGCGCGTGCGCGCCGTGATTCTCGCGGACATGATCGGGCAGAAGCATCTCCGAATCACCCGCGAGGCCAACTCCACGAAATGGCTGGCGAACCTGGTATGGAGCACCGCTGCGCATCTCGGCTATAAGGACGTCTTCGTATCCCAGGAGATCGAAGCGATTGACGATGATCACGGGCCTTTCCTGCGGCGCGGAGTCGCTGCGGTTGATTTGATTGATCTGAATGACTACCAGGCACAGGGATACTGGCACACGCCGCAGGACACTCTCGACAAGATCAGCCCGCGCAGCCTGGCCATCGTGGGTCACGTCGTCCTCGCGTCCGTGAACGCGCTGCAGGAGAAGTTTCACTGAGGCGCCGCTCTTGTTTTCCGCGCCGCCGCTTATTTCTGTTACATTTTCTGGTCATCACATGCCGACGATTCGAGTAACCAGTTCCGCGGGACCATACCGGGTGGTGTGCGCGCCGGGCGCCGTCGGCCGCGTTCGCGAACATCTTTCATCCCTGGGCACGCATACCGGAATCTTCTTCCTGTCTTCGCCTCGCGTCTGGGGCCATTGCGGCCCTGCCGTCGCGCGCGCCATTCCCGGAGGGGCGGCGCGCCAGCCGATTTTGTTTGACGACCGCGAATCCGCAAAGCGCCTGGCGGCTGTCGAAGGCATTGCGCGCATGCTGGTCCGCGCAGGTGCCGACCGCCATGCCATCCTGATTGCGGTCGGCGGGGGCGTGGTCGGCGACGTGGCCGGATTCGCGGCGGCTTGCTACCTTCGCGGCGTCCGCCTCGTTCATGTGCCGACGACGCTCGTGGCGCAAGTTGACAGCGCCGTTGGCGGAAAGACAGGCGTGAATCTTCCCGAGGGGAAAAACCTGGTCGGAGCCTTCTATCCGCCGAGACTGGTCATTGCCGACCCGAACCTTCTGGCCACGCTCCCGCACCGCGAGTTCCGTTCGGGGCTGTACGAGGTCATCAAGTACGGCGTCATTGCGGATGCCGGGCTATTCCGGTTTCTCGAGAGGAAGATGGACACGGTTTTGCGGCGCGATGCGTCGGCTCTTTCTTTCATTATTTCACGCAGCATTGGCATCAAAGCGCGCGTGGCCAGCGCCGACGAGCGCGAAGGCGGCCTGCGGCAGATTTTGAATTTCGGACATACCTTCGGCCACGCCCTTGAAACAGCCACCGGATACCGCCGCTTTCTTCACGGGGAAGCTGTCGCCTGGGGGATGATTGTGGCCGCGCGCATCGCGCAAGCCACGGAAAGGCTTGCCTCTGAGGACGCACATCGCGTCGTGCGCCTGGTCGCTGCAGTGGGGCCGCTGCCTGCGATGCCGGTTATCTCTCCCACAAAGCTGCGCGGCATTCTCCTCGGCGACAAGAAGGCTCACGGAGGCCGGGTGCTATGGGTTCTGCCCGGTCGGATTGGAAAAACGGCCTGGGGAATTGACGTTCCCTGGCCGGTGATTTGGCGCAGCGTGCAAAACGCACCGGAAATGTTCGCGGAAGCGCGGCGGGGGCTGGCCGCGGAAGCCGAAGCGCACGGCCGGATGCGGCGCTAGGGCGTCATGGCGATGAGCGCTGAAAAACTTTCTCCCCTGCCCGGCACACGGCCGGAAGGCGCATCCGACGAGTGCGAAGCTGCCGCGCGCGTCCGGGAGATGTTCGGACGCATTGCACCGCGCTATGACTTCCTGAACCACTTCCTTTCGCTTTCGCTCGACCGCATGTGGCGGCGCCGCGCAGCCCGGCGCTTGGATCATATTCTCCGGCGTCGCGAGGCGCGTGTGCTCGACATCTGCTGCGGCACGGGCGACCTGGCCTTCGCGCTGGAGGCGCAGCGGAATCACAGCCTTGCGCCGGGGCGCGGAGCGCCCATCGTTCCGATTTCCATCGTGGGGGGCGATTTTGCCGTGCCGATGCTCGAACGCGCGCGCGACAAAGCCCTTGCCGGAGGCCATGCCACCGTCTTCTCCGCCGCCGACGCCATGCAGCTCCCTTTTGCCGATGCGACGTTCGACCTGGTGGCCACCGCCTTTGGTTTTCGCAATCTGGCCAATTACGAGGGCGGCTTGCGCGAAATGGCCCGCGTCCTCAAGCCCGGCGGCGAGGCCGCCATTCTCGAGTTCACCGAGCCGGGCGCAGGCCCGCTGGCAGGCATTTTCCGTTTCTATTTCCGCCACATTCTGCCGCTGCTCGGCGGAGCCATCTCCGGAAACCGCGAAGCCTACCGCTATCTGCCCAATTCGGTCGCGCGATTTCCTTCCCCGCCAGAGCTTGCCGCACGGATGAAATCGGCTGGCTTCCGCGACGTGCGCATGGTTGTCTGGAATTTCGGGAGCGTCGTGCTGCACACGGCTGTCCGCTCCTAGCATCGGGAATTACGCCGCAAATGCGCCGCCGGGCCGCGCGAGGCAATGCGCCGCCGGTGTTCCAGGAGATGGAAACGGCCCCGTCGGGAAAAGGATCTCAGCACACCCGCCGTGTAGTTTGCACGGAAGTGCGTTTATTTGTCGTTCACTTCAGATCTGAACACACTCCTCGTGGAGTTCTTGCTTGCCACAAGGAGCAAGGGAAATGCGGGCGTTGATTTATGGGCGTTGAATCAGTTCAAGACGGTTACCTGCCGGATCGATCGCAATGCCGATCATGATGCCGGAGTTTCCGAACGCGCGAGGTTCACCGGCCATCGAGCCGCCAGCGGCCTTTATGGCTGCGACGGTCGCCGCCATATCCTTCACGTTCAGGACCAGATGCGGGACCGGGTCCTTCAGATCGTTGGAATCGCGATGCATAATCACGATCGGTACGTCTTTGTTGGCCTTGGCGGCATCGGCCGTTGCGCCAAAGTTCAAGAAGAGCTCAGGCCCGGCGGGGGCGTTGATCCGATTGACCTCCTGCATGCCGAATGCGGCCTCATAGAACTTCGCCAGTGCGATTTGGTCTTGCGCACCGATTCGCGCTGCATTCAGCGACACCTGCGCGTGCGCTACGCTCGCGAGCACCAGCAGGGCGGCTACCGCCATCACAGTTGTGCAAATTTGCTTCATCGAAGTCTCCAGTGGCGCGCCGCATTCAAGATAGGCTGCGCCGGGAATCAAAGCTCACTCTGCTACTGAAACTCTGATCAGCGGTGGAATCCTATCCGCCAAAGCTTCAAAGTTCAACCATGTTTCGTGTCCCATGCGCCGTCTTCCCGAACATGCTTGCCCGGCCGAATCAGATTGTCCGGTCCAGCGCGTTAATCAACACGGATTTTGAGAAGGCCCGCTGGATTACGCCTTGCTTTCCCCAAAGAGCCCGGAATAGACCAGTCCGGCTATGGCTCCTCCGACGATGGGCGCCAGCCAGAACAGCCACAGTTGATGGATGGCCCAGCCTCCGGCAAACACTGCCGTGCCAGTGCTTCGCGCTGGATTTACCGAAGTATTCGTGACGGGAATTGAGATCAGGTGAATCAGCGTGAGGCCAAGGCCGATCGCAATTCCGGCGAAACCTGCCGGGGAGCGCCGGTCGGTTGCGCCATGGATGATCAGGACAAACATGAAGGTCAGCACAACCTCAGTCACGAGGCACGCGAGCAGCGAGTAACCTCCGGGCGAATGGGCACCGTAGCCATTCGACGCGAATCCTGCGCTCAGTTGAAAGCCTTCTTTCCCGCTCGCGATGACGTACAAGACAGCGCCTGCAAGGATCCCTCCCAAGAGTTGCGCGATGACATAGGGGATGAGTTCGGCAACCGGGAACCGCTTGCCGCAGGCAAGTCCCACCGAAACCGCCGGATTCAGGTGAGCACCGGAGATGTGGCCAATTGTATAGACCATCGTCATCACGGTCAGGCCAAATGCGAGCGCCACTCCTGCGAAGCCGATTCCGAGCTGGGGAAATGCGGCATCCAATAGCGCCGCTCCGCAGCCACCAAAGACCAGCCAGAACGTGCCGATGAACTCCGCAGCGAATTTCTTCGAGATGGGCATGTGAGGATCTCCTTTCAGGACCTCAGGCCAGGAGCTGAAAACGGAGCCTGGGGAAACAAAAACCATCGTTTCGCGCGAGAGTGTACTGAAATCTTATCCGGATTGTCCACAGCGCCGCTCGTTGCGGACGGCGGAAATGAGGAGTGTGTGATCCGGACTTCGCAGCCGGTTAACGCGTATACCAACAGCTCACATGGCTGCCTTCCTTTGTGCGAGGAGTTGCCGCCAGCCGCGGGAAGGTTCCGCATCAGCAATGGGGAGTGGGGAGCAGGGCAACAAACGAAGTCGAAAAAAGCGCGACCGGAGTGCGGGCCATTCTTCCTGGTACTTGAAAAGAATGGCGGGGACGACGGGACTCGAACCCGCGACCTCTGCCGTGACAGGGCAGCGTTCTAACCAACTGAACTACGTCCCCCGGGCTACCAGTGCCAATTGGTGGGCGATCTCCGATTCGAACGGAGGACCTTCCGGGTGTAAACCGGATGCTCTAACCGCTGAGCTAACCGCCCGTACGTCTCATCGTAGCAGAAGCCGCGCGCCGGAGGCTACACCAGAAAAGTCTGACGCCCATGGCGGCTGGTTGCTCATGCGCGGGCAGGGAATCGAGAGCCTGCTTCTGCGGGAATTCTGGTCCGTCGCAGCGCCTTCGGCTGGCTGCACGGTTTGCGCTGTCTGAAATTGTCAGTCGCCAGCCCCACAAGTTGCTATGGATGGGCCTGAGATCCCCCAGCATGCGAGTCTTTTTGCCGCGCTTGCCACAGGGTTGGGCATTTTCTGTCGCCCGTAAGTCTACCTGTACCAATGGACAGGAGCGATTTTTAGCCTGTTCGAGCGTACAGGTGCGGGATGAGGCGGACTAGGTGTTAGCAGATTCACTACGAATCGAAATGGGCGCTGGCATCCGGAAAGTAAGGGCATGCTACGCTTCCAAGCCAGGGGGTTCTAGTACCCAAAGGCGCGCCAGAATGTCTTCCCGGCTCGGCGAAATATTGGTCAAGGACAGCCTGATCTCAGCCGATCAGTTGAAACAGGCGCTCGACTATCAGAAGAAGAATGGCGGGCGGCTGGGCACCTGCCTGGTCAAGATGGGGCTGGTCAGCGACGACGATATCACCGCGGTTCTCTCCCGCCAGTATGGTGTACCCTCGATCAATTTGAAGTTCTACGAGGTGGATCCGTCGGTCATCAAGCTGGTCCCGCAGGAGACCGCCGTCCGCTATCAGATCGTCCCGCTGTCTCGCGTCGGCTCGACCCTCACTATCGCCATGACGGACCCGACGAACGTGTTCGCCATGGACGATATCAAGTTCATGACCGGATTCAACGTCGAGCCGGTTGTCGCTTCCGAGACGGCCATCAGCGACGCCATTAGCAAATTCTATGGCGCCGCGGAGAGCGTCGAAGAGCTCGACAAGGTGATGAAGGATCTGACTGGCGAGGATGGCGACGCGCTCGAGCTGGCCGGCGAAGAGATGGAGATGGACCTGGCCTCGCTGGAAAAGGCCGCCGAGGAAGCTCCGATCATCAAGTTGTGCAACCTGATTCTGACCGATGCAGTGAAGCGCGGGGCGAGCGATATTCACGTCGAGCCGTATGAGAAGGAATATCGCGTTCGGTTTCGCATTGACGGCGTGCTGCAGAACGTCATGGCGCCGCCCATGAAGCTAAAGGACGCCATTACCAGCCGTATCAAAATCATGTCCAAGCTGGACATCAGCGAAAAGCGCCTTCCGCAGGACGGCCGCATCATGATCAAATACCTGAAGGACGGCCGCAAGAAAGAGCTCGACTTCCGCGTCTCGACGGTTCCCACGCTTTTCGGCGAAAAGATCGTGCTCCGCCTGCTGGACAAAGAGAACCTGCGCCTGGACATGACCAAGCTGGGGTTCGAATCGGAATCTCTGCAAAAGTTTGAGCGGCAGATTCTCAAGCCCTACGGAATGGTGCTGGTGACGGGGCCGACCGGATCAGGCAAAACCAATACGCTCTATTCCTCGGTGGCGCGGCTGAACACTGCGGACACCAATATTATGACAGCCGAGGACCCTGTCGAATTCCAGCTCCCGGGGATCAATCAGGTGCAGATGAAGGAGCAGATCGGGCTTAACTTTGCCTCGGCCTTGCGCGCCTTCCTGCGGCAGGACCCGAACATCATTCTGGTCGGCGAAATCCGCGACTTCGAGACGGCGGAGATTGCCGTCAAGGCGGCTCTCACAGGCCACCTGGTGCTTTCCACGCTGCACACCAACGACGCTCCATCCACCATCAGCCGCTTAATGAACATGGGCATCGAGCCGTTTCTGGTTGCCACTTCCGTGAACCTGATTTGCGCGCAGCGGCTGGTGCGGCGCATCTGCGTGCAGTGCAAGGAGCCTCTCCAGATCAAGCCGGAAGCCCTCACCGAAGCGGGATACACGACCGAGGAAGCGGCCAAGACGACGGTCTATCACGGCAAGGGGTGCGCAACGTGCAACAACACTGGTTACAAGGGCAGAGTCGGCCTCTATGAAGTGATGGAGATCAGTGACGAGTTGCGGGAACTCATTCTGGTGGGCGCCTCGGCGCTGGAATTGAAGAAGAAGGCCCTGGAATTGGGCATGGTCACGCTGCGCCGCAGCGGCTTGATCAAGGTGGCTGCCGGGTTGACCACGATGGAGGAAGTGCTGCGGGAGACTGTTCTCTAAGCGGAGGATTTGGATGGCCGGGATCACATTGAGCGAGCTCTTGAAGCAGATGATCGAGCTGGGAGGCAGCGACCTGCACCTCTCCACGAACAGCTCTCCGCGCGTCCGCGTGCACGGAAAGCTGCGCCCGCTCGACATGCCTCCGCTCACCGCGGCGGACACCAAGGCGCTGGCCTATAGCGTCCTGACGGACGTGCAGAAGCACCGCCTGGAAGAGAATCTGGAGCTCGATTTTTCCTTTGGGCTGAAGAGCCTGGCGCGCTTTCGCGGCAACATCTTTCATCAGCGCGGAGCTGTCGCAGCTGTCTTCCGGACGATTCCCTGGGAAATCAAGGGGTTTGATGCTTTGGGCCTGCCTGCAGTAGTGCGCTCGCTGTGCGACAAGCCGCGCGGACTGGTGCTGGTGACCGGTCCCACGGGCTCGGGAAAGTCCACCACCCTCGCTGCCATGCTCGACAAGATCAACAATGAGCGCGAGGAGCACATGATCACAATTGAGGACCCTATTGAATTTCTTCACAACCACAAGAGATGCCTAGTGAACCAGCGCGAGGTGCATGCGGACACCCATTCCTTTGCCAACTCCCTGCGCGCCGCACTGCGCGAGGACCCTGATGTGGTTCTGATCGGCGAAATGCGCGACCTGGAGACAATCGAGTCGGCTCTGCGCATTGCCGAGACCGGCCACCTGACCTTCGCCACCTTGCACACGAATTCCGCCATCTCCACAATCAACCGAATCGTGGATGTGTTTCCCGCCCACCAGCAGCCGCAGGTCCGCGCGCAGCTCTCGATGGTTCTCGAGGGGATTCTTTGCCAGGCGCTGCTGCCGCGAATAGACGGGCGGGGGCGCGCCATGGTGATGGAGATCCTGATTCCCAACCCGGCGATTCGGAACCTGGTCCGCGAGGACAAGATTCACCAGATCTACTCGGCTATGCAGACCGGAACCGGCCAGACGGGCATGCAGACATTCAATCAGAGCCTGGCCAACGCGTATTTCCAGAAACAGATCTCCCTGGAAACGGCGCTCATGAGGTCGTCGAATCCAGATGAACTGCAGGACCTGATCAACCGCGGAGTCACATCGCCGCCCATGGGCGGCCGGACTGCCGTCCGCAAGTAAGCAAAGAGGGAGGTAACACATCATGCCGGTGTTCACATATCGGGGAACGAATCGGGCGGGCGTGGCGGTCTCCGGGGAGCGCACCGCCGACAACAAGGCGGCGCTGACGGCCATGCTCCGGCGGGAGCAGATCAATGTCAGCAAGCTTTCGGAGAAGGGGAAGGAATTCAACTTTCCGACGTTCGGGGCGGGCGTCGAGTCGAAGGAGCTGGCGATCTTCACGCGCCAATTCTCGGTGATGATTGACGCTGGCTTGCCTCTGGTGCAGTGCCTGGAGATTCTCGCTGGCCAGCAGGAGAACAAAACCTTCCAGAAGATCCTCAATGCCGTGCGGGGTTCGGTCGAGGGTGGCGCGACGCTATCGGCCTCGATGAAGCAGCACGAGAAGGTCTTTGATGCCCTCTACTACAACATGGTCGAGGCGGGCGAGACCGGCGGTATTCTCGACACCATTCTCCAGCGCCTTTCAACCTATATCGAAAAGAACGTCAAGCTGAAGCGGGCGGTCAAGTCGGCGATGATCTATCCGATCTCGGTGCTGAGCATCGCCGCGGCCGTGATTGCGCTGCTGTTGTGGAAGGTCGTGCCTATTTTCACGGAGTTGTTCAACGGTCTTGGCGTGGACCTGCCGCTTCCCACGCGCATCGTCATCGGGCTGAGCCACTTCGTGGGCAGCATCTACGGCTTTTTGGTCCTGGTCTTTGTGATCGGCGCGGGGATCGCTATGAAGTTTTGGTATGGCACGCCGGCGGGACACTATGCCATTGACGCCGCGCTGCTGAAGGCGCCCGTGGTGGGCATCGTGCTGCGCAAGATTGCCGTCGCCCGCTTTACTCGGACCCTCGGCACGTTGATTGCGAGCGGTGTTCCGATTCTCGAAGGCCTGGATATTACCGCGCGCACCTCGGGGAACGCGGTGGTCGAGAAGGCCATTTCGGAGACGCGCAAGGCGGTAGAAGCCGGGCGCTCTCTGGTTGATCCGCTCAAAGAAACCGACGTCTTCCCCGGCATGGTGACGCAAATGATCGGCGTCGGCGAGCAAACGGGCGCCATGGACGCCATGTTGCAGAAGATCGCAGACTTTTACGAGGACGAAGTGGACGCGGCGGTGAAGGACATGCTGACGGCAATCGAACCGATCATGATTATCTTCCTTGGTGTCGTGGTCGGAGGCGTTGTCATCTCCATGTACCTCCCGCTCTTTTCTCTCATCGGGAAATTGGCCGGAGGCCACTAATGGGGGAGCGCCTGGCTACGGCGGGCGCTCGGTGGGGAAATCGCGGAACCGGCGGGGCGCCCCGCAGGACGGCGCGAAGCGCGTCTTCAGGCGGGCTCCAGGAAGCATCGGCGCATTGAACATGGACTACACACTGAATGGAACCGAATGGCTGCCTTGGCTGGGCCGCGTGCGCTTTCTGGTGATCACTTTTCTTCTCGCGGTCGTGGTCGCCATTCGCCAGCTCATTCCTGTTCCGCTTCCTGTGGGCACGCTGTTCCTTCTGGCTGCCTTTTGGTATGCCGCCGCAATCGTGTGTTTGATTTTAAACTGCGCGTTTCTCGGAAAGCGCTGGCTTGCCCCGCTCGAGATCGGGCTGGACTTGGCGGTCATCACCGCCGTGGTATACGCGAGCGGCTCCTGGGACAGCTATTTCATCTCGCTGTACCTGCTGGCGATTCTGATGAGCAGCATCCTGTTCTCGAGGCGCGGGGCATTCATCGCCGCGGGGGCGAGCTTTGTCCTCCTGGGATGCACGGTCGAGCTTGCCTATTATGGCTGGATCCCGCGCATGACGAATTCCGCTCCCGACGCGCACACACTCGAATCCTGGCTGGGAAGCAACGCCTTTGCTTTTTTCGCCGTGGCCTATCTGGGCACCTTGCTGGCCCAGGCAATGCGCAGCAAGGGGATGGAACTCGAGGAGAAGAGCGAGGAGCTGAAGGACCTGCAGGCGTTTAACCGCGAAATCATCGAATCCATGCGCGGAGGATTGCTGACCGCGGACCTGGACGGCCGCATTCTCCTCGTCAACCGTTCCGGGGCCGAGATTCTTGGACAGGATCCCGCCAAGGTGCGGGGCGAAAATATCGCCCGGTTTCTTCCCGGTTTTTGGCCTGTGGAGATGGACACGCAGGGGAATCCCGCGGCCCTGCGAAAAGAGGTCGAGTTCAAGACGGCGGCAGGAACCACCCGCTACCTGGGTCTTTCCATCTCTCCCTTGCGCACCGGACAGAACGAGACCACGGGGTACGTCTTCAATTTTCAGGATTTGACCGAGTTGCGGCGGCTCGAACGGGAAGTGCTCACCAAAGAGCGCATGGCCGCTCTCGGCCGGCTTGCTGCAGCCATAGCCCATGAAATTCGCCAGCCGCTGGCGGCCATGACCGGGGCCCTAAAGGAACTCGCGCGTCTCGCTCCTCTCGAGGACGACGACAAGAAATTGGTGCAAATCGTCACCCGTGAATCGCAGCGGCTGAACCAGATCATCAGCGACTTTCTGGATTACTCGCGCGAAAAGACCTACGCCTTCACCGATGTGGATATGGGCGCCCTGATCGCGGAGACCCTGCTGCTCATCGAGCATCAAGCTGCGCCTGCGGGAAGATACCGCATCGAAAGGAAATTTTCGGCGCGTGGCGTTCGTGCCCGCGCCGACCGTGACGCCATGAAACAGGTGCTCTGGAACCTTTGCAACAACGCGCTGCGGGCGATGCCCGAGGGCGGCGTGCTGACGGCCAGCCTCGACGCCGACGACCAATGCGTACGCGTCTCGATTCGCGATACCGGAGTGGGGTTCGATCCAGCAGCCTCGCCGCGCATCTTCGAGCCCTTCCAGTCGGGGTTCGCCGGCGGCACGGGGCTGGGGTTGGCCATCGTCTACCGGATTCTGCTGGCGCACCGCGGCAATATCCGCGTGAAATCGGCCAAGGGCCAGGGAGCTGAATTTGTCGTCGAGCTTCCGCGGGCCTCCCGTCCCCGGAAAGACGGCGGGCTGGCCTCGCAACCCGAGAATCAACTCTTGCATCCGGCAGGGAGGATCTAGAAGGTCATGGCCCGCGTGCTCATTGTGGACGACGAGCCGAGTGTGCGCATGCTGGTGACCGAGGTTTTGGGGGAATTGGGCTACACAGCAATCGAAGCAGCCGACAGCGTTTCCGGGCTGAAGGTGCTGCAATCGGACGTGCGGATTGATCTACTCATCACAGATGTCGGTCTTCCAGGTGGAATGAATGGCCGTCAAATGACCGACGTAGCCCGACAGCGTCGTCCGAATCTGAAGGTGCTCTTCATTACTGGTTACGCCGAGAATGCCGTCATCAGCAATGGTCATTTAGAACCCGGCATGCATGTTCTGACCAAACCATTTGCGATGGATAAGCTGGCTTCCAGGATTAAAGATATTATTACGGAAAACTAAATATCGGCCCCTGCATGTGGTGCAGAATTCTTGAATTCCGAGCCATTCGCCGAACCGCGTAACGCGGCATTATGGCAAACTACCGGCCTGCGGTGTGGCCACCGCGGCACCATCCCCCCGGTCCCCGGCGGGGCAATTGCTTCTTCCGTCCGGTCCAGGCCGTTGGCGTTGCACGGACGCTTCTTCAGCCGCCCGGATGCGAACGTCTGATCGGCCGGCGAAGCGCCAGGAATGGACCGGTGCCGCGCATGAACGCCCGCGCACGGCTAAGCCCTAGGGTAAGCCTCCGGTGAGCGCCGCCTTGCTCTGACCGGCAGATCTATGGCCAGGGTGACCACCTTAAAGTGCACTTTAAGGTCCACCTTACAGAGATGCCCAACAGTCAGATCGAGATCATCAACGGCCGGGAGCGACGACGGCGCTGGAGCCTGGACGACAAGCTGCGGATCGTTGCGGAGTCTCGAGAACCGGGCGCCAGTGTCCGGACAGTGGCGGCGCGACATGACGTGTATCCCAATCTGCTGAGCACATGGCGGAACCTGGAACGCCGCGGCCGCCTCGGCGGGGAGGCACCGGCGCGTTTCGTGCCGGTTCGCCTGATCGAGGCCACACCGGCGACCGGGGCAATAGAGTCGTCCGCGACGGCGGCGGCGGCAGACACGATCGAGATCACCTTGCCTGACGGCAGCCGCGTCCGCGTTGGCAACGACGTCAGCCTGGCGAGCTTACGGCGTGTGATGACGGTGCTGCGCGGATGATCGTGCCGCCGTCGAATGTGCGGGTCTGGTTGGCCACCGGCACGACCGACATGCGTCGCGGCATGAACAGCCTGGCCTTGCAGGTGCAGCAAGCA
>JAJXZD010000227.1 GCA_021780215.1 Acidobacteriota bacterium
CGCGGGCGCCTGGCGACGTTTCGGCCGGGCGGCGGAAGATCAAGCTGCGCCAATCCGGCGAAGCACCGGAATCCGAGCCGTGCGCAGGACGTTTTCGACTACGCTCTCCCGCAGCCGGGATGCGTCGTATTCAAAACGCAGCTGGTTGGACTTCTCATCGAAGCGGAACCGCTGCAAGCCGTAGGTGTTCGCAAACTGTCCCAATGCGCGGAACTGCTCCGGTTTCAATGGATGCTGGAGCTCGTAGGTCACAGTCATGAATGTCATGCTCCGGATTATAGCATCGCGGCAAAAGGGGAGAAGCACCCTCTGTGAGCTTTGCGAATAGAAATGCGCCAGTGTTGGTGTGCCGATTCGAGCATGCGAGGCAGAAGTTCTACTTTTCCAGGAGAAGGGAATTGAAATAGGCCAGCATGGCAGGACTGGTCCAGTCCTGCTCACCGATAATCTTCCGATCGACCCGCCCGCGGCGGTCTATGACGTAGGTTTCGGGATACATTGTGGTGCCGTATTCGAGGGGAATCTGCTTGGTCGGGTCGCGATAGGTGGGAAAAATGATGGCGTAGGTTTTCAGGAAATTTGCATAAGCGGCCGCGTCGTCGTCCACGCTGATGCCGAGAACGGTTCCCCCGAGCGGCGTGATGCGCGCCTGCAAGGCATTGAAGGAAGGCGCCTCCCCGACGCACGGCTGGCACCAGGAGGCCCAGAAATTCAGCACCACCACCTGTCCGCGCAGATCGGAAAGGCGCGCCGGCTTGCCCGCCAGCGTCAGGGAAAAGTCCTTTGCTTTCTTTCCGCGCAGGCTGGCTCCGCCATGGCGATAATCGGGGCGGAAAAACAGGATCAGAAGAGCGGCCACAAAGGCGAGGACGAGAGCTGTTTTCAGTTTCCGTATCAATCTGTCACCCGGCAACCTATAATATAAGAATTGAGCGAGCGATAAAGTAGTCCAGTGTAACAGCCCAGCGGACAGGACCGCAAAAACCTTGGTTTCCGCTATTATTCCCGCGCGAAACGAAGAGGCCTCCATTAGGCGCGCCGTCGAGTCGGTGGCCGGCCAGGCTGATGTTGGCGAAGTGATTGTGGTGAATGATCAGTCGTCCGACCGGACCGCGGACATTCTGGCGGAGCTTGCCGAGCGCGTTCCCAAGCTGCGGGTGCTGGCTGCCAGTGATCCGCCGGCGGGGTGGGTCGGCAAGAATCACGCGGCGGCGCTTGGCGCGGCGGGAGCGGGCGGCGATTGGCTGCTTTTCACGGACGCGGATACCTGCCACGCTCCGGACTCCGCGCGTCGCGCGCTTGCTGACGCCTCCGATCAGCATGCCGCGCTCGTGTCGTACTCCCCGGAACAGGAAATGGAGTCCTTCTGGGAGCGCGCGCTGATTCCGTTCGTCTACTGCCGTCTGGCGAAACGTTTCTCTTTTGCGGCGGTAAATGATCCAAAGCAGGCGCAGGCCGCGGCGAACGGCCAGTTCCTGCTGATCCGGCGCGATGCGTATGACGCGGCCGGAGGGCACCGCGCTGTTGCCGGCGAGATTCTGGAGGATGTGGCGCTGGCGCGCCGGGTGAAAGAGCGCGGTTACGGAATTTACTTCGCGGCTCCGGGCGCCCTCGTGCGCACCCGCATGTACCGTTCGCTGACGGCGATGTGGCAGGGATGGACCAAGAATTTGTATCTCCTCAGCGGAGGCACACCAAAATCGCTGGCGCTGGAGATGGCGGGGCTTTTCCCGTGGCCAGATATCGCGTTGACGGCGCTTCTGTGGACATATCTGTCGGGACGCGCGGGCATATCTGAAGGGTTGCTGCCGCTGCTGCTACTGGTTCCGGTGGCGGGAGGGCATCTGCGCTACGGAGTTGCGTTGCACCGGAATCGTTATTCCATCTGGTGCATCCGATACTGGTTGCTGGGCGCAAGCCTGTACGGCGGGGTGCTTGTGGCTTCTTATTGGAAACATGCGCGCGGCCGGGTGATGTGGAAGGGCCGGGCCTGCCCAACGAGGGCGTCATGATTCGCGTGACCCGCAGGATCGAGTTTTCCGCCGCGCATTTCTACCGCAATCCGAAATTTTCGGAGGAGGAGAATCGCCGCGTCTTCGGCAAATGCAGCAATCCGCACGGCCATGGGCACAACTACGTGGTCGAAGTGACCGTGGCCGGGGAACCGGACCCCGAAACCGGCATGGTGGTTGACCTGCGGGAACTAAAGGAGATCCTCCAGGCGGAGGTGACCGACCGGATGGATCACCGCCATCTGAACTACGAGGTGCCGGAGCTGGCCGGACAGATTCCCACCTGCGAAAATATTGCTGCGGCCATCTGGCGACTGCTCGAGCCTAGAGTCCGGCAAGGGCGTCTTGAACGCGTTCGCGTGCATGAATCAGAGGACCTGTATGCCGATTGCATGGCCGAGCCGAATGGCGCAGCGGGGCATCCGGCTACACGCGGCAACCGAGGAGAAGCATGAGCGGATCACTGCGAATTTCCCTGACTCGCCGGTACCGCTTCGCCGCCTCCCACCGGTTGTATAACGCCAGGTTCAGCGAGGAGGAGAACCGGCGCTTGTATGGGAAATGCTGCAACCCGCGAGGACATGGCCACAATTACACGGTCGAGGTAACCGTCTGCGGCCCCGTGGATCCCGCCACGGGCATGGTGGCCAATTTGGGCGATCTGGACCCCTTCGTCGGGCGCGAGGTGATCGAAGCCTTCGATTACAAGTACCTCAACGAGGAAGTGCCGGCGTTTCGCGACCGGGTGCCGACGACGGAGAACTTGTGCCGGGAAATCTATCGCCGGCTGAAGTCGTTTCCCGCGGCCACGCTCGAACGGATCAGGGTCGAGGAGACCGGGCAAAACAGCTTTGAATTCGCGGAGTGACGCGGGGACACGGACCGCCGCACCGCAAGGAGCAAGACTCTCATGTCGGATACAACTCATATTGCGGTTCCCGAAGAGGCGGCGTCGGAGAGCGTCGCCGACCTGGTTCGCCGCATCCTGGTGCAGCTCGGCGAGGATCCCAATCGCGAGGGCTTGCGGCTGACGCCGGAGCGCTTTGAGAAGGCGCTGCGTTTCCTGACCAGCGGCTATGGGCAGGATGCTCCTAAAATCCTGAATGGGGCGATGTTCAGCGTCGGCTACGATGAGATGGTGGTGGTGAAGGACATCGAAGTGTACAGCCTGTGCGAGCATCACCTGCTGCCGTTTTTCGGGAAATGCCACGTGGCGTACATTCCGGGGAAGAAGGTGGCGGGATTGAGCAAGATTGCGCGCCTCGTAAACATGTACGCGCGGCGGCTGCAGATTCAGGAGCGGCTGACGAACCAGATCGCGAAGACCATCGAGGAGGAATTGCGCCCGCTGGGTGTGGGAGTGATTGTCGAAGCGCGGCATCTCTGCATGGTCATGCGCGGGGTCGAGGAGCAGAACTCCGTGGCGGTCACGAGCGCCATGCTGGGCTCGTTCCGGACGAGCAAGCAGACGCGCGATGAATTTCTTGCGCTGGTGCGTTCAGGCAAGTGAGTGTGGAGAATGTCTTATGGGCGGAGTTGAAGAGACGGCCGGGCAGGAGCTGGGAGGTCCGGGAGGAAAGGTAAATTCTCTTGGCTCCCCAGGGCCAGTGTGCTAGCATTTTGTCATCTTGAAGAGGAACAAGGAAGAGAGCAGGGCCGTAACGTTTCAGACGGAGGGGTAAGTTGAGCGAAGGCAAAGCCGGTGTAATCGAGCAATACCGAGTGCACACGAAGGACACCGGATCGCCGGAAGTGCAGATCGCCTTGTTGAGCGAACGCATCAACTACCTCACCACGCACCTTCAGTCCCACGCAAAAGACCACGCCTCACGGCGTGGCTTGATCATGATGGTCAACAAGCGGCGGCGTCTGCTGGACTATCTGAACCGGCGCGACCCGGATCGGTATCGCGAGATTGTGGCACGACTCAGCCTGCGCAAATAGCGCGGACCCCGCAAGCATTCCCGGCGGCCGCGTCTTCCAACTTTGCCAATACCAGAGCACCCACGGGCGGCGTACGCCTTTCGTGCCGTGGCCCGCGCAGCGGGTTTCCCTCTGAGCGCCGGGTTCTGCCTGCATGCTTTCTCATCCCTTTGAGACGATAGTCGAGAGGATTCTCTCGTACATGTTGATTCCCGGCGAACCGGGAGAAGGATGTGAAGGATGTTTGAACAAGTAAGTCTGGATTTTGGCGGACGCAATCTGACGCTGGAGACCGGGAAGATGGCCCGGCAGGCGCACGGCGCCGTAGTGGCGCGCTATGGAGATACCGTGGTGCTATCCACCGCGTGCATGGACAACAAGGCCACGGAAAAGGATTTTCTTCCTCTCACCGTGGATTACCGCGAATACACCTATTCGGCGGGAAAGATTCCCGGCGGATTCTTCAAGAGAGAAGGGCGGCCCAGCGAGCGCGAGATTCTGACCTCGCGGCTGATTGACCGGCCGCTGCGCCCGCTGTTCCCCGAAGGCTGGTCCACGGAAACCCAAATCGTGGCCATGGTGCTCTCCGCCGACAGCGAAAACGATCCGGACGTGATTGGCGTGACGGCCGCTTCCGCGGCGCTGTATATCTCGAAGATTCCTTTCGAGAATCCCATTGCCTGTGTGCGTGTGGGCATGCTCAACGGGAAGCTCGTGGTGAATCCAACCGTCGCCGAGCAGAAGACGAGCACGCTGAACCTGATTATTGCCGGCTCGGCGGACGCCATCGTAATGGTCGAATCGGGCGCCCTCGAGGTTTCCGAGGAAATGATGGCCGACGCACTCGAATTCGGCCACGCCGAGATTCGCAGGATTGTCGCTGCGATTCGCGAGCTGGGCAGCCGCGTCGGGGTCCGGAAAACTGCCGTCGTACCACCGCCTTTCGACGAGTCACTCTATCAGCGAATTGCCTCTCAATACGGCGAACGTCTGCGCGACGCGCTCGACACCGCCAAGCACCCCAAGCTTGAGAGCTACGGTCTGGTGGACGCAGTGAAGACCGAAATCATGGCCGGAATTCCCGAGGAGGAAGAGGAGAACCGAAAGCTGGCCGCGCGCGCCTTCGAGCGGCTGCGCGAGCATATCTTCCGCGACGATATTCTGGTCCGCCGGCGGCGTCCGGATGCGCGCGCTTTCGATGAAATCCGGCCGATCACCTGCGAGGTCGGGGTTCTGCCGCGAGTGCACGGTTCGGCGCTGTTCACCCGGGGAGAAACGCAGGCGCTGGTCACCACGACTCTGGGGACGAAGGAGGATAAGCAGCGGCTCGATCTGCTGTTCGAGGAGGAGGCGTTCAAGCGCTTCATGCTGCACTATAACTTCCCTCCGTTCTCGGTCGGCGAGGTGAAATTCCTGCGCGGACCGGGCCGGCGTGAAATCGGGCACGGAGCGCTGGCTGAGCGCGCTCTCTTGAACCTGATCCCGGCTGAGGAGGATTTCCCGTATGCGATGCGTGTGGTTTCGGACATCCTGGAATCCAACGGTTCCTCGTCCATGGCCACGGTATGCGGCGGGTCGCTCGCACTGATGGATGCCGGAGTGCCGCTCAAATCCGCTTGCGCAGGAATTGCCATGGGGCTGGTGGTGGAGGGCGAGAAGTACGCGATTCTCACGGACATCGCCGGAGCGGAAGATCACTATGGCGACATGGACTTCAAGGTGGCCGGGACGCGCCAGGGGATCACCGCGTTGCAAATGGATATCAAGGTAAGTGGCGTCAGCATCTCCATGATGCGCGAAGCGCTCGCGCAGGCCCGCCAGGCGCGCCTGCGCATCCTGGACATCATGAATCCCACGATCTCCACGGCCCGGCCGGAGATCTCCACCTACGCCCCGCACCTCCACATGCTTACGATTCCGACGGACAAAATCCGCGATCTGATCGGGCCAGGCGGCAAGAAGATCCGGTCGATCATCGAAGCGACGGGCGTGAAAATTGACGTGATGGACGACGGCAAGGTGCATGTGTTTGCCAACAACGGCGCTGCCGCCGAATCCGCGCTCAAGATGATTCGCGATGTGACCGCCACCGCGGAGATGGGCAAGACCTACCTCGGGACCGTGGTTCGCATCGCGGAGTTTGGCGCCTTCGTCGAGATTTTCCCCGGCACCGATGGGCTGCTGCACATCAGCGAAATCGCCGAGCAGCGTATCCGTTCGGTTCGCGACGCCCTGAAGGAAGGTGATCAGGTGCTCGTGAAGGTGCTGGCTATCGAGGGCAACAAGATCCGCCTGAGCCGCAAGGCCCTGCTTCGCGATCAACGCGCCAAGCAGCAGAAGACCGAATCGGCAGAGTGACGGGGCATTGCAGGGAGCGGGAGGGCCGGCATCGGTCCTCCCGCCTCGGCGCCCGGACCATTTCTGCGACGGGCTACAAACACGGTGTCATCCGGGCCGGGAGATTCGTTCAATCCTCGCGCCCACGGACCGCAGCTTCTCCTCAATCCGCTCGTACCCGCGATCGATGTGGTAAACGCGGTCAATAACAGTCGTATTCTCCGCAACCAGCCCTGCAAGGACAAGGCCGGCACTGGCGCGCAAATCCGAGGCCGTCACTGGCGCGCCGCTCAGCCGCGCCGGCCCGGTGACTACGGCTGTATTTCCTTCGATCACAATGTGGGCGCCCATGCGCATCATTTCGCTGGCGTGCAGCATGCGATTCTCGAAAATCGTCTCGCGAATGAGCGAGACGCCGTGAGCCTGCGTCGCCAGCGCCATGAACTGTGCCTGCATGTCCGTGGCAAAGCCCGGATATTCCTCGGTGGTGACGTTGGCTGCGGTGAGCTTCCTTGCTCCGCGCACGCGCAGCGCATCGCGGCCGGCCGCTGAGCCTTCCGACTGAATGTCCACCCCGCACTCCCGCAATTTGGCGATGATGGCGCCAAGGTGCGCCGCGCAACAGTCCTTGAGCAAGAGATCTCCGCCTGTGATTGCTCCGGCTACCAGAAACGTTCCGGCTTCGATACGGTCGGGAATGACGTCGTGCTCCGCGCCGTGGAGCTGTTCGACACCCTGCACGCGGATCGTCGAAGTCCCGGCGCCTTCGATGCGTGCGCCCATCTTGATGAGGAGTGCGGCGAGGTCGGTGACCTCGGGTTCCCGGGCCGCATTTTCCAGGATCGTCTCGCCTTCGGCGAGCACCGCGGCAGTCAGGACGTTTTCCGTTCCGGTGACGGTGATTTTCGGAAAGTGGAAGGTGGTGCCGCGCAGCCGCTTGGCCCGCGCCTCGACGTATCCATGATCCACGGAAATCGTGGCGCCGAGCTTTTCGAGCGCCTGAATGTGCAAGTCAATTGGCCGCGAGCCGATGGCGCATCCTCCCGGCAGGGAAACCCGCGCGTAGCCGAACCGCGCCACCAGCGGGCCCAGCGTGAGCACGGAAGCGCGCATCGTCTTCACCAGTTCGTAGGGCGCCTCGATATGGGAGACGGTCTTGGCCTGGATCACGAACGAGCTCGGGGGAATATCCGGGCTTTCAACCCGGCAGCGCATGTGCGCGAGGAGCTTGGCCATGGTGATGATGTCGCGCACTCGAGGGATGTTGCCCAGCCGGACCGTCTCGGCTGTCAGCAGCGCGGCGGCCATGGCGGGCAGCGCGGCGTTTTTCGCCCCACTGATGCGCACTTCGCCTTCGAGACGGCGCCCGCCTTCAATCTTGAATTGGTCCATTCGCTATCTCCGGAGCCTCGTGTTCGTCTGGCTCCCGCCCCCTGCCGCCAGGGCCTTGCGGATGCTTCCATCGGCCTGAGCCAGGCGCTCGCGAGCCTCGCGCGGCCCGGTTCCAGTCTTGAGCATGACCAGCGCGGTAGGCAAATCGTGGCCCGACTGGCGCAGCGCGCGTTGGGCTGCGGCCGGGCTGGCCCCCGAGGCTTCCTCAAGAATGCGCACGCCGCGCCGGCGCAATTTTCGATTCGTCAGGGCCACATGAATCATCCAGTTCTCATAGATTCTGCCGAGCCGCGCCATCGAAGTGGTCGAGAGCAGATTCAGAATCATTTTTTGCGCAGTACCCGCCTTGAGGCGCGTCGAGCCGGCGATAACCTCCGGGCCGGTGTCCGGCACAATGGCGACCCAAGGCTCGCGTGCGAGGGGCGAATTGCGATTGGAGGTCACACCGATCGTGACCGCCCCTTGACGCCGCGCATAAACGAGTGCGCCCAGCACGTACGGGGTAGTGCCGCTGGCCGAGAGGCCCACCACAGCGTCCCGCCGCGAAATCCTTGCCCACCGCGCGTCTCGCCCCCCCTGGGATGAAGAATCTTCGGCGCCTTCCACTGCCTGGCGCAAGGCCCGCGTCCCGCCAGCGATCAGCGCTCGGACCATTCGCGGGGGCGTCCCGAATGTGGGCGGGCACTCCGCTGCGTCGAGGACGGCAAGGCGCCCGCTGGTTCCTGCACCGACGTAAATCAGCCGCCCGCCGGAGCGCAAGGCCTCCACGATAGCGTCCACGGCGCGCGCGATACTTCCCAATTCCGCGCGCACGGCCGACGCCACACTGGCATCCTCGTGGTTCAGAATGCGCAGGATTGCGAGGGTCGTCTTGCGATCAAGTCCTCGTGAGCGGAGGTTCCGCTGCTCTGTCCTGGCTGTTCTCAAGGATTGTCCGAGCCCACTCAGCATTATAGCGAGTGACGCGTGGATCGTGCCGTGGATGCCGTTGCCGGAATGAAGTTGTGCCGAGGAAGTTATGAGGCCGGCGGGTGGTCTTCGGAGAGTCCCAGCGATTCGAAAATTGCATCGTGGACTGCGGGCCGCACCTGGCGAATCATTTCATTGGACCGCGCCGGGTTTACCCGATTGGTCAGCAGCACGACGAAGAGTTTCCGGTCCGGATCAACCCAAAGCGAAGTTCCGGTGAAACCGGTGTGGCCAAAGCTGCGCGGGGAGAAATACCGGCCCGACGAGGAAGGCGCCGTCGGGACATCCCATCCCAGCGTGCGGGCCGAGCCGCCCGTGGAGCGATGCGCGGTGAACTCCGCGACGGTCGAGCGGGCGAGCAGCCGTCGGTGCCCATAGATACCTCCGTTGAGAAGCATCTGCGCAAAGACGGCGATATCGACAGCGGTCGAAAAGAGGCCCGCATGACCGGCTACTCCTCCCAGGGCCCACGCATTCTCATCATGAACCTCGCCGCGGATAAGGCGGCGGCGAAAGGAAGCGTCCAGCTCCGTGGGAGCAATGCGCGCGCGCAGGCTTTGCGGCGGACGGAAGAAGGACGAGTGCATGCCGAGCGGAGAAAAAATGCGCTCCTGCGCGAAGGCGCCCAGCGTCTTCCCCGTTAGAGTTTCCACCATGTGTCCAAGCAGGATGAATCCGAGATCGGAGTATTTGGTCTGGCTGCCTGGTTTGCGGATAAGAGGCTCGGCCATCGCGTGCGAGATAAGAGGCTCATTTCCGGAGAGTGCCTTGAAAAACTCCCGGTGGGCGGGGAGGCCAGACGTGTGCAGCAGGAGCATCCGTACCGTGACGCGCGTCCGCCATTCCGGATGGGCGCCGGATTGAGCCGTCGAAACGAAGCCCGGCAGGTAATGGTACAGTGGCGCGTCGAAATCGAGCAGTTTCTGCTCCGCCAGCATCATCGCCGCTGCTGCGGTGACGATAGGCTTTGTGAGCGATGCAACATCGTAAATCGTCTCGGGCGAAACGCGCGGCGCCCGCGGGGCCCGCGTCAGAGTTCCGAATGCGTGCGTGGCGATGCGCCCCTGCCATCCCACGGCTAGAACTCCGCCGGGGAATGCCCCTTCCGCTACGGCACGGTCGAGCAGGTGGTGTACCGGCTTCAGCCGGGCGGCCATCGAAGAGTCTGCTGGCTCGAGCGTCATGGGAGCGGGGGGGCGGGGCAATCCGTCCCCGCGCCGGGCAACTTCGGGAACGGTGACCGGAATTTTTCCGGAAATGGCGTTCTGGCCGAAGAGCGCACCCGCGGCAGTCCGCTGTGAGCACGGGCCGGTTGAAAATTGCGCCAGCCACGTTCGAGCGGCGGGGAACTGTGCAATCAAGTAAGGGCTTCCGAACGAGGCAATGGCAACAGGCCTGCCTGCGGCAAGCAGTTGATTGACAATCTCCCGCTGGTCCATGGGAAACCCGACGGTCCCTTTGCGGTCCGCAACCCGCACAAACAGAGCGGCGATGGCGGCATCGTAGCTATCCGGTGGGGGCAGCTTCATCATGCTCACCGGAATGAACCGAGTGTCCGCGCGAAGCACCTCCACCGAATCCGCATGCTCGCGCAGGACCTGTTCGATCCATCTGCCGGGGCAAGGATCGGGGTCGGCGGAGAGGACGACGAGTAGAAGACGCATGGGACGAGTCGCGTCCAGAGGCAGAAGATTTGGCGTGTCACGGAGAAGCGTGACTCCCCGCGTGGCGATGTCCTCTGCGGTGCGTTGAAACTCCGAAAGGCCGAATGTCGCGGCGATTCGGGCGACGTTTACCAGCCGGTTTCTATGCAGATGCAACCTCTCCTTGGCTTGAAGAATCCGGCGCACCGAGGAGTCAATTCTCTCTTCGGGGGTGCGCCCGGACTGCACGGCACGGAGGAGGCCCTCGACCGCCGCATCCGGGACGGGCGGCATCAGTAGCACGTCCGCTCCCGCGTCGACCGCGCGGACGGCAATTTCCCCCGGCGGGTGGAGCGACATGACCGCGCCCATGTCGAGTGCATCCGTGATGATCAAGCCGCGAAACTTCAGCTCCTTTCGCAACACGCCTGTGAGGATACTGCGCGAGAGCGTCGCAGGCAGGGTGGCATCTGATTCGAGCGCCGGGACGGCCAGGTGTCCGGGCATAATGGCGCGCGCCCCCGCGGCGATTGCCGCGCGAAACGGGGCAAGTTCGTGCTGCTCGAGTTTTGCGCGGCTGCCAAGGACGGAGGCCAGCGCCAGGTGCGTGTCCACGCTCACATCGCCGTGGCCGGGGAAATGCTTTGCGGTCGCGAGGACGCCGTATTCCTCTGCGCCACGCACGAATCCGGCCACGCAGGCGGCCACACGGCGAGGATCCTCGCCGAACGAGCGCACGTTAATGATGGGATTGTCGGGATTTTCGTTGATGTCGGCGACCGGCGCGAAAATCCAGTGGATTCCGGCGGCGCGTGCCTCGCGCGCAATGCATGCGCCCGCCATCCGGGCGTCGTCTGGGTTATCGGTCGCGGCGATGGCCATTGCGGAAGGGAACCGTGTGCCCTCCTCGATGCGCATGGCGGTGCCCGACTCGAAATCGGCGCCGATCAGCAGGGGGATTTTTGAGCTGCGCTGCAACTCGTTAGCCAGAATCATCGTCGGATAGACGCGGCTGCGTTCAATTCCATACGGCCCGGGAGCGGTGGCAAGAATCAAGCCGCCGACGTGATTGTCTGCCACCTGATGCAGCAGGGACTTGTAGTCGGGGCTTTCGGCAGAGGCAAAGGAGCCAAAGAAGGGAACCATCAGCATCTGGCCGATCTTCTCGCGGAGCGACATATGGCGCAGGGTGCGTTCGGCCCACGCGGACCGGGAGGGTGCACGGAGCTTTCTCCTTGCTGATGGCTGGCCTTCGCGCGAGGGGGATGTCATGATCCGGAGCGGCGCCGCGGCGGAACAGCTGTCCGCATAGTGCGTGTGTTCGGCGTATTTCGAGGCGCGCCTGTATTCAGCGGCAGTATATAGCAGGCGGCTGGCGGGTCAACGAAACGGGCTCACCGATGTTACGTTTCCGTTCTCATTGGGAACGGTCATCGGCGGCGGGCAGCCTTGGAAGCGGGCCAATCCCGGTCAGCTCCTGCGGGTTTTTCCGCGTGGCATTGCGGAACAAAGGCCCGCGCGGCGGATTGAAAACGTCGGCCGCACCCCGTATTCTACACATCTCTCATGAAGATCGCACTCGCGCAACTGAATCCAACGGTGGGGGATTTCGAGGGCAACCGGGAACTGATCCTTGCCACGGGCCGAAAGGCGCGGGCGGGCGGCGCGGACCTGGCGGTTTTTTCCGAACTGTGCCTGTGCGGGTATCCTCCGCAGGACCTCATCGAGCGCCCCGCCTTTGTCGAACGCAACGCCAGCGAACTGGCCCAACTGGCGCGCGATATCCCACTCCCCGCTGTGATCGGGTATGTGGGCAGAGCCCAGGACGATACCGGCAAGCCTGTGGCGAATTCGGCGGCGCTCATCGGGCCGGGGAAGATTCTTTTTGAGCAGCGCAAGATGCTGCTTCCGACGTACGACGTGTTCGACGAATCCCGGTATTTTCAGCCCGCGCACACGCAATTCCCCTATACGCTCGGTGGAGACAGCCTGGGAATCACAATTTGCGAAGACATCTGGAACGACAAGGATTTCTGGACGCAACGACTCTACGCGCGCGACCCGGTGGCGGAAATCGCCTCTAGGGGTAGCACAATCCTGCTGAACATCTCTTCCTCGCCCTACACGATTGACAAGCGCGGCCTGCGGCTCGACATGCTCCGTGCCACGGCCCGTCGGCACCGCCTTCCGGTGATCTATGTCAACCAGGTCGGCGGCAACGACAGCCTGATCTTCGATGGGTCGAGCGTGGCGATCCTTCCCGACGGGCACATCGGGGCGCTGGCCAGGTCCTTTGAGGAGGATCTCGTCTATTTCGACACAGCCAGCGGGGCGGGCGAAATCCGCCCGCAGATTAGCGACGAGGTCGAGGCAGTCTATCGGGCGCTCCTGGTCGGCACGCGCGATTATGTTCGCAAGTGCGGGTTTCGCAAGGTCGTGATCGGACTGAGCGGGGGCATTGACTCTTCGCTGGTCGCGGCGATTGCCGTGGACGCCCTCGGTCCGGAGAACGTGACCGGAGTAGCCATGCCGGGGCCATTTTCCTCGCCGGGAAGCCTGCGCGATGCTGAACAGCTGGGCCAGAATCTGAGCATTTCTGTCCACGTGCTGCCGATTACGGACACGTTTCGGAGTTATCGCGAGGCCCTGGCCGAGGAATTTGCCGGGACACCCGAGGGGGTGGCCGAGGAAAACATCCAGGCGCGCATTCGCGGTAATTACCTGATGGCACTCTCTAACAAGTTTGGCTGGCTGGTGCTGAGTACGGGCAACAAGTCCGAGATGGCGGTTGGCTACTGTACTCTCTATGGAGACATGGCTGGGGGCCTAGCGGTGATTTCGGATGTCCCCAAACTGATGGTGTACGAGCTGGCGCGCTTCGCCAACCGTGAGCGGGCCCGTATTCCCGCCGAGGTCTTTGCGAAGGCTCCCTCCGCCGAATTGCGGCCCAATCAGACCGATCAGGACTCCCTGCCTCCCTACGAGGATCTGGACCGCATCCTGAAGGCGTACGTGGAGGACCTGCGCACTCCGGAGGAAATCGCCAGCCACTTCGGATTCTCCCTGGACCTGGTGCGCTCGGTGGCCATGCAGGTGGACCGGAACGAGTACAAGCGAAAGCAAGCTCCGCCGGGGCTGAAAGTCACATCGAAGGCCTTCAGCGTCGGCCGGCGCTTTCCATTGGCGCAGAAATTCTCCGGATAAGCCTGGCCTGCGAGGAGGGAAGCGGGCCAGGGGAGCCACGGCAGCGGCTCCCCCTGAAATCAGATGGCCAGCTTGGATGGAATTGCGGGCACTGTCAAAAGCAATCGTGCTCGGGCCTGGCTAGACCCCGAGGACGTTCACCAGTTCCCTCACCGATGCCGCGGACTTGTCGAGCGCGGTCTTCTCCTCGGGCGTCAGCTTGATCTCGATGACCTGTTCCACGCCGCGGGCGCCGAGTTTCACGGGAACTCCAACGAAAAGCCCCTTGATCCCGTATTCGCCCTCGAGATAGACAGCGCAGGGAAGAATCTTCTTCTTATCCTTCAGAATGGCTTCCACCATCTCGACCACAGCGGCCGACGGTGCGTAGTAGGCTGAGCCGGTCTTCAGCAGATTGACGATCTCGGCCCCGCCCTTCCGGGTGCGGGTGATGATGGCCTCCAATTTGTCCTTGGGGAGAAGTTCGGGGAGGGGAATTCCCGCCACCGTGGAGTAGCGCGCGAGCGGCACCATGTCGTCTCCATGCCCGCCTAGGACGAAGGAATGGACGTTCTCGACCGAGACGCCCAGCTCCGCGGCGACGAACGTGCTCATGCGGGCCGAATCCAGCACTCCCGCCATTCCCAGCACGCGGCTCTTCGGAAACCCGCTGATCTTGAAGGCGGCCTGAGCCATTGCGTCGAGCGGATTCGTGACGATGATCAGAATGGCGTTCGGTGAGAGCTTGACGACAGCCTCGACCACCGCTTTGATTACGTCGTAATTTGCCTTGAGCAGATCGTCGCGGCTCATGCCCGGCTTGCGCGGGAAGCCCGCGGTGATGACGATGACGTCGCTATGGGCGGTTTCTCTGTAATCGCCCGAGGCGGTCGAAATGCCCGCGGCGTGCGCATCGCTGCCGAGGATGGGCCCGGATTCCGCCATGTCCAGCGCCTTGCCCGCCGGCACTCCATCGAGGATGTCCGTGAGCACAACATCGGCCAGGCCGGCGTCGTGAATCCTCTGTGCCGTCGTAGAGCCGACAAATCCGCCTCCTACTACCGTTACTTTCTTCCGCATGCGTATTTCTCCTTATCGAGCCGGTTCGTTCGTCCCGCCCGGCAGTTTGCGCGGGAAACGGGAACGCCGCCGGTGGTTTGGGTTCGTAATGGGCCGGAGATCCGTGCCGCGCCGATCGGCTCGAGCGGCGCAATACGGCGGGGTTCAGCGCGCCATCGTGGCCAAGGATTGCATGTTGTCGATAATTGCGGTCGCGTATTCCGACGTGCTGAGTTTTACGGCTCCGGTCATCAGCCGCTCGAGATCGTAGGTGACGCGCTTGCTCTGGATCGTGCGCTCCATGCCCGCTTCAATGAGATGGGCGACTTCCGGCCAGCCCATAAAGTCGAACATCATCACTCCGGACAGCATCACGGAGCTGGGGTTGATGACGTCGCGGTCCGCGTATTTCGGGGCGGTGCCGTGGGTAGCCTCGAACACGCCGTAGCCGTCTCCGATGTTGGCGCCCGGCGCCATCCCGAGGCCGCCCACCTGCGCAGCGCAGGCGTCAGAGACATAGTCGCCATTCAGATTTGGCGTGGCGAAGACCTGGTATTCGTCCGCCCGCGTCAGCACCTGCTGGAAGACCGAATCGGCGATCCGGTCGTTGACCATAATCTTTGATTTCCATTTCCCGCGGCCGTGGCTCTCGTAGATGGCTGCCAGGGTCCGCTGAACCTCGCCGCAAATTTTCTTCTGGAACTCTTCCGTGGCCTGTTCATACCCCGGCTCGATCATCGCCGCGTTGCTCTCGACGCTCAATTGCGGGTCGCGATCCTTGTTTCCAAGAATCCAGCTCTCGCGCTCGGTGACGATTTGCTCCCGGAACTCCTCCGTCGCCAGTTCGTAGCCCCAGTCCCGAAACGCCCCCTCGGTGTACTTCATGATATTTCCCTTGTGGACCAGGGTGACGATCTTGCGTTCCTTTTCGATGGCATGCTGGATGGCGCGCCGCACCAACCGCTTGGTGTTGGCAGGAGAGATGGGTTTGATGCCCATCCCGGAATCCTCGACAATGCTCCTGCCGGTTCCCCGCAGCATTTCGCTGTTCAGGAAGTGAATCAGCTTCTTCGCCTCCGGCGTTCCGGACTTCCACTCGATGCCGGCGTACACGTCCTCCGTGTTTTCCCGGTAGATGACCACATTCATCCGCTCGGGATGTAACACCGGGCTGGGCACTCCCGGGTAGTAGCGCACCGGGCGAACGCAGGCATACAGGTCCAAAATCTGCCGCAGTGCCACGTTCAGCGAGCGAATTCCTCCGCCCACGGGCGTGGTCAGAGGCCCTTTGATGGCGATGCGAAATTCGCGAATCGCGTCCACAGTGTCCTGGGGCAGCCAGTCGCGAAATCGGTTGAAAGCCTTTTCCCCGGCAAACACCTCGAACCAGGCCACGCGGCGCTTTCCGCCGTAGACCTTTTCTACGGCCGCGTCAAAAATGCGCCGGGAGGCGCGCCAGATATCGCGCCCTGTTCCGTCCCCTTCGATAAAGGGAATGATGGGATGATCGGGAACGTGAAATCTCCCATCTCGATATTCGATCGGCTTGCCATCGGAGGGTACTGAAACACCGTTGTAGGAATCCTTCATGTATGAATGTCTCCCTGGGCCGAACTCGCCGCCTGCCACGACTTCGAATGAACCCATGAACATAGCATATTCTTGCTTGCTGTTGTATAACCCTCCACAGGCTGTGCGGCGGCCCGCAGAGGGGCGCTTGACATTGGGATCGAAGCGCATTGCAAAGCAAAGCCCCGCGCATGGGCGGCCCTCGCGAAAAAATATCGGGGTTCCAGGAGCGATCATGAACAGGACAGGATGGGCGACAATCGGGGTCCTTGTGTTGGCGATTGCAACAGTGGTTGCCGGCGCGCAGATGGGGATGGGCCGGCCGGCGTTCCCGCACGGGATCTTTCAGCCCATTGTCGGCGCTGGGGCGCAATACCAGATGCAATCTGGGAACCGGCCCGCGACCACAATGGAAATGGCCATTGTGGGCAAGGAAGCAGTAGACGGCAAGACCGGCTACTGGCTTGAAATGACCATGTCCGGGATGCCCATGGGGGAAATGGTCACGAAGACACTGATGATTTCCGAAGGCTCAACCCTCACCCCCTCCAAGATCATCATGCAGATGCCGGGACGCCCTCCGATGGAAATGCCTGCCCAGATGGGGCGGATGGGCCCGCAGTCCGAGCCCACCGACATACGCAGCGTAGCCGATGACCTGGGCCAGGAGACGGTGACCACCCCCGCGGGCGTCTTCTCCTGCGAGCATTATCGGATGAAGGACGGCTCGGGAGAGACATGGATCAGCGAGAAGGCGCCGCCGTTCGCGATGGTGAAGTTTCAGGGCAAGAACAGCTCCATGGTGTTGACCAAGCTCATCACGGATGCGAAAGACAAGATTACCGGCACTCCGCAGCCGTTTAATCCCATGCAGATGACGCCGGGGGGGCCGCCTTCGCACTAGGGCTGGGCAGGGGACTACTCGAGGTCGGGTGGCGTCACATTGGCGATCCAGGCGTCGTAATCGCCCGAATAGCCTGCGCGCTCCTGGAGAGTTCCAATCCTGCGCTCAAGAGCGACCATTTCGCCGGGCGAGAGGGTCGGCAGGGTCCCGAGAGTCTCCTTCAAAGCTGTTGCGCGAGCGGCAGCACGGGCTTCGGTGGCGGCGTGCGAACTGCTTGCGCCGCCATGGCCGTCGCGGGCCACGAGATAGTTCTTGATCAACTGGCTGGCGACCTTTTGGCTGTGCGTCTGCGAGACGCGGATATTTCCCTGGCCGGTGACCACGTTGCCCACCCCGAAAACGCGCTCGCAACCTGCATAGCGCGGGAGGGAATCGTCGGTGAGCGCGTAGTATTCCCCCTTCATCGCGACTCCCGGAATGATTTCCGGAACTGATCCGATGGATGAGATCACCAGCGGTGCGCGCAGCTCGCGCTCCGACCCTGGGATTGGTTCGGCCTTTCGCCCCTCGATTTTGCTTTGGGAAACCTTCAATCCGGCGAGGCGGCCGTTTTCAACGAGCAGCCCAGTAGTCAGCGTGCGATCGAGCACTTGAAACAGGTATTTGTCGCGTGCCAGCCGCAGCATCTTCAGCCGGACCTGCTCTGTTTTGGCGATCTGCTCCGGCGTGGCGTTGTCCGGGGCCTGTGCCAGCGGCATATCCTGTTCGCGGCGCCGGTAGATCAAGGTGCATCCCCGGATTCCCAGGCTCTGCGGCTCAATTCCATGCGCTTTGCAGGCGGCGGGAATGCCCTTCTCGAGTTCGTGCAGGCCGACTTCCACACTGCGCTCACGCAGGGCGCGGCTGTAGTTCTCGATTTGTAGCACCTTGACCACATCAATCGAGGCCAGCCCTCCTCCCACCACCACCGCCTGGTCGGGCACATCATATTGCGGGCCGCTATAGTTCGTTTCGGCCTTGTGGTTGTACCAATAGATGAAGGGATTCTGGTAAAGAAGGCCGCAGCCGACGTATTCCTCGGCTCCGGGAATGCCCAGGTCCCGGTCTCGCCAGGCGCCGTTTGCCAGAATCACCGCGGAAAATCCCCACTGGTTGCAGAGGTCCTGAAAGTCCAGGTCGCGGCCGAGCTTTGTAGAGGGCACGAAATATACCCGCGGTTTCTTCAACCGGGCGTCTATACGGGCATACTCCTGCTTGCGTTGCTCGGCGTGCCAGCGCGGCAGGCCGTCCTCAATCTTTCCATAGGGGCGTTTGTTCTGTTCGATAACTGCCACGCGCACGCCGTGGTCCGCCAGGACCTCCGCGGCCACAGAGCCGGCCACAGCTCCCCCCACGACGGCCACAAAATACTGCCCTTCGGTTTCCATGAATTGTCCACCCGCACACTGTTTCTATTCACGTCTGAACAGAATTGTACACTGCGTGGCGGGCCTTCGTGCGGCTATAGTGCGCCGCGATGTGATTTGTTATAGTCTCGGCCATCAGGGGAATTGGAGTCTCGCGCTCGCCGAGAGAGGCGCGCCGCCGGGAGGGACATGCCATGCACGTAGGCTACGGAAGTGGATTCCAGCATCTGGGTGGCTATGGGGACGTCCGGTTCATGCGCGAGGAAATCGGCAATTGCGAAATGGCCGAGGCGCTTGGAATGGACTCGATTTGGGTGACCGAGCACCATTTCGACAATTACTCGATCAGTCCGGACCCGCTGCAATTGCTCAGCTATCTTGCCGGGAGGACGAGGCGAGTCAAGCTCGGCTCGATGGTGATTGTGGTGCCGTGGCACGATCCGATGCGCCTCGCCGAGCAGATTGTTCTGCTCGATCATGTCTCGAACGGGCGCTTTATCCTCGGAGTCGGCCGGGGCCTGGCGAAGCGGGAATTTCAAGGCCTGCGAATCGACCAGAACGAAGGCCGCCGGCGCTTCGATGAATTTACGGAATTGGTTCTGAACGCTCTCGAAACCGGCTTCATGGAAGGCGGCCCCACCGTCCAGCAGCCGCGCAGGGAAATTCGGCCCAGACCGTTTCGGTCGTTTCGCGGGCGATCGTTTGCCGCCGCGGCATCCGCCGATTCTGTTCCCGTCGTGGCGCGCCTCGGGCTTGGCATGCTCGTGATCCTCCAGAAATCCTGGGATCTGGTGACCAAGGATTTCGAGCTCTATCACCGCCAGTGGCAGGAATACCATCCCGGCACCCAGCCGCCCAAGCCGTTCTGCTCCGGTTTCTGCTTTGTGGATGAGAGTGCCGATCGCGCCGAGGAGCAGGCCCGCAAATACCTGTCGGCGAACTACCGCGAGGCGCTCAGCCATTACGAAATGTTAGGCAAGCACTTCGATACAACCAACGGCTACCAGCGGTACGCAGAGATGAGCAAATACTTGAACTCGATCGGGGCAGACAAGGCCGTAGAGGACTATATTCAACTCATGCCCTGGGGCACGCCGCAGCAGGTGCTCGACAAATTTGCGAATATGAAACGATTGGTTGATATGCAGGGAATCATGCCCAACTTCAACTATGGTGGTATGCCACATGAGGAATCTGTCCGCAATCTCAACTGTTTCGTGAAGTACTGCATGCCAGAGCTGAAGAGTTGGCCAGCTGAGACGCTTGCCGAACCGAAGGAGCTGGCGTTAGCCGCCGTATAGCGACGCGGGAAGAGAACAGCAAGCGCAGCAGCCCGG
>JAJXZD010000006.1 GCA_021780215.1 Acidobacteriota bacterium
GGTTATTCGCCGGGGACGACGGCGTCGGCCTCGATCTCGACCAGCATTTCCGGCGAAATCAGCCGACTGACCTCGACCATCGCCGTCGCCGGGCGGATCTCACCGAAGGATTCCCCATGCGCGCGTCCGATTTTTTCCCAGTCGGCGATGTGCGTAACATAAATCCGAGTGCGCACCACGTTCGCCATTCGCGCCCCGGCCTTCTCGAGCGCCGCTTCGATATTGCGCAGCGCCTGCTTTGTCTGCGCGTAGGGATCGTTTACCCCGACGATGCGGCCCTGCGCGTCGGTTGCCGTTGTCCCGGACACCCACACCTGATGGCCCACGCGCACCGCCCGCGAATAGCCGACAATCGGCTCCCACGGCGTGCCGGTGGCAATGTTCCTGCGCTCCATGTCTCCTCCCGCCCGATTTTCCGCTACGGATCAAACCGCGCGCGCCATTCCGGCGTTGCCGCCGGGCACCATTCCTTTCGCATTCCGAAGATGCGGTAGCGCACCGACGCCACGCCATCGTAGCACGCATCGCGCAGCGCCCGCGGAACCGAGCCCATCATCGTTGCCAGGACTTTCCAGCCGCCGCCGAGCTGCCGCAGAATGTGCAGGATCGCGTCCGAACGCAGCAGCAGCGAGCCGCTCGCGGCCAACATGACGATGCTGTCCGGCAGGGGTTGGCGATACTCCGGGCTGAGCCGCGCGCGAAAAGTCTCGCCCTGCAATGGTGCGAATCGGAACGCCGTTCCGCCGCGGTCGTGCTTCAGCACGAATTTCACCGCCCATTGGCAGAGTGCGCATTTGCCATCGTAGAAGATCGTCTCCGGCTGAGCCCCGGCCGCCCCCATGTGCAGAGGCCCTCCGCGGAGAGCTTAGCACGCCGCCACGCGATGGAGGTCAAGGGCATCCTGCGCGATCAATCGAAGTGCTTCGCGAGGGGCCAGAGTTGCTGGAGGTTTTCCTTGAGGGGGTGGCACCAGTAGATGTCGAAATGTTCGTCGGTGCGCGAGTAGGGATGATAGACGTGGCCGACTACATCGGCCTGGCTGCAGAGCTGTCCTATGCGCGTGGGAGTGTCGCCGACGATCAGAAGACTCTCGCCCGTGTAACTTCCGGGTCCCCAAAACCAGTAGCTCTGATGTCCGCTGATGGCGTTCGGCAGGCCGTAGCGAGGTCCAAAGAAATCCACGGCGCCCGCCTCGCCGAAGTTGCTTGCGGCGATGGCGGTCTTTGCGCGGATATCTGCGGGAAGGCTGAAATACGGGTGTGCAATTTCCCGGGTCATCGCGCGCCATCCAAACATGTCCGCGTAGATTTGCTGCTGCAGCGGGCCATCCTGGTGATGCTCCATTGCCGGCGCGCTCATGTGTAAAGTTTTCTGATATTGCAGAAGCCCTCGGGGGAAAGTACTGGCAGGCCAAATGGCGCGAATAATGCGCCCCCAACGAGGAGCACGGCTGCATAGGCCGGGCCGAGTGAGCGCATGCTATGCCTGGCCCAGCCCTCCACAGCTCGCCCTCCGGCCGCAAAGAGCATCGGGTACGCGGGCCACAGGTAGTACGATTTGCCGTTTGCCAGCACAAAAAAGATCAGCAGCCACAGATACGTCCAGCCCAGAACGCGATACCTTCCGCGACCACCGCCCGAATCGGCGCTATGCCCGAAGAAATACCACCATATCGCCGCGATCCACAGCGGTGCCGTCAGAATGTTCATCGCTAGCGCCTGGTCCGCGATAAACGGCAACAGACCCAGGTGGACGTCGCGCCCGCTTGCGCGGACATTCCTCATCAGCTCGAAAAACGGCCAATGGTGCTGTACGTTCCAGGCGATGTTTGGCAGCCAAATCAGGACGCCGATGAGCAAGCCAAGCCAGAGCCATTTATCTGCGAACAGCCGCCGATTCCTGGTGAACGCAAGGCCGAGGAATATGCCTGCGCAAAAGAAAAGCATCGTCCACTTGTTGAGCATGCCGATTCCCGCCACGGCGCCCACCAGGAGCCACAGCTTCGGATTGCCCGTCTGGATGATTCGCACCAGGAGATACGCGACGCTGATCTACAGAAGCGGCTCGAAGGCGTTCATCGTGACCAAGTGAAACATCAGCAGGAAGCCCGGAGCGACGAGCAACCCGAGCGCCGCCAGTGTCTGTCCCAAGACCCCTGATCCCAGGATGCGCGCTAGGCGTCCGGTCATCCATACCGTTAAGGCGCCGGCCGCCGCTGGAAGGAAGCGCAGCGAAACCAGAGAACCGCCTCCCAGACGCCTTTCGAGCCACGCGAGAAACGCAATCAGTGGCGGCTGGTCCACGTATCCCCAGGCCAGATGCCGGGCGCAGTCGAGATAGTACAACTCGTCGCGGAAATACCCGTAGCGCGTCGCCGTCTTGATCTGCAGCAGAAACGCCGCAGCGGCCACAGCGAAAACAATTCGGCTGCCCGTTAGAATGCCGGATTCTTCTGCGGGAACAACGCCAGCGGCTGCTTTCCAATCCACGATGGCATGCTACGTCAGGCCGTTGACCGCGGCAAGCTATAAGCCTGCCCATTCGAATCCTGCCAGGCCGCAAACTCCCGCTGGACAGAATTTCCGCGAGTCTCTAAGCTAACGCGTTGCGCCACCGCGCAATGGGAGACGCCAGACCATGAAGTGCGACACCATCCTTGACGCCGTTGGGCGGACCCCGCTCATTCGCCTGAACCGTGTGGCCAAGGAGGTCCCGGCGGAGGTCTGCGTCAAGGCCGACTATCTGAACCCCAGCGGCTCGACGAAGGACCGCGTCGCGGCCGCCATGGTTGCCGAAGCCGAGCGCAAGGGGCTGCTCCGAACGGGCGGGACGATTGTCGCGGCCACCAGCGGCAACACCGGCATCGGCCTGGCGCTGGCGGCTTCGGTCCGCGGCTACAAGGCTGTATTCACCATCACCGACAAGCAGTCGCGCGAAAAGATTGACCTGCTCAAGGCGTTCGGTGCCGAGGTGATCGTCTGCCCCGCGGCCGTCGAGCCGGAGGACCCGCGCAGCTCCTATTCCGTCGCCAAGAAGCTGGCCCGCGAGATTCCCAGCGCGTGGTACGCCAACCAGTACGAAAATCCCTCGAATCCCGCCGCGCACTATGCCACCACCGGTCCCGAAATCTGGCAGGACACGGAGGGGAAGATCACGCATTTCGTCTGCGGCCTCGGCACCGGCGGAACGGCCACAGGCGCAGGCCGCTACCTCAAGGAACAGAACCCGAAAGTGAAGGTGATCGGCGTGGACCCGTACGGCTCGCTCTTCTACGAATACGCCAAGACCGGCAACATCGGCAAGGCGCGCACGTACACCGTCGAAGGCATCGGCGAAGACATCCTGCCGGCCACGCTCGATTTCTCCGTTCTCGACGACGTGCTACAGGTCAACGATGAAGAGTGCTTTATCTGGGCGCGGCGGTTGGCCAAGCGCGAGGGAATTTTTACCGGTGGTTCGGGTGGCGGATGCGTTTCCGCGGCTTTGCGCATGGCGCGCCAGTGCCGCAAGGGTGATTTGGTGGTTGCGTTTCTCGCGGATTCAGGCAGCCGCTACCTCAGCAAGATTTACAACGACAGTTGGATGCGCGAACTCGGCTATGCGGATAGCGAAGTGACCCTCACGGCCGCCGACGTCATCCGCGTCAAGCGCCAGAACGGGAAGACCCGCGAGCTGATTGTCACCGGCCCTAATCGCACCGTTCTCCAGGCCCTGCAGACCATGCAGCATCAGGACATTTCGCAGCTTCCCGTCTTTGAGGATGGTCATCCCGTCGGCACGGTCTTCGAGGATCGCATCCTCACCCTGGCCCTGCAAGGCAAGGACCTGCGCAAGCTGATTGTCCGTGAGGTGATGGGCCCGCCGCTGCCACAAGTGCCCTCGAACGCTCCGATCGAGCGCGTCACCCACCTGCTCAGCCACGAAAGCCACGCCGTCTTCGTCGAGATGGAGGACGGGCGGATGGAAATCCTGACCAAATTCGACCTGATGGATACGATTGCAGGCTTGGCCGGGCAGAAGCGCTGAATTGTCCCCGCGCTCAGCAGCTCCGCAGCCCGATTCTTGCCGTTCCCATCGAGTGTGCCGCCCGCTGCGGCGGCGCGCCGCAAAAGAACTGCCGGGCCGAATCGAGGAAGGCCAGCACCGCCGGCGAGCTTTCATTTCGCCGCCAGGCCATGCGTACTTCGATCCGCGCGTCCGGCTCGTCGAGCGGCACGGCCACGCCCGTGCTGCCTGGTGCCGGACGGCTGGGGATCTCGTCCGCGATGATGAAAATTCCCTTGCGTGCCGCAAGAAAAACATTTTGCATTTCGTCGTAGGAAGCGCTCTCCTTCGAGAGCGGGATCAGCCGCGGCGTGATTCCCGCGCACTTGTAGAGAGCCATCGTCTTGTCGTACAGGCCCGTGGAGAGGCTCCGGTCGGCCACAACCAGCGGTTCATTGGCGAGGTCTCGTATTCGCAGGGATTTGCGCCGGGCCAGCGGGTGGTCCCGGTTCACGAGCACCAAGAATCGTTCCTCGAATAACATCTCCGACGCCAAGTGGGCGGATTCGATGGGCGGCCGCAGAAAGCCGACGTCAATCTTCCCTTCGGCCAGCAATTCATTTTGCACAGTGGAAAAAATGCCGTCGCATTGCAGTTCCACGCCGGGATAGCGCTTCGCATGCTCGGTCAGCACGCGCCCCACGCGCTCGCCAAGATGCAGCGCGATGCCGATGCGCACCAGTCCGGTTTCCCCGCACTTCGCCAGGCGCACACAGTCGGTCATGTGCGCCGACTGCGCCACGAGCTTTCTGGCTTCATCGAGGAACGTCCGCCCCGCATCGGTGAGGGCCACGTGCCGGCGG
>JAJXZD010000199.1 GCA_021780215.1 Acidobacteriota bacterium
GGCAAATCGCGGGGCGGAGAAAATTCCACCTGAATCTTTCCTCCGGCGAATTCATCGCGCAGAGAGTGCAGAATTTCCTGAACAATATCCGCGAGGTTCAGCCGGGACCTTTCGGCTGCCGACGGGCGCGAAAATACTAACAAGCTTTGGACGATGCCGGCGGCCCGGCGCGCCTGCTGGAAAATCAGGTCAGCCTGACGCCGTTCCAGGCCCTCTTCGCACTTGTCGCGGATCAGCTCGCTGATGCCCAGAATGGCGGTGAGCGGATTGTTTAATTCGTGCGCGGCGCCCGCCAGCATCTGCCCCATGGCGGCGAACTTCTCCTTCTCGACAAGCTGCTGCTCGGCAATCTTGGCTTCGGTGACGTCGCGCACAGATGCAACCGCCCCCGCATGGTTTCCCTCGGCATCGAACATCGGGCTGGCCGTCGCCCGGAGCGTGCGCCAGGAGCCGTCCGCATGTTGTGCGCGAAATTCAACCTGCCCCGAGCTTTGCCGCCGGCTCATGACTTTTTCGAGAACCTGCCCTATCCCCGCCAGGCTTTCGGCGGGTCCTTGCTCTCCCGCGGCTCGCCCAATAAATTCCTGCGGAGGGATGCCCAGAATTTCACGGCTGTGTTCGCTGACATAAATAAAACGGCCGTCGTGGTCCACCACTGCGATCATGTCCGGAAAGAAATCCACCAGGCGGCGCGTAAATTCCCGCTCCTCATGCAGCTGCTTTTCGATTTCCAGCCGCTCGGTGATGTCCCGCACCCACCCGGTCACCGACGTCACCTTGTCTCCATCCATCACGGCCTGAAACCAGCAGGAATAGTACCGGAGCATTTCATCCTTTTTCAGTTTGACCGGGAGAGTCCCGGACCATACGCCCCGTTTGAGAAGGGTGGGGAGCGCGCTTTCGGCTTCCTGCAAGGTGGGCGATTCGACGAACTCCGCCAGCGAATGCCCAATGAAGTCCTGGAATGGCGCGCCCAAAATCTCCGACAGGCGGAGGTTGGCCACGCGGATTTCTCCCTGCAGCGTGACCGTAAAGAGAGCCTGATCCAGACTGTCAATCAGTTCGCGATAGGCGTGCTGGGATCGCGAGATCACTTCGATGAGCTTCTCGAACTGTTGGTGGGAGGATCCTGCGGGGTCCCCCGAGCAAGCCCGCCCTTCCGGTTCCTGTGCAGACATGGGTGGAAAACACTCCCTGGTCCGCGAAGAGTCGTCCTCGCGGAAGCGCCTCATGGACGATTTTACCGGGAGGGAGAGCGGCGCGGGGAAATAAGGCGGGCTTCTTGCCTATCAGTCAATCGAGGAAACAGCGTGGGACTGCGTGGAGGGCCCTGCTGGGCGGGAGGGCCCTCCACTGGTCTGTGATTCTAGCTCTCGGCGATCGCGTCGGTGTCCTTCCGTAGGAAATCGAGCGCCGCGGCTTCCTCCGGCGTGAGTTCCGCCTCCATGGCGGGCGGCTCTTCCTTGGGAATCTCCGTCAGCAACTGGATATTGCGGTAGCGTTCGAGGCCCGTTCCCGCGGGGATCAGCCGGCCCATGATGACGTTTTCCTTCAGGCCGCGGAGATAATCCACCTTCCCGGAGATGGCCGCCTCGGTGAGCACGCGGGTGGTCTCCTGGAAGCTGGCCGCGGAGATAAAGGAATCGGTTGAGAGCGACGCCTTGGTGATGCCAAGGAGCAGTGGGCGGCCGCTGGCCGGATGCCCGCCTTCGCGGATCACACGGTCGTTCTCCTCGCGGAAGCGGAACTTGTCTATCTGCTCCTCGAGCAGGAACGTGGTGTCGCCCACATCGTCCACCTTCACCCAGCGCATCATCTGCCGGACGATGGTTTCGATGTGTTTGTCGTTGATGTTGACGCCCTGGAGACGGTACACCTCCTGGATCGAGTTCACCAGGTAGGCCTGCGTGTACTTCTCCCCGAGCACCGCAAGCAGATCGTGGGGATTGAGCGGCCCGTCAATCAGCGGCTCGCCAGCCCGCACGTGCTCGCCTTCCTGCACGTTGATGTGCACGCCGCGCGGGATCGAGTATTCCTTGACCGTTCGGCCATCCTCGCTCTCGACGTAGATTTTGCGCTGTCCTTTGGCAATCTCGCCGTACTTGACGACGCCGTCAATCTCGCTGATAACCGCGGGATCGCGCGGTTTGCGCGTCTCAAACAGCTCGACGACGCGCGGCAAACCGCCGGTGATGTCCTTCGTCTTGGTGGTCTCGCGCGGGATCTTCGCCAGCACATCGCCCGGCTGCACGTCGTCCCCGTCGGCAACCATCAGGTGGGCGCGCGAGGGCATGAGATACTTCTTGCGGACGCGGCCTCCCGAATCCTTGACGAGAATCGTAGGCTGGTGCTTCTCGTCGCCAGGTGGGAGCGTGACCACCAGCTGTGAAAGCCCGGTGACCTCGTCCACCTGCTCCTCGATGGTCAGGCCCGGCTGCAAGTCCTTGAATTCGATCGTGCCGCCGGCCTCGGTGAGGATCGAAAAGGTGTACGGATCCCATTCGACCATGGTCTGCCCCAAGGTGACTGCCTGCGCTTCCTCCACCTTGAGCCGCGCACCGTAAACAACATGGTGGCGTTCTTTTTCACGCCCCTTCTCGTCCACGACGGCGATCAACCCCGAGCGGTTCATAGCCACGATGGTCTTCCCACGGCCCTCGACGACCTTCAGATCGATGAATTTCACGAAGCCGCTGTTGCGTGCATCAACCTTGGACTGCTCGGTCACGCGCGTGGCCGTGCCGCCAATGTGGAATGTCCGCATGGTGAGCTGCGTGCCCGGCTCGCCGATGGATTGGGCCGCGATCACCCCGACCGCCTCTCCCATCTCGACAAAGCGGCCGGTGGCCAGGTTACGGCCGTAGCAGCGCGCACACACGCCCCGGCGGGACTCGCAGGTGAGCACGGAGCGAATCTTCACCCGCTCGATGCCGGCCGCCTGCATTGCGTTTGCGAGTTCCTCCGTGATTTCCTGGTTGACCTCGACGATGGTGTTGCCTTCGTAGTCCTTGATCTTCTCGAGAGACACGCGGCCCACGACGCGGTCTCGCAGTGGTTCAACCTCGACTCCTGCCTCGAGAATCGGCTCGACGTAGATGCCGTCTCCCGTGCCGCAGTCGAATTCGTTGATGATCACGTCCTGCGCCACGTCCACCAGACGCCGCGTGAGGTAGCCGGAGTCGGCGGTCTTGAGCGCCGTGTCCGCCAGGCCCTTGCGCGCGCCGTGGGTGGAGATGAAATACTGCAGCACGGTCAACCCCTCGCGGAAGTTCGAAGTAATGGGCGTCTCGATGACCTCGCCCGAGGGCTTGGCCATCAGTCCCCGCATTCCGGAGAGCTGGCGAATCTGCTGTTTGGATCCTCGCGCGCCGGAGTCGGCCATCACGTAGATCGGATTGATCACGCCCTGCTTGTCCTGCTCTTCGAGGGCCTTGAACATCTCATCCGCCACTTTTTCCGTGACGTCGCTCCAGATGGCGATCACCTTGTTGTAGCGCTCGCCGTTGGTGATGGCCCCGTCGAGATACTGCTGCTGCACCTTGACCACTTCGTGCTCGGCGGCGTCCACCAGCTTCATCTTCACGCTGGGGATGACCATGTCGCTGATGCCGATCGAAACGCCTGCTTTGGTGGCGTAGAGGAAGCCAAGTTCCTTCAACTTGTCCAACGCCTGGACCGTCTTCTCCATCCCATAGCGCAGATACGAGTACTGCACCAGGGCCTGGATGCCCTTCTTCTTGAGCAGGCCGTTGATGAACGGCATGTCTGTCGGGAGATGGTCGTTGAAGATCACCCGGCCGACCGTGGTCTGCAAAAACTGCTTGTTGAGGTGCACCGGTTCGGTGTGAGAGACGTCCTGGTCGTCGAAGGCGTTCGTCAGCTGGATCACCTCGCCGGTATAACGCAGCCGGATCGGCGTGAGCAACTCGACCTCGCCGACTTCGAGCGCCATGATCACCTCTTCCGTGGACCCGAAGGCGCGGCCTTCGCCCTTGGCCAGCGGCTTGGCCTTGGTCATGTAGTAGATGCCCAGCACCATGTCCTGCGTGGGCACGGCCAGCGGATAGCCGTTGGCCGGGGACAAAATGTTGTGCGCGCTGAGCATCAGCACGGAGGCCTCCACCTGCGCCTCCGGCGAGAGCGGAATGTGCACCGCCATCTGGTCGCCGTCAAAATCGGCGTTGAACGCCGTGCAGACCAGCGGGTGGATGCGGATGGCCTTGCCCTCGACGAGCGTCGGCTCGAAAGCCTGAATGCCGAGCCGGTGCAGCGTGGGAGCGCGGTTGAGCAGGACGGGGTGCTCGCGGATCACATCCTCGAGAATGTCCCAGACGATGGACTCCTGCGCCTCGACCAGCTCCTTGGCCTGTTTGATCGTGGTGCAGTGCCCGGCCGCTTCGAGCCGGTGGTAGATGAACGGCTTGAAGAGCTCGAGCGCCATCTTCTTCGGCAGGCCGCACTGGTGCAGCTTCAGCTCCGGGCCCACAACGATTACCGACCGGCCGGAGTAATCCACGCGCTTGCCAAGCAGATTCTGGCGGAAGCGGCCCTGCTTGCCCTTGAGCGTGTCGGAAAGCGATTTCAAAGGCCGGTTATTCGTCCCGCGCAGAACGCGCCCGCGCCGCCCGTTGTCGAACAGCGCATCCACCGCCTCCTGCAGCATGCGCTTTTCGTTGCGCACAATCACATCCGGAGCATGCAGCTCCATCAGCTTCTTCAGCCGGTTGTTGCGGTTGATCACCCGGCGGTACAGGTCGTTCAAGTCGGACGTCGCAAACCGCCCGCCGTCGAGAGGCACCAGCGGGCGCAGCTCCGGGGGAA
>JAJXZD010000042.1 GCA_021780215.1 Acidobacteriota bacterium
CCGGGAAGTGCAGAGGGAGCTCTTCCCGCAGGTGTTTCCTTCGCTGCCGGGACTCGACCTGGCAGCCATCTGCCGGCCCGCGCTGGTGGTCAGCGGGGACTATTACGATTTCATTTCCCTTGGCCCCTCGCGCGTGGCAATCGCCCTGGCGGACATCAGCGGCAAGGGGATTTTCGCCGCCCTGCTTATGGCCAGCCTGCAGGCCGCGCTGCGCAGCGCGGCGCTGCTTGATGGCAGGGATAGCACAGCCGAGACGGTCTCCCGCCTGAACCGCCACTTGTTCAAGAACACTTCTGACGACCGCTATGCCACGCTTTTCTACGCGGTCTATGATTCGGAAGCGAAGACGCTCACCTATACGAATGCAGGGCATCTGCCGCCGTTGTTCGTCTCTCAGGGGCGCGTCCAGGCGCTCGATCAGGGTGGCACGGTGGTCGGGCTTTTCGAGAACTCGACGTACTCGGAGTGCACCTTGCCGGTGGAACCGGGGAGCATGCTTGTGGCCTTCAGCGACGGATTGACCGAGCCGGTGAACGTCTATGGAGAGGAGTTCGGTGTCGAGCGGTTGAAGGCGGAGGTGTTGCGCCAGCCCGATGCGCCCGCGGTGCGTCTCGCCGAGAACCTCGTCGCCGCCGTTGAACAATGGTGCGGCACTCCCGAACAGGCGGACGATATCACCGTCGTCGTGGCGCGCATGGGCTGAGTCCGCCGGACGAGTTTTCCGGCGGCAGCCAGTATACTGGCCTGCCGATAGAAGGGGCGCGCGTGAGCCATCTGCGATGAAAATCCTGACCGCAGCCGAGATGCGAGAGGCCGACCGCCTGACGACAGAGCTGTCCGGCGTGCCGAGCCGGGCGCTCATGGAGAGCGCCGGGAGCAGCGTGGCGGAATATATCCGGGAACAGTTTCCGGATTTTGCGCAGCGAGAAATTCTCGTCCTGTGCGGCAAGGGGAACAACGGCGGAGACGGACTGGTGGCCGCCCGTCATCTTCTCAAGAAGGGAGCGAAGCCTCTCGTTTGTCTCTTCGCGAATCCCCGCGAAATGAAGGGCGATGCCGCCGCCAATCTCAGGCGATGGAAGCAGGCGGGGGGACAGGTCGTTCTGGCAAAGGATTCCTCGGCGCTCGATCGGGCGAAATTCGGTGCGCCCGGCGGCCCGATTGTCGTTGACGCGCTGCTGGGAACCGGAGTGCGAGGGCCCGTCGAGGGCGCCCTGCAACGCGTGATTGAACGCGTCAACGCGCACGCCTCGCGCGGCGCCGTCGTGGCCGTGGACGTTCCCTCCGGGCTGCAGGCAGATTCGGGCGAGACGGGAGGCGCCGCCATCCTGGCGGATGCCACGATAACATTCACGGCTCCCAAGCCGGGTTTCTTCTTCAGCGCCGGCCCGCGCCACGCCGGTCGTCTTGTGGTGCGCGGGATCGGCTCGCCGCCGGATCTGATTGAGGAGATTGGCAAGGGACGCCTGCGCTGGAGCGAATCCCGCGAATTTCTCCGCTTCGCGCAGCCCCGCCGGGCCGGCGGCCATAAGGGAGATTATGGCCACGCGCTGATAATCGCCGGGTCGGTGGGGAAGACCGGGGCAGCGGTGCTGGCCTCGTGGGCGGCATTGCGTGCGGGCGCGGGACTGGTCACGGTGGCGACGCCGGAGCCCGCCCTTCCTCTCGTCGCCGTCCATACCCCCGAGGTGATGTCCGAACCGCTCGCCGCCACGAAAGCCGGAACGATTTCCGAACGGTCCTTGGAGGGGGATTTGCTGTCAAGGCTGCTGGCGGGAAAGCGGGCGCTGGCGATTGGGCCGGGGCTTTCCACGAATTCCGAGACGCAGACTTTTATTCGCGGCGCTGTGGATTTGCAGGGAACGGCTCCCATCATCCTCGATGCCGATGGCCTGAATGCCTATGCCGGCCGTGCGGCCGAGCTGAAGCGGGCGGGGAGATTCCTTGCCATTACGCCGCACCCCGGCGAGATGGCGCGCTTGCTGGGTTGTTCAAGCGAGGAAGTTCAACGGCGCCGCGTGGAGCTGGCGTTGCAAACGGCCGCCGAATGGGAGGCCTGGGTTGTCCTGAAGGGATATCAGACCGTTGTGGCCGCTCCCGACGGATCCGCTTACATCAACTCCACCGGCAATCCCGGCATGGCCAGCGGAGGGACCGGCGACGCGCTCACCGGAATGCTCGCCGGAATTACCGCGCAGTTCTGGACCGAGGGCTGGGGGCGCCTGCTCGCGTTCGGTGTATTTCTGCATGGGCTGGCGGGAGACATCGCCTGGAGCGAGGCCGGCGAAGCTCCGCTGATGGCTTCGGATCTGATTCACGCGATTCCCGCGGCCTACCGGCGATTCTATTCCGAGTGCGGCCGTGGCTAGGCGGCAAATCGTCACTTGGAACTCGGAGGAAACCATCGCCTGCGGGCGCGAGATCGGTGCCCGGCTCAAGGCGCCGGTCCTGATCCTGCTTTCCGGAGAGCTCGGGGCGGGGAAGACGACGCTGACGAAAGGCATTGTCTCCGGCTTCGGGGCGGCCCCGGAAGATGAGGTCACAAGCCCGACATTCACCCTGGTGCACAAGTATGGCCAAGGCGTGCCGGTCTATCACGTGGACCTTTATCGGGTCGAGGATGCCCGCGATTTCAGCACGCTGGGAATCGAGGATATCTTCCGGGAAGACGCCGTTGTGCTGATCGAATGGGCGGAAAAGTTCGCTCTGCCGTCGGATTGGTCGGTATTCCGCATTCACCTGGAGCATGTCTCGCCGGATGCTCGCCGCGTAACAATCGAGGAGGGCGGGGATGCCCGGAAGGACGTGTGACCCGGGAAATCCCGCTCAAATACCCATAATCTGAAATCCGGAGTCCACGAAGAGAACGTTTCCCGTAACTCCGCGCCCCAGATCGCTGCCGAGAAACACGGCGGCATCGCCGACTTCGGCGGTGTCCGTGTTGCGGCGCAGCGGCGCATGCTGGGCGACGAGATCGAGCATGCGGCCAAGATCCTTCACGCCGCGGGCGGAGATGGTCTTGATCGGCCCGGCGGAGATGGCGTTCACGCGAATCTTGCTGGGACCGAGCTCACTGGCCAGGTAGCGGACCTCGGCCTCGAGGGCGGCCTTGGCCACTCCCATCACGTTGTAATTGGTCACCACGCGGGTCGAGCCGAGGTAGGTGAGAGTCATAATCGCGCCGCCGCGGGTCATCAACGGGGCTAGGGCGCGGGAAATCGCGACCAGCGAATAGGCGCTCACCTCGAGGGCAAACTGAAAGCCTTCGCGGGAGGTTTGGAGAAAGGGCTGATTCAGCTCCTCATGGCGCGCGGCGGCCAGGCTGTGTACCAGGACGTCAATCGTGCGGTTCTCGGCTTTCAATGACTCGGCCAGCCGGTCAATATCGGCCTGCTGCTGTACCTCGCAGGGATAGAAGCCTGTGGCGCCGAGTTCCCGGCCGAGATCTTCCACGAGGGGGCGGGCGCGCTCGTTTTGGTACGTAAGCAGGAGCGTCGCGCCCTCCCGCACAAAGGCGGCCGCGATGGCGTAGGCGATGCTCCACTTGTTCCATACACCCAGGACGATAGCTGTCTTGCCTTCGAGAAGTTTGGACATGACCCGCCATTCTAACCGGAAACGGACGATTTGGGGCGCCGGATCTGGGTGCCGAGACGGCATTGACGCTTTCGCCCCGGCCCATTGCGCCCCGGTTTTTCGGCGGTCTACAGTGGAATGTTGTCCAGCAGAGGGTCATTGTCCGGCATGCCAGAGACGCACAGCGCGCTGCCCCCCACCCATCCTCGGGTGAAGCTTGACCCATACACCGCTGAGATTCGCCTGCCGAGCCTCGTCCTGGGCATTGACAACATTCATTACGACGTCTATCTCAGCCCGCGCTTCATCGAGTTCACCCAGAAATACCTGCTGGATTTAATCCGACAGACCGTCAACATCAGCCTGCCCAATGCCAAGGAGCGGGAGCGGGGCTCGCCCGAGCATGGCGCGTTTCGCAGAATCCTGACCGAGGTCCTTCAGGAGTCGCTGACCCGGGCAAAATTCCAACAGTCCATCGAAACGGACGTCCTGCACTGGCTGGCGCTGCTGAAATTCATTCTCCAGGAAACCGGCGCGCAGTTTTCGGCCCTTCTCGTCGAGTGCAAAGATTGGATTCGCTCCCGCGGAGAGCTGTTCGAGCACAGCGAGCAGGCCCACGTGATGCGCTCGAAGATTGCCGGGTTGCAGGCCAGTCGCAAGAGCGTGGTCCGGCAGGTGGGGGAGACGCTCTGCCGCATTTGGCGGGAGGTCGAGGACAACACACTGGCAAAGGTCCGGCGGGCTCTTTTTGGAGAGGATTTTCTCGAGGTCTACCGGTTGCTGCAGAACCGCTGCCTTTTCGTCGAGAACGGGAATGACGATCACCTCTTCCTCGAACACTACGTCCTGCTCGGGAACTTCATGACCGACCCGGACCGGTTCGAGGTGTTTGATGAGCAGTTGCTCAGCTTCATCCGCGACTGCGTCCTGGCAGGTGACACCGGCGAGGACCTGGCCAAGGCCCGCAAAGCGCACGACCGCCTCCTGGAACAAGCCCGCCTGCTGCGCTCCGAACTCGCCCGCCTCGAAGAGGAACAGGACGAAGCGGAAGCGCGCGCCCGCAGCGAAGGCGATGGTTTCCCGCGGATCTTCCGCCGCTGGGGCGCCGATTCGGCCGGCGCGCGGACGACGGCGGATGACCTCCGCCTGAAAGTCGCGTCGCTCGAAAAGAATCTCGAGGGACTCGAGCCGCAGATTACGGCGGCCAAGGTGCGCATGGATTTTCTTTTGGAGGAATTTCAAAGCCATCTCGGCGATTACCTGAATCAGCCCGCCAACGCCCGGCTCCTCTTCGAATCACAGGCCGGAGGCGAAAGATACGCCACGCCTGAACCGCGCCGCCTGCTCGAAGAGTGGGTCCAGCGGCTCGAGGAGCGCGACCTGCTCGTTCACGTTCTCGCGGGCTACGAGCTTCGCAAGATTGCTGCTGAATACAGCCCGCCCATCCACCTCCAGCAGCTGAAAAAGGCGCTGGTGAATCGCGAAGAGATGAAGCGCGTCGAGCACATCCTGGAACAGTTTCCGGCGCGCAAGATTTCCATGAAGCGGATCGAGGAGGCTTCCCGCGCGATCCGCCGCTGCTGCCAGGAGGAGTCTCTGGAGACCGGGCTGCGGTTTGCCGAGGATTTCATGCGCCTGCGGCGCGACCGGCGGAACTATCAGCAGGTCGCCGCCTGGATGGAGCGCATCAGCCTGGTGCGTTCGGAGCGGGCGCGCGAGGTGTCCCGCGCCAACAAAAGCCTCTACGAGTTTCTGCACCCGGAAGAGAACCGGCCGGCCGACGACCCGATTGTCAATCACGCGGTAATCAAGGCCGACGTCCGCGGCTCGACCGGCATCACCAAGGACCTGCTCGCCCGCGGGATGAATCCCGCCTCGCATTTCAGCATGAACCTGCACGACCCGGTGAAGCGCATGCTCGAGCGCTACGGCGCGGCCAAGGTCTTCATCGAGGGCGACGCCATTATCCTGGCCATCTATGAGACCGAGTCCACGCGGGCCACGCAGCGCGCCGTCGCGCGCGCTTGCGTCCTGGCGCGGGAGATTCTGGCCGTCACGCAGGCTTACAACACGCGCGCCCCGAGCGGCAACCTTCCTCCGCTCGAGCTGGGCGTAGGCGTTGCCTTTCAGGATTCCGCGCCGTCGCTGTGGATGGACGCCGACTCGCGCATCATGATTTCCCGCGCCCTGAATCTCTCCGATCGCCTCTCGAGCTGCTCGAAAATGGCCAAGCGCCTGTTTCGGGAGAACGCCGCGCCGTTCAACGTCTACCTGCTGCAATCGCTGATGGACGACGCCGCCCAGGATGAGGGAGAAGAGCTGCTGGTCCGCTACAATCTCAACGGCATCGAACTGAACGAGGAGGGCTTTCAGAAGTTGGGCACGGAGATTTCCCTGGCGCCCATGTCGGGAAATTTTCCGCTGCCCTGGGGCAAGGAACGCGTACAGCTCTATTTCGGAGAAGTTCCACTTGGCGGCTCGCTCGAGCCGGTCGTCATCCGCAAAGGTTTCGTGCGCCAGTTGCTGCCCGGCGGAAAGATCGGAGCGGCGGGGAACCGCGCCTACTATGAAGTCTGCACCGATGCGAAATTGTTGGACCTCGCCCGCCGAAAGGCGCCCTCCACAAGCAAGAACTAGCCCGGTTGCCGGTCGAAGAAAGCCTCTCTCGCCCGACACAATGCTTTCATGCCGCCGTTTTCGCGCATTTGCGCCACTTGTCGCGCTGCGCGCGCTTCGGCTCCTGTTATAATCGCGGCGGAGGCGAAAGGGGTCCGGTGATCCTCGTGGCCTTCAAAGCCATTGATTCTGTCCTTTGCGGCCAGAATGGTGGGTTCGACTCCCACACGCTTCCGCCAACCCTCAATTCCTGCGGACAGGCAGGCTTCGAGTGCCTCCACCTCAGTCGGGCGGCAAGAAACAAGCGCAGACCGGCCACTTGACCGGCAGGATGAGCGTTGGTAGCGTCGGGATGCGATGAGCGAATCATCGGTTTCAAGGCACGTTCCAGAACTCGATGGCTTGCGTGGCTTCGCGATCCTTTCCGTGGTGACTTGGCACTATTTTTACTTCTATCCCGCTCCGGGTCATCACCCCGCTGGCGTGGCACGAGGCTTGTACGTGCTTTTTGAGCGTTTCATTGCCACTGGCTGGAGTGGTGTTGATCTCTTCTTTGTTCTCTCCGGGTTCCTGATTGGCGGCATCCTGCTGGATGCGCAAAAATCCCCGCGCTACTTCAAGACATTTTACGTCCGCCGGTTTTTCCGCATCATTCCGAGTTTATTACACCTGGATTTTCCTCTATATGCTGATCATGGGGCTGACGGGTTCTTTTCTGCGCGCCCATGTTCCTGGAGGAGAAGCCCCGAGTTCTTGGCTTCCGATCTACCTGCACTTCCTGTTCGTGCAGAACATGCAATTTACTCCTTACATTGGCATCCCAGCGGCGTGGTTCGGGGCGACCTGGTCGCTTGCCGTAGAAGAGCAGTTCTATCTTGTGGTGCCCTTTTTCGTTCGCTCAGTGAGCCGGCGCGCTCTTGCAAGAATTTTAATTGGGGCTATTGTTCTGGCGCCGGTGATTCGGTTGCTCGTCCGCCATGTCGTGTGCGCGAGTCGAGGCAGGCAGGCCGCGGACCTCGCGGTATTCTTTCTGACGCCTTGCCGAGCTGATGCTCTTGCTATAGGCATGCTTGCCGCCATTCTATGGCGCGATCTGAGATTCATTGATTGGGCGCGGACCCATCGGTTCGTGATGGATGCGGTGTTCTTGGCCCTTTCGGTTGGGGTTATTGCCCTCACGCGGTGGTCTTCGTCCCACGATTCAATCGTCATGCAGGTAATCGGCTACACTTGGCTCGCTTTGTTCTTTGCGCAGACACTCTTGATTTCGCTCTCGAGGCCTTCCGGAATTGTGGCGTCGCTCGCCCGAATGAAGTGGCTGCGCGGCCTGGGGGGCGTCTCCTACTGTGTATACATCGTCCATCTGGCCTCGTTGTTGCTTTGGCGCACCCTGCTGGCTCCTGCCCCGCAGCAGGCAGCGGACTGGCGCACCGTGGCGGCAGGGCTGCCTGCTGCGCTTATGACATACGTCATCGCAAAGTTTTCTTTGGCATTTTTTGAGCGCCCCATGATTCGCCGGGGCCACGCGTTCACCTACTAGGGATGGCTCAGCCGGACGGAGCCCGGCCTATCGGCTTGGGGGTGAAATGCCGGGTGACTCATTGCTCTCGGCGGGCTGATTCGCCAGTGAGAATGCGCGCTGGATAGCCCGCGCGCCCGCGGCGCACATCAGCAAGGCCGCCACAATTCCTACCCATCGGGGAATCTTGGCTACGGGCAACACCCACCACCAGATGGCTACGACTTGCAGGGCTCGCGAATCCCGAATGGCGTGGGCCGGGCCATTGCGGGAATGAAAGAGCTCGACCACGTTATGTGTGCGTGCGTCCTGCACCTCGCGGACCGCGGCGGGCCATCCATGCAGCCAAGGCGCCTTGTCAAAGGACCATGTCAGGTCATGAGCGACCGCACCTGGCTGCTCGTTCAATTCCGAGAAATACCTCTCGTAGTAGGAAAAAAGAGTCGGTGCGTTGATGACGAATCCAGCCAAAGCCAGAATCAAAAACGCCTTCTTCAATTTGCCTTCGAATTGGCCGGCCACTGAGAAAAGCACGGGAAGGATGGGGACCAAAAAGCGAGGTCCCCAGGACCAGCCGCCACTCCAGTATTGCCAAATCGAATGAATGAAGAGCTGGCCGAGAATGAGGGCAAAGGCAGCGAGCGCTTCTGGAGGATGCTTGCGAGCCAGGAGGTAGATTCCGTACAGCGCCAGAATCGCCGCCGGGGAATACCATAACAGTCCGTATTGAGGGCTGAAAAGAAGTCCACCAATGCCGCCCGGAACGTACGCCAAGCCGAAATTCCATGGCGGGCCAAACCTTAACGGGTTTCCAAACCGGACCTGATTGTAAAGGCCGTAAACCGCCAGCCCTAAAATCGCTCCGCATGCCGGAAGAGCCGCGACCCTGAGCTTCCTTCTTTTCATCAACAGGTAAGCGGAGAGAATGGGGCCCAGGATGATTCCCGTCGGCTTGGTGAGGACAGCCAGAGCGGCCAGCGCCGACGCGGCCATCACGGCCCCCGGGCTCAATTGAACGGCAAAGAAGAATGCCGCGACAAACAGGAGCGCGAGGAGAGGTTCAGCAAAAAAGGTGCGGGCGTATACGAGCGCAATGGTGCCAAATGCGAAGCACACGGCGGCCAGGCACGCACCACGCGCGGATGCCCCGAATCGGTGCGCGAGAAGAACGACCACGCCTGCCGCGGCAGCGGTCATTACAGCGGAAAGACTAAGCGCGCAAACCGCCGCTACAAAATGGAATGGGAGATGGAGCATGGAAGCGAGCATCCGGCCGAAAAGGACCAACGGAACCGCTAGAAAGGAGAGCAACGGGTACCAGTTCGAATAAAACCTTCCATCCACCCCTAGTGAGCCAAGGAAACCGGCCGGAACGGCCACGCCGTGGCCGGTGACGATAGATTCGGCTACGGCCAGCATGGAGTTGCCATCCACGGAGTAGATTCCCGGGGGAAGAAATGCCAGGAGTATGAGCGCGAGTCCTGCGGCGATCAGGATTGCCTGGCGGGTAATGGACGCTGGCGGCCGGATATGCGTGATTCCTCTTTTCCCACGCGCATCATATCTCCGGCAAACTCCTTTGTTCAATCCTCTCCCTCCCGGTCGTTTCGGCGGTCCTGCGGCGTGTGGGATGTGGCAGGAAGCTCTTGACGATCTGAGAGGCGTTCTGTAGACTTCGTTACCAGCAGGAAGGTTCGAGAAAGTACGAGGATTCGAAGCCGCCTCATGCACGCGATAGTTTCCAGCTTCGCCTTTACGGGCCGCTTCCCTTACGCGGGGAGGCGGGCTGGCGAGACGCGCGTGGGCGAATCCAAATCCTAAGAAGCCCCGCAAGGTTTCGAACACCGGCCGCGAGCCTCCCCACGGAGACGCGGCTTTTTTTATGTTTATACGGGGCGCGAATGCCGGAAAGGCGCGAGGAGCCGGATGAAGATTGACGACTGGCGTAGGAAAATTGATGAGATTGACACGGCCTTGCTGCATCTCCTGAACCTGCGGACCGAGCTGGCCCTCGAGGTAGGCCGGCTGAAGAACGAGTCGGGGACGGCGCTGCGCGCACCTACCCGCGAACGGGAAATCCTCGACCGGATGACCTCGCTCAATCCCGGCCCGCTGGATCGCCGGGCGATCGAGAGGATCTACCAGGTGATGCTGAGTGAATCCATCCGCACGCAGGAGCGCCACGGGTTTGGGAAGACCAGTCCATCGAAGGGAAATCGGAACTCGGGATCGAAGCGACAGAGGGCCGCGGCACACTGATGCATGTCCGGAAGAACGCGCGAGTTGCCTTTCAGGGCGAGCGGGGCGCCTTCAGCGAGGAGGCGGCGGTCGAGCTGCTCGGCGAGGACATCGTGCTGGTCCCGCGCCCGACATTCGAGGCGGCCTTTTCGGCAATCCGCGACGGCTTGGCGGACTACATTCTGGCGCCTATCGAGAACAGCCTGGCCGGGCCGGTGCACCGGTCGTTTGACTTGCTGGTGGAAAGCGGCTTGCAAATCGTGGCGGAGGAGATCATTCCGATCGCACACAATTTGATCGGCGCTCCAGGGGCGTCGCTCGAGGACATTTCCTCGGTGGAATCGCATCCGGTGGCGCTGGCGCAGTGCGAGCGATTCTTTGTCGAGCATCCCCGCCTGCGGCGCATCGCCACGGCAGACACGGCGGGGAGCGTCCGCGAGGTCGTCCACTCGGGAGACAAAACGCGGGCAGCCATTGCCGGGCGGCGCGCGGCGGAAACGTACGGCGGCCTGATTCTGCGCGAGCATTTGGAGGACAACCGCGAGAACTACACGCGATTTCTGCTGCTGGCTGAACCGGGCGCGGGTCTTCCGGCCGAGGGAGCGGATAAGTTGTCGCTGGTGTTCCAGCTCGATCACCGTCCGGGAGCGCTTTATCACGCTCTTGAGCCGTTTGCGCGCCGGAATCTGAACATGATGAAGATCGAGAGCCGCCCGGTGCATGGCCGGCCGTGGCAATACCGCTTTTATTTGGACTTGCAGGCGCGCCGGAGCGATCCGGAAGTAGCGGCGGCGCTTGAGGAACTGAAAGGCTTGGTGGTGGATTTACGGATTTTGGGTTCGTATCCGGCGGCAGCGGGACCGAGCGGGGCCCAGCGTGGTGGAAAAGAAACCTAGGAAAATGCGAGGACGGAAAGATGATTTTCAACATGGTGAGTGAAGCAACCGAGGAGCAGATCAACCATATTGTTTCGCGAATCAAGGAGTGCGGCTATGAAGCGCACTTGATCCGCGGCAAGGAGCGGACCGTGATCGGCGTGGTGGGAAACAGCGGACGGCATCGCAGCGAGCTCGAGGCTTTGTCCTCGGCGCCGGGAGTCGAGGAGATCGTGAAGATCTCGCACCCGTTCAAGCTGGCCGCGCGGAGCGTTCGCCCCGAAGGCACGGTGCTCGACCTCGGCAAGGGCGTGACTATCGGCGGGAAGGACATCGCCGTGGCGGCCGGGCCGTGCGCGGTGGAATCGCCCGCGCAGATTGCCGATATCGCCGCAAAAGTGGCCAAGGCTGGCGCCAGGCTGCTTCGGGGAGGGGCATTCAAGCCGCGCACGTCGCCGTACAGCTTTCAGGGCCTCGGGGAAGAGGGGCTAAAGCTGCTGCGGGATGCCGCGGACAAGAACGGCCTGCTGGTGGTCAGCGAGGTGATGGACCCATCGCAGATCGAAATCATGCTGCCGTATGTGGACGTGATGCAGGTGGGCGCGCGGAACATGCAGAACTATCACCTGCTGCGCGGGTTGGGCGAAATTGACAAGCCGGTGCTGCTGAAGCGAGGCATGTCCGCCACGATCGAGGAGCTGCTGCTGAGCGCCGAATACATCATGGCCGGCGGCAACTACAAGGTGATCCTCTGCGAGCGCGGCATCCGGACATTCGACACCTATCTGCGCAACACGCTCGATATCGCCGCCATTCCGGTCATCAAGACGTTGTCACACCTGCCAGTGGTTGCCGATCCCTCGCACGGCACGGGCCGGCGGGACAAGGTGGCTCCGATGGCGCGCGCGGCGGTGGCCGCCGGCGCCGACGGGCTGATTATCGAGGTGCATCCCGATCCCGAGCGCGCCCTCTCCGATGGTGTGCAGTCGCTCTACCCGGATCAGTTTGCGCAGCTCATGCAGGAAGTCAGGGCGATCGCCCCGGCGGTCGGGCGGCGCGTGCCGTGATGCCTCAGAAGTGACCGAATGCATGCATGGAGCATTCGCCGGGCATCCCTCGGCTTGCATCCCTCATCACAGTAGCGATAGGATGTGGTCGGCAGTCGGGGACCGAATTCATGGGGGAATGCCAGCGAGCGGCCAAGAATCTGCCACGCGCACTATGAAGCTCGAACAACGCATGGGAATTCAGGCCGAACGCAAGGCTGCGTGGTCTCGTTCATTGTCGCGAGCGGGTGTAGTTGTCTTGCTATTGACTGTGGCGGGACTTTCCGCGGCGGCCAAGGACGGCAAGTACTACCCGCGCTCGAACCCCGCTCGGTATGTCTCCCTCTCAACTGAAATGAATGCGGCAGCCGTTCCCGTGGTGTTTGATCGGGAGCCGCAGCCGATCGCTATGACGTTCGTGCCGCCCCATCCCGTTCTCCCTATGGTCCACCGGGAAGAGCCGGCCGACCCACTCATTACGCGTATTGGCTTGACGGTGTCCATGCGGCACCGGTCTCCCCCTGTGTTCCCCGCCTGACCTGCGTACAGTGGCCGACAAATTTGCCGGAAAATCCTCGCAGCCGTGATTCCGCACGGTGCGCTACCATTCAAGGACGGATTCCGGAACTGGAGAGCTCCCGATGGAGAACCGACTGACGCCTGCCCAGCTGGAGCAGTTTCGCCGGATGAGCACCTGCATCATAGCCAGTGCGATCGAGACGTTCCGCGTGCGCTTGCCGAACACGGGCTTCGCCAACGCCAGCATTCGCAGCATCTACGAAGATCAGCCGCCGGTCGCGGGCTACGCGGTGACGGCTCGCATTCGCAGCTCCCGCCCCCCGTGGGAAAGCGAGGTTCACTTTGATTACTACGACCGGACCGACTGGTGGAACTATATCCTGTCCATACCGGCTCCGCGCATCGTCGTGATCGAAGACATGGATGATCCGCCCGGTTTGGGAGCGTTCATCGGGGAAGTGCACGCGAACATTCTGCTGGGGCTTGGGTGCATTGCGGTGGTCACCAACGGCGCGGTGCGGGACGTCACCGATCTGCGTACGACCGAGTTCCAGATGTTTGCCGGGAACGTCTCCGTCTCGCACGCCTATGCGCACTTGTTTGATTTTGGGTCCGCCGTAGAGGTAGGCGGGCTAAAAGTCCAGCCCGGAGATTTGATTCACGGTGACCGCCACGGCGTGCAGACGATCCCGCTTGAGATAGCGGACAGAGTGGTGGATGTGGCCCGGGCCGTGCGGCAGCGCCGGGCGAACCTGATTGCTCTGCGCCGGTCACCGGGCTTTACGCTCGAGAAGTTGCGGCAGGAAATCAAAGATACGGCCCTTCCATTCGAGGATTCCAAAAAATGAATGCGCCGAGCATTGATACCGGCAGGGATGAGACAAAGATGACGCCAAGACCATTGTTGCGCAATCACGGGAAATGGGGACGCGCGGCGGCGGGATTCCTGCTCGCAGCGGGCCTGCTCGCGGGATGCGGCGGGGCCGGCAAAGTGGCCACGGTACCCCACGCAGCCGTGGTGAAGGTGACCCGCCGCAATCTGGCGAATCAGCTCCAGATCTCATCGGAATTTCTCCCCTTTCAGGAAATCGAGGTGTACGCGAAAGTCTCCGGCTATATCAAGAAGCTGAACGTTGACTGGGGCACGCACGTCCACACGGGGCAGATTATGGCGGTGCTGGAGATTCCCGAACTCGAGCAGCAACTCCGACTGGACGAAGCCGCTGTGCGCCGCAGTGAGAGCAACATCGCGCGCGCCGAGGAAGATCTCACCCGCTCGCAGTCGGCGTTCACCGTGTCGCATTTGACGTATACCCGGCTTGCCGGCGTGCAGAAAACGAATGCCGAGCTGGTCTCGCAGGAGGAAATTGACGTCGCGCAAGGCAAGGACCTGGAGGCCAGCGCGGGAGTTTCGGCGGCCAAGGATGCCCTTGCCGCGGCGCAGCAAACCTTGGCGGTCTCCCGGTCGGCGCTCGACCGGGATGAGGCTCTCTTTGCGTATGCGAAGATCACGGCGCCGTTCAACGGCGTTGTCACCAGGCTGGATGCCTACACCGGAGCGCTGCTGCCAGCAGGGACCTCCTCGAACAAAGGCGATCTCGCGCTATGCCGCCTGTCGCAGAACGATCTGCTGCGGCTGGTGATTCCGGTTCCGGAGCGGGCCGTGCCCGATGTTCATCTGGGAGAGATCGTAGCCGTGGACGTCTCCGCGCTGAACAAGACGTTCCAGGGGAAGGTCGTGCGTTTTTCGGATCAGATTGATATGTCCACGCGAACCATGCACACCGAGGTGCAGGTGGCCAACCCGAATTTCGAAATCGTCCCCGGAATGTACGCCTCTGTGAAAATTCCGCTTCACTCCGCGACAGGCGCCCTGGCGGTGCCGGTTCAATCGGTGCAGTCCTCGGGAAACGGGCAGGGCACTGTGCTTGTCGTGGATAAATCGAACCGAATTCAGGAGCGGTCCGTCAAGCTTGGGCTGCAAACGGCCACTCAATATGAAATTCTCGCGGGATTGCAGGAAAACGATCTGATCGTTTTTGGAGAGCAGAGCCAGTTCAAATCAGGCGAACTCGTTTTGCCTACCTTGGTTAACCCATCGGCAATGGAGTAAGTGAGGCATGCCCTCATTTTCCCTTAAGCACCCTTTTTTCATAGTGGTTGTATGCCTCTTCGTCTGCGTGCTGGGCCTCACGAGCTTGGCGCAGATGCCGGTGGACATGTTCCCGCCGATCAACATCCCTGTCGTGCTGGTCGCCACCTTCTACAACGGGATGCCCCCTGCCCAGATCGAAGCGGATATCACGGACACATTTGAAAGATTCTTTACGCTGGGCAGCAGTATTGATCATATGGAATCGCGCTCGATGACCGGCGTCAGCCTGATCAAAATCTATTTTCAGCCAGGCACCAGCGCGAATGCCGACGTCACTCAGATTTCCAATCTCGCCATGGCGGACCTGAGGCGGCTGCCGGAAGGAACGCTTCCGCCAGTGGTCTTGAAGACGGATGCCTCCAGCCTGCCCGTCTGCCTCCTAACGGTGGAAGGGAAGGGCCTGACCGAGACGCAGCTCCACGACTATCTGCAGTATCAGATCCGGGACCAGATTGCGGGCGTTCCCGGGGCGACCGTCCCTCCGCCCTATGGCGGCCGCTACCGTCAGATCATGGTGTACGTGGACCCGCAGAAACTGCAGGCCAACGGGCTGAGTCCGATGGACGTGGTTCGCGCGACGAACCGCTCGAACATCATCCTGCCCACCGGCGACGTGCGTTTGGGTCCGATCGACCTGAACATTTACACCAACGCGCAGGTGCCGACGGCCAATGATCTCAATGGCGTCCCGCTCAAGACGGAAGGGGAGAAATCGGTTTTCATTCGCGATGTGGGCCATGCCGTGGACGGTTCGTACCTGCAATACAACGTGGTCCGCGTCAATGGGCAGCGGTCGGTCTATGTCCCCGTGCAGAAGCAGGGAGGAAATACCAACACCATCGCGGTGGTGAACGGCATTCGCAAGGCGGTCCGGAACCTCCGCGACATTCCCGCGCAGCTGAAGACCCACGTGGTTTTCGACCAGTCGGTATTCGTGAAGGAAGCGATCTCGACCGTTTTGCGCGAGGGCGGGGTTGGCATTCTGCTGACCGCCCTGATGATTCTGGTTTTCCTCGGCAGCCTGCGGGCCACTGCGGCGGTTTTCCTTTCGATTCCCTTGTCCGTGATGATCGCCTTTTTCGTCCTTCATCTCATGGGCCGCTCGATTAACAGTATGGTTCTCAGCGGGCTGGCGCTCGCGTTCTCCCGTCTGATTGATGATTCCGTGGTAGTCCTGGAGAACGTCTACCGGCATATCGAACTGGGAGAAAGCCCTGAGAAGGCGTCCATTCACGGGGCCAACGAAGTGGCCCTGGCGGTGCTGGCCATTATGCTGGTGGCCGTGGTGGTGTTCTTCCCGGTGACGTTTCTATTCGGGGTCAGCAAGTATCTCTTCACGGCGCTGGCATTGGGCGTAGTCCTTGCTTTGTTTGCCTCGTACTTCTGCGCGGTCACGGTGGTTCCGCTCTATTGCGCGCATGTCCTGAAGCCCGTGCACGAGGCGGAAGAACACGAGAAATCGCTGGGCCGGCGCCTGCACGAGAAGTTCAATGTGCATTTTGAGAAGTTTCTGGACGTCTACGAAAAGATGGTCCAGAAGACGCTGGACTTTCCCCGAGGAGCCTTGGCCGTCTTCATCGGAGCCTTTTGCCTGAGCTTTCTCCTGATACCGTTCATCGGCGTGGCCTTCTTTCCCCGGACTGATGCCGGGCAGTTTATCATCAATGTCAAAGCCCCGACGGGCACACGAATCGAATTGACGGAAAAGTACGTCAAGCAGGTCGAGGGCATCGTGCGGCACATCGTGAAGCCGAGCGACCTCGAGACAATCGTTTCCAATATCGGCGTGATGCCGGATTTTTCGGCGCTGTTCACGCCGAATTCGGCGATGCACACAGCCTTTGTTCAGGTGGGCCTCAAGAGCGACCACCGCATCAGCAGCTTTACCTACATGGATGAAGTGCGGAACAAGGTGGCCCGGCAACTGCCGGAGCTGCGCACCTATTTTCAATCGGGCGGCCTGGTGGATTCCGTTCTGGACCAGGGAATGCCCGCGCCGATTGATGTGCAGGTAAGCGGCATGGACCTTCAGAAATGCCTGAGCATCGCGCAGGGGCTCGCCAAGGAGTTCAAGACCATCCACGGCGTGGCTGATGTGTACGTTCCCCAGGATATGGACTATCCGGCTCTGCAAGTGAATGTGGATCGGGTGCGCGCCGCGGAGCTGGGCCTGACTCCCAAGGAAGTGATCAGCGATCTGATTACTTCGCTCACCTCGGACGTGATGATCTCGCCGAGCTACTGGATTGACCCGCGGACGGGGAACAACTACTTTGTCACCGTGCAATACCCGGAGAACGAGGTGCGCTCGATTGACGATCTTAAGTCCATGCCCTTGCGCGGGTTGAACGTGCCTCGGACGACCTATCTCAGCCAGGTTGCCAGCGTAAAGACGATTCTGACTCCCACCGAGGTGGATCACTACCAGCTTGAGCGGACCATTGACGTGTATGTCGCGCCCACGGGCGAGGATATCGGCGGCCCAGCCAAAGCAGTTTCCCGACTGATCGCTCGAATCCATCCACCGACGGGGATTCGAGTGGAGATGCGCGGACTGGTGGTCACGATGGAGTCGTCTTTCCGGAGCTTCGGCCTGGGCCTGCTTTTGGCCGTGGTGCTTGTCTATCTGATTCTGGTGGCTCAATTCAGTTCCTTCGTGGATCCCTTCCTGATCGTGCTGGCGGTGCCGACGGGCCTGGTCGGGGTTATCTGGACGCTGGCGACCACGGGCACCACGTTGAACATTCAATCGCTGATGGGAGTGGTGATGCTGCAAGGGATGGTGGTTTCAAACAGCATTTTGATCGTGGACTTTGCAAACGTTCTTCGCGCGGATGGACATGGCACGCGCGAGGCCGTCGTTCGTGCCTGCCGCATCCGGCTCCGGCCGATTCTGATGACATCGCTTGCGACCGTGGTCGGCCTTCTGCCGATGGCGTTCAAGATTGAGACCGGCAGCGAGGCATATGCGCCTCTGGCTCGCGTCATTATTGGTGGCCTGCTTTCTTCGATCGCCCTCACCATCTTTGTCGTGCCCGCGGCGTACCTGCTGATGTACAGCCGCGGTGAAGGGGCCGGTACCCCGCCGGTTGCCGAGGCGAAATAGGAGCTCGTATGCCGTCATTCTCATTGCGCCACCCATATCTCATCATCGTCATTTGCCTGTTCGTCTGCGTGCTGGGCCTGACCAGCCTCGTGCAGATGCCAGTGGATATGTTTCCGCCGATCAACATCCCGGTGGTGATGGTAGCCACGTTTTACAACGGCATGCCCCCGGAGCAGATCGAGGCCGACATCACCGATACGTTCGAGCGATTCTTCACCCTGGGCAGCGGAATTGACCACATGGAATCGCGCTCTCTGGCGGGCGTCAGCCTGATCAAAATCTATTTCCAGCCGGGTACGAGTGCCGATGCCGACGTTACGCAGATGGCCAACCTGGCGGTCGCTGACCTGCGGCGACTGCCTGAAGGGACCCTCCCACCGGTGGTTCTTGAGACGGGGGCCTCCAGCTTGCCTGTGTGCCTGCTGACCGTCGAGGGCAAGGGGCTTAATGAGACGCAGCTCCACGATTACCTGCAATACCAGATTCGCGACCAGATCGCCGGAGTTCCGGGCGCCACCGTGCCTCCTCCCTATGGGGGCAAATATCGGCAGGTCATGGTGTACGTGGACCCGCTGAAGCTCCAGGCGAACGGGCTGAGCCCGATGGACGTGGTGCGGGCGACCAACAGCTCCAACCTAATTCTCCCCGCCGGCGATGTCCGGATCGGTCCGATGGACTACAACATTTACACGAATGCGCAGGTGCCTGTTCCGGCGGATCTGAATGATGTTCCGCTGAAGACGGTGGGGCAGCGCTCGGTTTTCATTTCCGATGTGGGCAAAGCCGTGGATGGTTCCTACCTGCAATATAACGTGGTGCGCGTGAACGGGCAGCGGTCCGTCTATGTTCCCATTCAGAAACAGGGAGGGAGCAGCAATACGATCGCGGTGGTCAACGGGATTCGGAAGGCGATCAAGAATCTGCGCGACATTCCCTCGCAACTCAAGGCCCACGTGGTCTTTGACCAATCGGTGTTCGTAAAGCAGGCGATCTCGACCGTGCTGCGGGAAGGCGGAATCGGGCTGATTCTCACGGCCATGATGATCCTGCTCTTCCTCGGCAGCCCCCGAGCTACCGCAGCCGTTTTCCTGTCCATTCCCCTTTCGGTGATGGCCACGTTTTTCGTCCTGCATGTGGGGAACGAGACCATCAACAGCATGGTGCTGAGCGGCTTGGCGTTGGCATTTTCCCGGCTGATTGACAACTCCGTCGTCGTACTGGAGAACATATTCCGCCACATCGAGCTCGGCGAAAGCCCGGCCATCGCCTCCGAGCAGGGCGCGAACGAAGTCGGCCTGGCGGTTCTGGCCATTACGCTGGTGACCGTGGTTGTGTTCTTCCCGGTGACCCTGCTCTATGGCGTGAGCAAGTTTCTGTTCACCGCCCTGGCCCTGGGAGTGGTGATCTCCTTGTTTGCTTCCTACCTTGTTGCGGTCTCCGTGGTCCCGTTGTATTGCGCAAACTTCTTGCGCGGCGAAGAGCACCATGGAGCGGAGGGCGGCGAGGCGCATCCATCGTGGGCGGCGAGGTTTCACGCGAAGTTCAACGAGCGCTTCGAGCGGATGCTGCAGGTATACGATTACTGGGTCCGGAGAGCCCTGGAGCGGCCGAAACAGGTGCTCCTTGGCTTTCTCGGAATCTTTGTCCTGAGTTTCGCGCTGTATCCTCTGGTTGGTTTGGCCTTCTTTCCGCGCACGGACGCCGGGCAGTTCGTGATCAACGTCAAAGCGCCGACAGGAACCAGGATCGAGCATACGAACGACGAAATTGCGAAGGTCGAGGACATCATCCGGCGCGTCGTGCCTCCACAAGACCTGGACATCATCGTTTCGAACATCGGCGTCACCCCCGGCTTTTCATCCATGTATACGAGCAATACT
>JAJXZD010000109.1 GCA_021780215.1 Acidobacteriota bacterium
TTCGGGAGTGCCCGCGGCGGTGGGCTATTCAGCGGAATCGGGGATTCCCTTCCGAATGGCGCTGATCCGCAACCACTACGTGGGCCGGACGTTCATCGAGCCGGAGCAGTCCATCCGCGATTTCGGTGTGAAGCTGAAATTGAATCCGGTGCGCGGAGACCTGGAGGGGCAGCGCGTGGTGCTGGTGGATGATTCGCTGGTGCGCGGGACGACCAGCCGGAAGATTGTCCGCCTGATGCGGGCCGCGGGGGCCGTGGAGGTACACGTGCGGATCAGCTGCCCGCCAACGATTTCGCCGTGCTATTACGGGATCGACACGCCGCGTCGCGACGAACTGATCGCCGCGCAGCACTCGGTCGAGGATATCCGCAAATATCTGGGCGCCGATTCGCTGGGCTACTTATCGCTGCCCTCGCTGCGCCAGGCGGTCGAGGACACGGAAGGCAAATACTGCACGGCGTGCTACACCGGGAGCTATCCGACCGAACTGGTGCAGCTCGAGGTGGAGGCGCGGCATGAAGGCTGAGACGGAGGAGCGCGTGGCGGCGAAAAAAAAGGAGCCGGCCACGGCCTCCACGGCGCAACAGCGCATCTGGCGCGAGGTTGTCTCCTGGTTCTGGGTGATTCTCGCGTTCCTCTTCATCGAAGGGACGCTGGTGCAGGCGCGGGTGATCCCCAGCGGATCCATGGAGAACACGGTGCTGATCGGCGACCACCTGATCGTCAGCCGGATCGGCTTCGACGCGGGTGTCCCCTTCACGCCCTATCACGTCCCCCTGTGGCGCAATCCGAAGCGGCAGGAGATCATCGTGTTTCGCGCACCGCTGCCCGACGAGGGCAATCCGGATTTCATCAAGCGGTGCATCGGCATTCCGGGAGACCGGATCAAGATGGTGGGGGAGCAGGTGTACGTCAACGGCCAGCCCCTGAACGAACCCTATGTGCGGCGCTCGCCCGATGGGACCAGCGCCTTCGGGCATTTTCCGCCCAGCGATCCGTCCATGGACGGGCGCCTACGTCCCGAATGGGCGGCTGAACTGCCGCAGCACGTGGTCAATGGGGAGTTGGTGGTTCCACCGGGCGAATATTTCATGATGGGGGACAACCGGGACAACTCGTACGACAGCCGCTACTGGGGCTTTGTCCCGCGCGACAACATTATTGGGACGCCGGTGATCATATACATGTCGATCCGGGCCCCTGAGGAAGTGTGGGACCCGGGACACCTGGGAGACCGCTTTGCCACGTATCTTGAAGTGATCATCCATCCGGGCGAGGTGCGCTGGCGCAGGCTGTTTCACACGTTCTAGCACCGGTCGCACGGATCTTTCCCGAGAACGAGACTCGCACATGCGCTACGCCGACGCCGGCGTGAATATTTCGGTTGCGGAGCAAGCCAAACGGCGCATCGCCGCGCTGGCGGCAAAGACGTTTCGCCGCGGCGTGCTCGCGCCGGTGGGCGGCTTCGGGGCCCTTTTCCAATTGGACCGCCAGCGCTGGCGCGATCCGGTGCTGGTGGCCAGCGCCGACGGCGTGGGCACCAAGCTGAAAATCGCCTGCGCCATGGGCAATCATTCCGGCGTGGGCGCGGACATCCTGAACCATTGCGTGAACGATATTCTGACGCAGGGCGCCGAGCCGCTGTTTTTCCTCGACTACATCGCCATGGGCAAGCTCGATCCGCGTGTGGCCGAGCAGGTCATTGAAGGAATGAGCCGCGCGGCGCGGAAGGCCGGATGCGCGCTGGTCGGCGGGGAGACGGCGGAGATGCCGGAGATGTACGCCGCCGGGGAATACGACCTGGCAGGTTTCATCGTCGGCGCGGTTGAACGCAAGAAGATTCTCGATCCGCGGCGGGTCCGTCCGGGCGACGCGCTGCTGGCCCTCCCTTCGAGCGGGCTGCACACCAATGGCTACTCGCTGGCCCGCAAGCTGGTTTTTGGCGTGGCCGGCCTGGACCCTGATAGCTACGTGGCGGAAGTCGGAAACAAGATCGGGGCGGAACTGTTGAAGCCGCATCGAGCCTACTGGCCGCTGCTGAAAACGGTTCTTGCGCGCGGCTGGGTCTCCTCGATGGCGCACATCACCGGAGGAGGGATTCCCGGTAATCTGCCGCGGGCGCTGCCGCGCGGCACGCAGGCTGTGGTCGAGCTGGGGGCGTGGCCTGTGCCGCCCATTTTCAGCTACCTGGCGCGGCTCGGGCGGGTCCCGCGCGATGAGATGCTGAAAACCTTCAATCTGGGCGCGGGGATGATCCTCGTGGTGCCGGCGAAGAATGTCGCGAGTGTCGAGGCGGAATTACGTCGCCGGCGCGAGAAATTTTATCTGGTCGGGCACATCGAGAAAGCCGGGCGAGGTGCCCCGCACGTCACCTGCCGCGGCGAACTCCCTTTCTGAGAGAACACATCGCCAAAGTTAGGGATTGCGCCGGGATTGCAGGAGGCTGGCCCCCCCTGCTGCTACGCAGAAAGTCTTGGCGGCTAGCCTGGCACCGAGCAGGCCGCCGCACCAGCATCACCATCCCGACACTAGGAGCGGGGGCGGGGTTCGAGTATAATCACAGTTTCCTTGCAGGCCTAGCGACGCGACCGTACCGCAGGAGGGCGAGCGGGCGGCGCGCAGACCGGCCAGCGGACAGGAGTTTTCCCACATGAAAGAAGGCATCCATCCCGACTATCATCCCGTGACGGTTCACTGCGCCTGCGGGAGCACGTTTCAGACCCGCTCGACCTTCAAAGGCGAGATGATCCGGGTCGAAATCTGCTCGAGCTGCCATCCGTTCTTCACCGGGAAGCAAAAGCTGTTGGATACCGCGGGACGCGTCGAGCGGTTCCAGAAGAAATACGCGGATAGAGCCGCCAAGAAGTAGCCCTCGGCCGCAGCGGGAGCGTACCCCCTCGTTGACGCTGAGCCGCCAGCGGTTATATACTTGCATGGTTTTGGGAGAAACGCCTGGCGTGTGTGGCGCATCTATAATAGGTGTGCGTATATGGGCGTTTGGGCCGGGCCCAAGGGGCACAGGCCGATGGTGGGTTTTGGGGATTACCTCGTTTACCCAGTTCAAAATCTGTGCAGTTCGTGCGGGCCGGGGTGTCCGGTCCCGACCAGCAATTCTGACGTGCGCACGCAGACGGCAATCGAATTGGGGAGATAAAGCGTGACGCTGGCTCTCGAAGAAAAATACGACCAGGTACGGCAGCTCATCGCCATGGGCAAGGAGCGGGGCTACCTGCTCTACGATGAGGTGAACGACATTTTGCCGGCCGAGGTGCATTCGTCGGAGGAGATTGACGACCTGCTCTCCACCTTCGAGCGCTATGGCATTGACGTCTACGAGGACCTCTCGAGCGCCAAGGCGGCGCTGGCGGCCGCCGATTCCACCGAGGCCGCGGAGACCGTCGTCAAGGAAGAGCCGGCGGCGGAAGATGGCGACCTCGACCTGACGCCCGGAACCCTGGAGAAGACGAACGATCCCGTCCGGATGTACCTGCGCGAGATGGGCACCGTCCCGCTGCTGACGCGGGAAGGGGAAGTTGCCATCGCGAAGCGGATCGAGCGCGGCCAGCTCCTGGTGCTGAAGACCATCTCCCGCGCCCCGCTGATCCTGAAGGAACTTTTGCAGGTCGGCGAGGACCTGCGCAACGGGGCACGCTCGATCAAGGAAATCGTCCAGTTCGACGACGAGGAACTGACCGAAGAAAAGATCGAGGCGAAGACCAAGGAAACGCTCCGGGAGATCGACAAAATCGCCAAGCTCTACCTGCAGGCGCTGAAGCTGGCGGCCAAGCTCGAGAAGGTGCCGCGTTCCAAGAAGCGGCCGTATCTGCGGGCCCGGTACGCCGTGGCGCGCGCGCGCATCGAGATGTCGCAGATGGTCCGCGAAATTGATTTCAATCCCCTCGAGAAAAAGCGCCTGATCGACAAGATTCACCAGACCGTCGAGCGCATGCACGTCCTCGAACGCGAAGCGGCCCGGCTCGAACGCCGCGTGGACGCCTCGAAGGCCGAAGTGCAGGCCGAGGCGCGCAAGGATCTGCGCGGGCGGCGGCAGGAATTGAGCGAAATCGAGCTGGCCAGCGAGGTCAGCCCGGCGGAGCTGAAGCGCGCCCTGCAGGTGATCCTGCGCGGCGAGGCGGAAGCCGAGCAGGCCAAAAAGGAGCTGATCGAGGCGAACCTCCGCCTGGTCGTCTCCATCGCCAAGAAATATACCAATCGCGGTCTGCAGTTCCTCGATCTGATCCAGGAAGGCAACATCGGCCTGATGAAGGCCGTGGACAAGTTCGAATGGCGCCGCGGCTACAAGTTTTCGACCTACGCGACCTGGTGGATCCGCCAGGCCATCACCCGCGCCATCGCCGACCAGGCCCGCACCATCCGCATTCCTGTGCACATGATCGAGACGATCAACAAGCTGGTGCGCACGCAGCGACAGCTCGTGCAGGAGCTTGGCCGCGAGCCGACCTCCGAGGAAATCGCCAAGCGCATGGATATCGCGGTCGCCAAGGTGCGCAAGATCCTGAAGATCGCCCAGGAGCCCATCTCGCTCGAAACGCCCATCGGCGAGGAGGAGGATTCGCATCTCGGCGATTTCATCGAGGACAAGGCCGTGGTTTCGCCCTCCGACGCGGTCATCAACCTCAGCCTGAAGGAGCAGACCTCCTCGGTGCTGAAGACGCTCACCCCGCGCGAGGAAAAGGTCATCAAGATGCGCTTCGGGCTGGATGACGGCAGCGAGCACACCCTGGAAGAAGTCGGCCAATCCTTCGCCGTCACCCGCGAGCGCATCCGCCAGATCGAGGC
>JAJXZD010000140.1 GCA_021780215.1 Acidobacteriota bacterium
GGCGTTGTCCAGGCTGGTCATCGGCGTCTGATGGCGCACTTCCTGGAAACCCTCGCGCGGCGCGCCGCCCACGCGCTGGGTAGGCGAATCGGGAGTCACCAGCTCCGGATGGGCGGCCTCGAGCTGCTCGAGGCGCTTCATCAGCCGGTCGAAGGCGGCGTCGGAAATTTCGGGATTGTCTGCGACGTAATAGAGATATTCGTGGCGGCGAATTTCCTGGCGCAGGCGCTCGATTTCGTTGGCGGCGTCGGAGGATTTGGGCATTCGAGCCTCGAGTATGCCGGCCCCGGCGGGGTGCGATCGGTTGTAACGCCCGGGTAGTATACAATGCCGCACGGCGCCGCGCGCCGCGGATTCAGCCGGCACTTGCGCGCCGCGTGATCGGGCCCCCTGCCGCGGCGCGGAGGGTTCGCAGAGCAACGCATGGAGCCATTCACACACGCGTTCACATCACTCGCTCTCGCGCGGACCGTCCGGGGCCGCCTGCCGCGATTCGGCGCGGCGATGATGGTCGCCGCAGGCATCGCTCCCGATCTGGACTATGCCAGCTACTTCGCCGGACCGGCCGCGTTCCTGCGGTTCCATCGCGGCGCGCTCCACTCGCTGGCTGGCGCAGCGGCTTTGTCCGCCGCGATGGCTGGGGCGTTCTGTGTCCTGGACCGCAAATGGCCGGTTTCACAGGCGGCCCAGGCAAGACGGCATGCCCCGCTGACGTTCCTGCCTGCCTTCGCGGCTTGCGCTGGCGGAGCGGGCGGACATCTCCTGCTGGACATGGTGAGCGGCTCGGGCATCGAGTTGCTCTGGCCGTTTCGCGTGCGATGGTTCGCATGGAATCTCACAGCGAATCTCGACCCCTGGATTCTGGCGCTGCTGATTGCCGGATTTCTGCTGCCGCTGCTCTTCCGCCTGGTGAACGAGGAAGTCGGCGACCGCAAGCGGGGCAATGGGGTGAGCCGCGCCGCAATCCTCACGCTGATCCTGCTGGGCGCCTATCTAGGTGCGCGCGCTCACCTGCGCGGCGAGGCCATGGACCTACTGCTCTCCCGGGAATACCACGGGCGCGTCCCGCTCACAGCGGGGGCCTTCCCCGAATCCTCCTCGCCCTTCGTTTGGCGCGGCCTGGCGGTGACGGACGATACGATCGAGGAAGCCGAGGTTTCCCTGGTTCCGGGAGCCTATTTCGATCCGGATCACAGCCTCACGCACTACAAGCCCGAGGATTCTCCGGCGCTGCAGGCGGGACAGCGTACCGCGGCGGCTGCGCAGTTTCTTGTCTACGCGCGGTTCCCCCTCGCCAGCGTCGAACGGATCGAGGACGGCTACCGCTTCGAAATTCACGATCTGCGCTTCGCCTCGAACGACATGTCTCCCGCCAATATGTTTGTCCGCGTGGATTTCAATGCCAGCCTGGACATCCGGCGCGAGGGATTCCAGTTTGCTTCGTCCCCGAATCCCTGATTGCGCATCAATGGCCGCGGGGCGGAGAAGGAAAGAGCCATCGGCTGGCGGCGTAGAGCAACACTAGGGTGACAAGAACAGCGAGCGCGAATCCGGCCGAGTGTGACGTGGCAAACGAAATAACGACTGCGCCATAGCGCGCCGCCAGAAGCCCCTCGGCGAAATAGCGCAGCGTGCGGCTCAGAAGAAGCGCGACCACGAAGGTCCTCAGAGGGACTTGAAACAAGCCCTCCGCCACGACAAATGCCTTGAAGGGAAACGGCGGGGGCAAAATTCCCGGGACGAATGCGCTGAGAAAGGCATTCTTCTGCACCCAGCCTTTCACCTGCTGGGCTCGCTTGCCGGCGCGATGCTGATAAAGCGCCTCCCCGCCCTTGCGCGCCAGCAGGTAGAGCCATATACAGCCCGCCAACGAGCCGACCGCCGCCGCCGCGCAGTAGAGCGGCATGCGCGCAGGGCTCTGAATCGAGCTTTCCATGACCAAGGCATCCGTGACGAAAGGAAAGGACAGCACCGATGAATCAAGGAAGGCGACAAGGAAAATCCCTCCACCGCCCATCCAAGCGACGGCCTTCACCAGCCAATGCGGAAGATTTTTATGTGGCATGCCCCGGCCAATTCTCGCAAATCCCGCAGATTGTAGCAGAGTTTCACGCGGACCTTCGCTGGCAGAGATTGGCAAATTGCTGAATCGCGCCTCGTCGGCTAAGATTCATCCGGGAACATTTCTCCACCGATGACATCTCTGCTCTCCGGACTGAACGATCGCCAGCGCGAAGCCGTGCTTGCCACCGAGGGACCAGTGCTGGTCCTGGCGGGGGCGGGCACGGGGAAGACACGTGTAATCACCTATCGGGTGGCGCATCTGATCGAGCAAGGCGTGCCACCAAGCGCCATTCTCGCCGTTACCTTCACGAACAAGGCCGCCGGCGTAATGAAGGAACGGATCGGCGCGCTGCTGCGCGTCAGCGGGAGCAATGCCAGCGATGTGTGGATCTCGACATTCCACTCCTTTTGCGCGCGCCTTCTCCGGCGCGAGGCGCACCATCTGGGCCTGCCCCGCGATTTTGCCATTTTCGATGACGACGACCAGACTGCGGCCGTGAAGCGGGCGCTTCTGCAGCTAGGCCTTTCCACCGAGGACTACCCGCCACGCGCCCTGCGCGCGCAGATCAGCCACGCCAAAAACCACGGCATGACGGCCGAAGAGATGCTGGCACAGGCGCCTCCGGGCGATCGCAGCCGCCAGGATGTGGCCCGAGTGTATCGAGCCTACGATGAAATTTTGCGCAAATCGTCCGCGCTCGATTTCGACGACCTCCTTCTCCGCTCCGTGGAGCTGCTGCGCAATCATCCGGATGTGCGCGCGGCGTGGAGCAGACGGTTCCGGTATCTGATGGCCGACGAATTTCAGGACACCAACCAGGCGCAGGAGGAGTTGGTGCGCCTGCTGGCTGGGCCCTCAAAGAACGTCTGCGTCGTGGGCGACGAGGACCAGTCCATCTACGGGTGGCGCGGCGCGCGGGCCGGGAACCTGAAGCGTTTTGCCGAGGATTTTCCGGGGGCGCGGATCATTCGCCTGGAGGAAAATTACCGCTCGACACAGACCATTCTCGATGCCGCCGCCGCCGTCGTGGAACACAATACGAACCGTCTCGGCAAGAGCCTTCAGGCGACGCTCGGCGCGGGGATGCTGCTGCGCTATTTTGAGGCGCCCGACTCGGTGGCGGAAGCCGAATTTGTCGGCGGCGAGATTGCCAGGCTGGTGCGCGAACAGCCGGAGGCGCGCGCCGCCGTGCTCTACCGCACGGGCGCGCAGTCTCGCTCCTTTGAGGAAGTGCTGCGCCGGCTGGGAATCCGCCACCGCGTGGTCGGCGGGTTCAGCTTCTATCAGCGCGCGGAGGTGCGCCACGCGCTGGGCTACCTGCGGCTGCTTTTTCATCCCGATGACGACGTGACCCTCCTGCGCGTCCTCAATGTCCCGCCGCGCGGAATCGGCGCCAAGACCGTCGAGGCGCTGGAAGCGCATGCGAAAAAGGCCCAAAAATCGCTCTGGGAAGCCATTGGAGATGGGGGCTTAGACCAGGGCCAGAGAGGGCTGGGACCGCTGCGTTCCTTTCGCGACATGATCGAAACGCTGCGGCGCGAATGCCGTGAGCTTTCCCCGGCCGCGCTCGTCGAGCGGGTTCTTGACGTGTCCGGCCTGCTCGGCTGGGCGGAGCAGCAGGACAATCTCGAACACACCTCTCGCGCCGAAAACCTGCGCGAACTTTCGAACGCCATGGCCGAGGCGGAGGAGCAGGGGCAGACACTCGAGGAGATTCTCGACCGCGCCGCGCTCGTCAGCGACGCGGATCAATTCGATGAGTCCATCCCCCTTTCCCTGATGACCTTGCACAGCGCCAAGGGTCTCGAATTCGACGCTGTTTTCCTGGCCGGGCTGGAAGAAGGCCTGCTGCCGCACAGCCGCTCGCTGAATGCGGCCGGGGATATCGAGGAGGAGCGGCGCCTCTTTTATGTCGGCATGACCCGCGCGAAGAAGACCTTGGTTCTTTCGCGCGCTGTCTACCGCCGAATCTATGGCGAGGACCGCCTGCGGGCTTCGTTGCCATCTCGCTTCCTAGCGGAAATTCCGCTCGAGATGATCGAAGCCGCCGCAGGGTCCCAGGCCAAGCCCGGCGAAACACGCCGCTACGAACCCGATCCGGACTTTTCCGAGGAATACGACGCTCCGCGGCAGCGTTCGGGCTACGGCTATTCCGGCTATCGCCGGACGCCTCCCAAGAGGTCTGCCGATGGCCGGCCCGCCGGACGCGCTACGCCGGCGAATCCCCTCATTGGCACCCGCGTCCGCCACGCCAAATACGGGGTCGGCACCATCATCGGGGTGGAGGGCGAAGGCGAAGACCGCAAGCTCACGGTCAGCTTCCCCGGTTACGGAGCAAAGAAGCTGATCGAGCGGTACGCCAATTTACAGTTTGCCTAGCCCCCCGGCTGATTCGCCGCCGGCGCGCCAGGGATGGGTTGCGCGCCAGCCCTGCCCAAGGTACAGTTTTCCCCTGCCGCAGCGGGAAGGTGTTGATTGGACTCACAGCTCTTCCGCACCAAGGACATTGACGAGCTCATTTCCGAGTCCGAGAAACCGGAGCGGCGGCTTCAGAAATCGCTCGGCTGGATCAGCCTGACAGCCCTCGGCGTGGGGGCGATCATCGGCAGCGGCATCTTTATCCTTACGGGGACGGCTGCCGCAGGCGAATCCGTCCGGTTCCCCTCGTTGCTCAAGGCTCCGGTTCTCGATGTGCTGCTCCACGGCGCGCGGTCCCTAGGAGTCACCGGACGCCCAGGCGCGGGCCCGGCCATTACCGTGTCGTTTTTTCTCGTGGCGGTGGTCTGCGGCCTTGCGGGGCTCTGCTACGCGGAGCTCGCCTCGATGATCCCCATTGCCGGCAGCGCCTATACCTACACCTACGCGACGCTCGGAGAACTGATCGCCTGGATCATCGGCTGGGACCTGATCCTGGAATACGCCGTGTCGAACATGGCGGTCGCGGTCGGCTTCTCGGCCTACACCAATAGCCTGCTGGTGTCGTTTGGGTTGCGCATCCCCGCAACGCTGAGCATGCCGGCATATTCGGCCGCGACCGGCTGGACCCCTCATTTCAACATCATGGGCTTCGTGATCGTCATGGCGCTCACGGTGCTGCTGGTGGTGGGCATCCGGGAATCTTCGGGAGCGAACAATCTGATGGTAGGCATCAAGCTGCTCGCCATTGTGGTGTTCTGTATTGCCGCCAGCAAATATATTCACACGGCAAACTGGAAGCCCTTCGCCCCCAACGGCTTTCAGGGCGTCCTGACCGGCGGGGCCATTGTGTTCTTCACCTACATCGGCTTTGACTCCGTCTCGACGGCGGCAGAGGAGTGCCGGTCTCCGGAGAGGGATCTGCCCATCGGCATTCTGGTCTCTTTGTTCATCTGCGCGTTCTTTTACATTGCGGTGGCGCTGGTGCTCACTGGGATTCAGCGCTGGAACCTGCTCAACAACGCCGCGCCGGTGGCGCAGGCGCTCGAAGCCATCGGGCTGAACGGGGTAAACCGGTGGGTCACTGCGGGGGCGCTCCTCGGCATGATCTCCTCGATCCTTGTGTTCCAGCTAGGGCAGGCGCGGGTGTGGTTTGCCATGTCGCGAGACGGCTTGCTTCCCGCGACCTTCTCGCATGTCCACCCAAGATTTCGCACGCCCGATGTGGCCACGTGGGTCGCCGGAATTGTTGTGGCTATTCCGGCGGGGATTTTCGACATCGGCACGCTCGCCGATCTCTCCAACATCGGGACGCTCTTCGCCTTCATTCTGGTTTCGCTCGCCGTGCCAATCCTGCGCCGCCGCCAGCCGGATCGCCGCCGCGGATTTCGCGTCCCCGGAAGCCCCTGGGTTCCAATCCTATCGGTCGTATTTTGTTTTATCCTAATGGTTAGCCTGACGGTCGAGAACTGGATTCGCTTTGGAGTGTGGCTGGTGATCGGGCTGGTTGTGTACAGTTTCTACGGGCGGCGCCACAGCGGACTCGGATCCGCCGGCCTGAAGACCGCTCCACAAGGAGAATTCCGCTGATGCGCCGCCGGATTCAGACTGGCCTGGCCCTGCTCGGAGCGAGCCTGCTCCTAGTGCCCGCGCCCGCCTTCGGCTGGGGTGAAAACGCGGAGCGGACCGTGGTGAACAAGGCGGTGGAAACTCTGCCACCGGAGATGCAGGTTTTTTTTGCGGCGAACCGCGAATACCTGGTCCAGCACGTCACAGATCCGCAGGAATCCGAGGACCGCAATCCCTCCAGCCCGCACAACCAGTTTATCGAGCTCGACCACTATGGCCAATTTCCTTTCAACGCGCTTCCCCGGTCCTATACCGCCGCGATCGCCAAGTATGGCCGCCGGACAATCAACAACTACGGTCTGCTGCCCTGGCAGGTCGGCCTCTACAGTGAAAAACTCACCAACGCCCTGCGCGCCCACAATTGGGACGAGGCCAAACCGGCCGCGGCTATCCTGGCGTATTACGTGGCCGCCGCCCACGATCCTTTCAACACTACGGTCAACGCGGATGGCAAGCTTTCCGACCAGCCCGGCGTGAACCAGCGCTTCGGCTCGGGTTTGGTCGACCGCTATCAACTCTTCTTCTTTCTGAAGCCCAACGAGGCTGCGTTTATTCGCGACCCGACCGAGCATGCCTTTGAAATGGCGCTCGAGGCCCACGCCTGGCTGGAGAACGTGCTGCTGGCGGACCGACTGGCGCATCAGGGGCTTTCTTCCTACACGGACGAATACTACGATCGCTTCTACGCCCAGGCCGGCGCCGTCCTGATCCGCCAGCTTTCGGACGCCTCGATGGATATTGGGTCGTACTGGATGACCGCATGGATCAATGCCGGCCGCCCGCCTCTCCCGCCCCAATGAGGCCGGCGCCCGCGCTCCGCTGCGCCTGATGCCCACGACTCCACAACTCGCTTCCCTTCCCAAGGCCGAGCTGCACCTGCACCTGGAAGGCTCTGTTCGCCCAACCACCGCGGCGGAGCTTGCCGCCCGCTACGGGGAGCCAATCGCGCCCGAAGAGGTTGCGGCGCGCTATCGCTACACAGATTTTTCCGGCTTTATCGAGGCCTTCAAGTGGATCACCTCGCTTCTGCGCACGCCCGGGGACTACGCTCTGGTCACGCGGCGTCTTGCCGAGGAGTTGGTGCGCCAAAATGTCGTCTACGCCGAAATCACCATCTCGGCCGGCGTGATGCTGCGCCGCGCGCAGGACGTGGAGGCGAATTTTGCCGCCATCCGCGACGCGGCCGCTGAACAGCCCTTCCGAAGCCTGCGGACCGCATGGATTTTCGATTCCGCGCGCCAGTTCGGCTCCGAGGCAGCCCTGGATGTGGCTCGCCGCGCGGCCGCGCTGGCCGGCTCCGGGGTTGTGGCTTTCGGGATGGGCGGGGATGAGCTTGCACACCCCGCGGAGCATTTTCGCCCTGCCTTCGAATTCGCCCGCAGCCGGGGCCTTCATCTTGTCTGCCACGCGGGGGAAATTGGCGGGCCGGGATCCGTCCGTGATGCGGCCGAAATCCTCGGCGCCGAGCGGATCGGCCACGGCATCGCCGTGATGCACGACGCGCGACTTGCCGAATCGCTGGCGGCGCGGAGAATCGTCCTCGAAAACTGCCCCACCAGCAATCTCTGCACCGGCGCGCTCGCCCGGCAAACCGGCAAGCCGGACGCTTCCCTTGCGGATCATCCATTGGCAAGACTGGCCGAGCGCGGCTCGCTGGTGACGCTTTCCACAGACGACCCCGGCATGTTTCACACCGACCTGCTGACAGAATACTCCCGCGCCGCATCGCTGGGCCTGAGCAACGCGCAGGTTGTAAAGCTTGTTGCGCAGAGCTTTCATGCGGCTTTTCTTCCGCCCGAGGACAGGCTCGCACTGGCCGGGAATCTCGAGCGCGCGGCAAAATCCTCCGGCCTGTTATAATCGCATCCGCCCGCGCCGGGCTGCGGAGACAGTCGAACGGAAAAGAAATGCCTGAGGAGAGCGGAATGAAGGCTCATGTCTGGGTAATGCTCAAGTCCACGGTTCTTGATCCCCAGGGACAAACGATTCAACGCGCCCTTTCCTCGCTCGGTTACGACAAGGTGCAGGACGTGCGGCAGGGAAAATTCTTCGTCCTCGAACTGGATGGCCTCAACCGTGAGGAGGCCGCGCGGCAGGCCGAACGCATCGCCCGGGATGTCCTCACCAACCCCGTGATCGAGCAGTTTCGCGTCGAAATCACCGAATAGCCTCCGCCCCACTCGCGAGGCCAGCCAGCATTTGAAAGCGGCCTGCCGCGGCGATATCCATAGCGCAACGCCGGCTGAACCGTCAGTCTTGCCCGGCACCCGATGTGCTAACCTGATGTTCCTTGCAGTGCTGCCGGTTCCTGAAGGCGCTCCGTGGGAGGAGAACGGAAATGTGCGGGATCGTTGGTTATATCGGGCCGAAGCGCGTCGTACCGCTCATCCTCGACGGCCTGCGGCGCCTGGAATACCGGGGCTATGATTCCGCCGGGATTGCAGTCGTCGGAGAAAACGGCAAAATGGAAATCCGCCGCGCCCCGGGCAAGCTGCGCAATCTCGAGGAGGCCATCCGTGTCTCCCCCATCGAGGGCATCTACGGCATCGGGCATACTCGCTGGGCCACCCATGGCCGCCCGACCGAGGAGAACGCTCATCCCCACCGCGACTGCACGGGCGAAATCGTGGTCGTGCACAACGGCATCATCGAGAACTACGCCGAACTGAAGAGCCAGCTCCAGGCCGAGGGGCACAAGTTTCTGACGGAAACAGATACCGAGATCATCGCCCATCTGCTTGAGAAGCTGTCGACAAACGCCTCGCTCGAAGAAGCCGTCCGCCAAGCCGTCAAGCTGATGGGAGGGGCCTATGCCCTGGTGGCGATTTCGCTGCGCGATCCCAACAAGATCGTGGCCGCGCGACTCGGACCTCCCATCGTGGTCGGCCTCGGCGAAAAGGAGTTCTTCGTCGCCAGCGATATTCCCGCAATTCTGACCCATACCCGCAGTGTGTTCTTTCTCGGAGATGGCGAAATGGCCGTTCTCACGCCGCAGGGTGTCCGCCTGACCGATTTCGAAGGGCAGCTCATCACTCGCCCCGCCCAGCACATCGCCTGGGACCCGATCATGGCGGAAAAGGGCGGCTACAAGCACTTTATGCAGAAGGAAATCTTCGAGCAGCCCCGCGCCGTCCGCGACACGCTCCTCGGCCGCATCTCCCAGGAGACCGGCAAGGTCTTCCTCGATGAAATGGAAATCACAGAGGAAGATTTCCGAAAATTTCACTCCGTCAAGATCATCGCCTGCGGCACAAGCTGGCACGCCGCACTGGCCGGAAAATTCATGATCGAGCGTCTGGCTCGCATTCCCGTCGAAGTGGACTACGGCAGCGAGTTTCGCTACCGCGACCCCATCCTCGACTCCCATACGCTGGCCATCGCCATCAGCCAGTCCGGGGAAACGGCAGATACGATTGCGGCCGAACGTGAGGCGCGCCAGAAAGGCGCGAAGGTCCTGGCCATCTGCAATGTGGTCGGATCAATGCTCACCCGCGAAGCACAAGGCACCATTTACACGCACGCCGGCCCGGAAATTGGCGTGGCTTCGACCAAGGCCTTCACCGGACAGCTTACCGCCCTGCTGCTCACCTCGCTGTACCTGGCGCAGGTGCGCGGGCAGCTTTCCCCGGCTTCTTCGCAAGGGCTGATGCACGAATTGACCCGCATACCCCACAAAATTGGGGCCATCCTCGAACGCGACGCGCAGGTCGAGGAGCTGGCCCGGCTGCTCTTCCGCCACACCGATTTCCTCTACCTCGGCCGGGGCATTCACTACCCCATCGCGCTGGAAGGCGCACTGAAGCTGAAGGAAATTTCCTATATCCACGCGGAGGGCTACCCTGCCGGAGAGATGAAGCACGGGCCCAATGCCCTGATTGACGAGAATCTGCCCGTGGTCGTCATCGCGACCCGCGACGAGTCCGACCCCGGTTCGATGACCCGCTACGAAAAGACCATTTCGAACCTGCAGGAGGTCAAGGCCCGCGACGGTATCGTGATCGCGGTCGTCACCGAAGGCGACCGCCTCGCGCGGGAGACCGCCAGCCACGTGATCGAGGTCCCGGCAGCGCCGGACCTGCTCTCGCCCATCGTCGAGATTGTCCCGCTGCAACTGCTCGCTTACCATATTGCTGTGCGCCGCGGCTGTGATGTGGACCAGCCTCGCAACCTCGCTAAATCCGTGACCGTCGAGTAGCCTCTCCATGAGCCGGCTATGGATCTTGAACGGCTGCCTGTCGCTCCTGTTCGGATGCGCGCCCGTCGTCATCGCCGCAACGCAAGCGCCCGCACCGGAGCCGACGGCGACCCTCGAATCCATCCAGATCACCGGCTCCTCGCATTTCCGGCCGGAACAGATTCTGCAAGCCATCGGCCTCCACGCCGGAACGTCCGTCACACGCGACGATCTTCAGAAAGCAGCGAACGATCTGGCCCGGCTCGGGCCCTTCCGCTCGGTGCAGTACCGCTTTGCGAGTTCGGGCAACGGCGTGGCGGCCGAATACCAAGTGGTGGATGCGCCCACGGTGCCCGTCCGCTATGACAATTTCCCGTGGTTCACGGACGATGAAATCACGGCCGCGTTGCGGGCGTCTGTGGTTCTGTTTGATGGCACCGCTCCGGAAAACGGCTCCATCCTCGACGCGATGGCGAAAACCATCCAGGGCATGCTCGCCGCCCGCGGCGTGCAGAGCGGCGTCGTCCACGCGCTCACCAGAAGCCCGTTCGGCAACGGCACCATTCAGGAGTTCCGCGCCGACAATTCCGCCGTGACAGTCGCCAGCGTGCAATTCACCGACTCTCTCGCGGAGCAGGACCGCGGCATTCATACGCGCCTTGGCGATCTGATCGACAAACCCTATTCGCGCGGGGCGCTCGAACTTTTCGAATTCGAACAGGTGCGCCCTGTCTATCTCTCGCACGCCCTTCTGCACGTTCAATTCGCTCCTCCCAAAGTGCAGCTCTCCGCCGGACCAGGCGCGAACCGCGCCGCAGTGGTCCTGCCCGTGGACCCGGGAACGGCGTTTACGTGGGAGGGGGTAACGTGGAGCGGGGCGCTGGCAATCACGCCCGCGGAACTGGACGGTTTCGTCGGACTTCAGAAAGGCGCGCCCGCCGACGGGACGAAGATTGAAGCGATCTGGGAGGCGGCCCGCGAGGCCTACGCGAAGCGCGGCTATCTGGACGCGGTTATTGCCGCGACTCCCCAGTTCAAGAGCGGCCAGAGCAGCGTCGCCTACGTTGCGTCCGTCACGGAGGGCCCGCAATACCACATGGGCCAGCTTATTCTCTCCGGCCTCTCGGAGGAAGGTGAGCGCCGCATCCGCGGAGCGTGGCCAATGGCTCCGGGCGCGGCCTTCGACAAAAGCTACTACGACCAGTTCCTCCAGTCGGGAATTACCCGTGCCCTGATGGGGCTGCCCTTTCATTACGACAAGATTGGCCGCTATCTTCAGAAGAATCCCCAGAACGCGACCGTGGATATTCTGCTGGATTTCGAATAGCTGAATCCGCGTTATACTGGCGCGGAAATCGATGGCCCTTTACTCCATCGTCGCGCTGCCGCAACCGGCCGCTGCATCGTCCGCTCTGGCAAAGCAAGAGCACCTGTTCGCCGCGCTGGGCGCCGTGGGCCCGCTGATAGTCGCCTTTTCGGGAGGGACGGATTCCGCCTATCTGGCCTGGGCGGCGCATCACGTGCTCGGCGAGGCCGCGCTCGCCGTCACCGCGATCTCTCCCAGCTATTCCGCCTACGACCGGGACCAGGCAGAGGCTTGCGTCCGCGCGGCGGGCCTGCGGCATGAATTCATTTCCACGGCGGAATTCGAAAATCCCCTCTACGTCGCCAATCGCGCGGACCGCTGCTATCACTGCAAGAACGAGCTCTTTGATCGCCTCGAAGCGCTCGCCCGCTCCCGCGAGATTCGCTCCATCGCATACGGCGTCAATGCGGATGATCCGCGGGATTTCCGGCCGGGACACCGCGCGGCCCGCGAGCACCACGTTCTCGCGCCGCTCCTGGAGGCCGGGCTTTCGAAGGTGGAGATTCGCCTGCTGGCAGAGCGCGCCGGACTGCCGGTGTGGGATCGGCCGGCTTCGGCGTGCCTGTCTTCGCGCGTGCCCTATGGGACACCCGTCACGCCGGAACTGCTCGCCCGCATCGAACGCGCCGAGGCTGTCCTGCGCGAGCTGGGATTCCGGCAACTGCGCGTCCGCGCCCACGGCGACCTCGCGCGAATCGAACTGGCTCCCGAGGAAATCGCCGGTGCGGCCGCACCCCGCATTGCGCCACAAATTGTCGCGCGCTTCCATGCGATCGGTTTCACCTTCATTGCGCTGGACCTCGAGGGTTATCGCCAGGGATCGCTCAATTCCCTCCTGCCGGTGAAATGATGCCGGCGCGTCTCGCGGTGTGGGCCTGCGTCCTGCTCATCACGAGCCTGACCCTGCCGCCGCGAAGCACCGAGGCGGCCCCTCAAGTGCAGAAAAAAACGCCGCCAGTACCCGCAGCGCAGGATTCCGATCCCGAAGCCGAGCTGCAAAAGGCGATTGCCGACGCAAACAATGACAGCGCGGCGGTGGTCCGCAACCTCAAGGCTTACCTGGTGCGATTTCCGGACGCGCCGCGCAAGGCCGCCATCTACCGCGCGCTCGTCGAGGGCTGCAGGCAAATACGCGACGATGCCTGCGCACTCCAGTATGCCGAAGCGCTGATCGCCGTACGGCCCGCTGATTCGCAGATGATGCTGCTGGCCGTGAGCCTTCTGCAAAGCAAAGGGGATGATGCCAGCCTGGAGCGCGCCGCCGGATACGTCACTCGCATCCTGGACCGCCTCGAAAAGGAGGCTCCCGCGGACAAGCCGTCGCGCGAATCCATGGTCACATGGCAGGAGGGACGAATCGAACTTCGCGCCGCGCTCACGTGCTTGCGCGGAAGGATTGAGAGCGCCCAGCACCACGACGAGGCCGCAACGCGAGATCTCCAACTGAGCGAATCCATCTATCCGAATGCCGTCGCCGCCGAAAGCCTCGGGGAGCTCGCCGAGGATCGAAACGATCCCGCCACGGCCATCCAAGAGTACGCCCAGGCCTTTGTCCTTCCCCAGAACGGGCCGGCCGGAAGAGTTGACCGGGAGGAAATCCGCAAAAAGCTGGGCAACGTCTGGCGCGAGGCTCACGGGAGCGAACAGGGACTCGGCGACGCCATTCTCGCGGCCTATGATCACCTGCCGTCGGAATCCTCGAGCGCGGGGGCGAAGGCGGCCTCTCGCAACCGAAATGCCGCGGAGCCACTTGCCTTCGTGCTCCACAGAATGGATGGGACACCCTATTTCCTCGCGCCGCTGCGCGGAAAAATTGTGGTTCTGAGCTTCTGGGCCACCTGGTGCGGTCCCTGCCACGAGCTGGAGCCGTTGTTCAACCAAGTGGCTGAAAGCTATGCAGGAAACTCGAAGATCGTCTTCCTCGCCGTGAGCGCGGACGATGACGAGACAGCCGTCCCGCCATTTGTCGCCCGCGAGAAATGGGACGTTCCTGTCGTTTACGCCGACGGTCTGGACCGGTTCCTCGGCGTGAACACGCTGCCTGCCGTGCTCATTCTCGGCCGCGCCGGACAGATCGTTTACCGCGTCAACGGATTCCAGCCCGGCCGGTTTTCAAAATCCCTCATTACGGCAATCCAGGGAGCGCTCGACGCTCCGCGCTGATCGCGCCCGAAACGGACATGCCGCAGCGAAAAGAAAAAAAACGGAAGTGCATGGGTGTCTTCACCGCGCAGCGGGGCCGCCCGCCGGGGCCTTCTGCCCCGCGGCATCGCGCATGGCGAGGATAGTGCCCACATGAATCATGACCGTATCGTCCAGGCGCCGGGCGTACCCTCCAGCCAGAACGGATGCTGCCGGGACACCGTATCGCCGCGCGTAGTCGAAGACGAGCGCATCGCGCTGCGCAAGCCCCGGGATCGTAAGCGCCAAGCCGCCGAGTAGGTCGTCGCGATACGGGTCGGCGCCGGCAACATAGAAAAGAAGCTGCGGGGAGAATTCCCGGAAAGCGCGATGCAGATTTCTTTCCAGGATCGCGAGATAGTCTGTGTCGCCGACGCCATCCGGCAGGTCCACGTCAATCGTCGAAGGCGGCTTGGGGTACGGATAGTTATGCTCCTGGTGGATGGATAGAGTAAAAACGTCTCCATCGCCTCCGAAAATCTCCGCTGTGCCATTCCCCTGATGAACGTCGGTATCCACAATCATGGCACGCTCGATGAGGCGCTCATACTGGAGTCGGCGGATGGCGATGGCCACATCGTGGATTACGCAGAATCCCTCGCCATGGTCGCGGCAGGCGTGGTGGAAGCCGCCCCCGAGGTTTGCAGCCCAGCCGTCGGCCAACGCGCAGCGCCCGGCTAGGATGGATCCCCCTGCGGCGAGCCAGCAGGCCTCCACGAGCTTTTTTGAATACGGGACCTCTAGTCGCAGAATCTCCTCGCGGCTCAACGAGCCGGTGCTGAGCTTGCGCACGTAGTCCTGCGAATGGACGCGCAGGACGTCCTCGTCGGCTGCGGGCTGTGGCGCGAGGATATCTTCCGGGGCGGCAATCCCATCGGCCAGGAGCCGGTCGCGGACCAGCCGGTATTTCTGGGAGGGAAAGACGTGCGCGCCGAGGTGCAGGTCGTAACGGTCATCGTAGATCAGCTTGAAAGGCAGCACGAGTCACCGAGCCTATCGCGAAGATCCCTCAACGGCAATTTCGGGCGGAGGGACAGCCGCGGGGAGTGTACCGATCAATAGGAGCTGTAGGGAACATTATCGAAGGGCGAGACCTGGCTAGAGGACGAGTGCACATCACAGATGCCTTGGGTAGAGGTCTGGTCGGCGCTGAACATTTCGTCGCACGGGTCCGTGGTCCAGTCCTTCTCATGGGTCATCGGATCGGTGGGCACATCACCGATGTAGCCGGCCGACTTGAGATCGTCGAGCGAGCTGGGGGGCGCTTCCTTGTCTTCGGTGTACTGCTGGATGGCCTGGCGCATGACGAAAAGGTCCTGCTTGAGCGCCGCTTCGTGAGCGCGAACGATCGCTTGTTCGTAGCGGCCTGCCGCAATAGTGGCCAGAATCACGATGATGGTGATGACAATCATCAGTTCGAGCAGCGTGAAACCCCGCGCGCTGCCCCGGGCGCGCCCCAGCGTAACGGCCCCGCCATCCGTCGGATTTCTGCTCGTGTCCATGGCCTTGCGCGGCTGCTCCAAAATATATTCTACCAGTCCGAGTACTTCGTCCCGTCCAGGGCCGTGCCGGTCGCCTTGCTGTACACATCAAAGACGTCCTGCCCTCCCCAGGCGGTGGTGTCGGGATCGTCCTGCACGGAGCGCAACCCCCAGTCAGTATTCTGCGTGAAGGGGTCGGTGGGAATTGAACGCAGGTAGTGCACCTTCTTGTCCTGCGTGCCAGTCAACTGGACCCCCTCGACCAGGCTATCGAGATCCGGCGGATATCCTTCTGTCCCGGCCTGCACCTGAATCAGATTGTTGTCCGCGTCGTCCTTGTAGCGGTCAATCGCGTCGCGCATTTCGCGCAGGTCGTAGCGGAGCATGCGTTCCTTGCGGCTGATGATGAGCACGCGGGTCAAGGGCATGGCCGCCGTCGCGAGCACCAGCAAAATCCCGCAGGCGACAATCAGCTCGAGGAGGGTCATTCCGGAGCTGGCGCTGCGCGCCCCCGAAGCGCGCGTCCCCGGGGAATGGGGCTTCCTGTTCATTGGACTCTCACTGCACGTGAATCGTCGCTTCACCCGAAACCATCGGAATCGTCCTCTGCTGCGAATTGCGGGCGTTGACCTGCAGAATCTGAAGCGCGGAATTGCCCGGAGCCACGCCGCGAACGACGATTCCGAGAATCGTCCCCGAGCCATTCACGCCCGGCGTATTCGGCCGCCGCGTGGCGGAAATAATCGCCTGGCCATGCTGCTGGTCGATCCGCTGCACGATGGCGATCTCCTGCGTGCCTCCAGACAAGAATCCGCCGTTGCGAACCTCCTCGACCTGAATGACCGCGGGGTTGTATTGGATCATCAGAGGAATGGAATACAGGTCGTTCACCTGGCTGACGGAAAGACTGAAAGTGGTGGTGTCTCCCGGTTTGAGGCTGACGCTGGCCGGATCAAAGCGCAATTGGGCCACCGGGGCCGCGCCAGGCGCCGCGGAGGCAGCTCCCGGCGCTGTTCCGGGCGCCGCTCCGGGGATCACCGGGACGCCTGCACCTGGCACACCCTGCGAGCGGGGTTGTGCGGCACCCGGCAGCGCGGGCGGCAGCCCGCCCTGGTCCGGCTCGCCATCGTCGCGGTAGACGCGGACGTTCGAATCCGTTCCTGCGGCCAGTGTGCGAAGATTCTCCGCGGTAATGGAAGGCATGCGCAGGACGTGGGGCGTCAGCACAATCAGGACTTCACTTGTCGACACCTCGGTGCTGTTATCCGAGAAGAGGTAGCGAAAGATGGGAAGCTGCGCGAGGCCGGGAATACCGTTGATGTTCTTCGTCACCGTCCGCTGGAACAACCCTCCGAGGATGCTCACTTCGCCGTCCTTCAGGCGGACATTGTGCTCAACCTTGCGCTGGCTGATGATGGGTTGGTCAATTCCGCCGATGTTGCTGGTTCCCGTGATGGAGGAGACCTCGACCGACAGCTTCATGCTGACGTCGCCATCCGGATGCACCCGCGGGGTCACATCAATATTCACGCCGACGTCAATGTATTGAAACTGGGTGTTCACCAGGGGGTTGATCATGCCGGCTCCGCCACCCACGCCGACCCCCACGCCAGCCTGAAAGCTGCCCGTGGCCACAGGCACGCGGTCGCCAATTTTCAGGGTGGCCTTCTCGCCGTCGCTGACGCGGATCTCCGGGTCCTGAATGATGCGGGTCCGGTTGTCGGTGAGGATGGCATTGGCCTGGGCGCCCGGAAGCGTCAGGCTGTAGTCGGACAAGCCGAGATTCTTCAGGTTATTCAGGGTGATTTGCGGCGTGGTCGTGGTTGTGCCGGTGGTGGCGGAGGTTGTGGTTGAACTTGTCCCGCCGGGCTGGTTGGCCGTCGTCGGAGTAAAAGTGAGCACCGCACTCTGTCCGGGAAGGATGCCCAGGTCGCGCAGCCGGTCCACGCTGGCGGTGAGCACCTGCACATGGATCAGCACCTCGGGCTTGGCCTTGTCCACATCGCGGATGATTTTGGATGCCAGGACGAGCTTGTCTGGCGTATCGCGAATGACGATGGCGTTCTGTGCGTTCACCTGCTGCACCCGCCGGAGATCGAGCAACTGGCGGAGGCCGGTGACCACCTCGGTCAGGTCCTGCGGGGTGAGCGTGTTCGAAAGATAGAACGTGCGCACTTCCTCGTCTTCCAGATCACGCCGCTTTTGCGGGTTGTCGGGAGCCACGAAGATCACGCTGCTCGTCAGCGGTTTCCAGAACGCCTTACATTCCAGAGAGACCGCGTCGAGCGCTTCCTCGAGGGTGATATTGGGCAGCTCCACCGTGATGCGGCGGGAGGTGAAATCCGGATCGAAAATCACGCTGAGTCCGGCAAGCTTGGCGATCGTCTCATACACGACGCGGGCGTCGTTGGTCATCTTGAGGTTGATCGGCTCGCGCGAAAGCGGCTTCAGCTCCGGAGGGCCCTGCAGCAGATCGCCGTCGTCAGCCGGATTGGGGCTCACAGTCTTCGAGGCCTGCGCCGCGGCATTGGCCTCGAGCAAGCTCATGGTTTTCTTGACTTCCTGGTCGGCGGCGGCGTTCGAGGGGTCAATCGCCTGGGCCTTCTGGAATTCGGCCAAGGCCAGTTGCAATTCGCCACTGGCGAGAGCCTTCTCTCCCGCTTCGAGGTGGGCCTGCCCGGCCTCGAAGCGCATGTGCATGGCGCGAAGCTTGAATTCTGCGTTGGTCGGATCGTTGCGGAGGGCCCGCTCATAGTGGACCAGAGCGGTATCGTAGTCCTGCAAGGCTTCAGCCTTGCGCCCGGCGTCATACTCCTGGTTTCCCTTGGGGCAGCCGCTCAGAACGAGCGCGGCCAGTGCCAGGAGCGACCAATACCGTAGGCGGTGCAACAAATCCTCCGCTGTATTCGAGAGACTCTGTGCGAGTCTAGCACCCGCTCTAGGATGCGGCAAGGAAGCGCCTCCGTTGCCGCCCGATTCTGGTTACGGGCGGCGCTGGAGGACGCCCCTTGCCTCCCGGCGGGAACTCTGCGTGGACGGGCGGAACGCGCGTCTCTTGCGGCTGCTCCGCCGAGGCCGCTATCATAGCAAAGCGGTGAAACCAGCAACCAAACGAGGGGAATCCGGCGGGGTGAAGATCGTTGCCCAGAACCGCGCCGCTTCCTACAACTACGAACTGCTCGACAAACTCGAAGCCGGGCTGGTGCTGGCCGGCACGGAGGTCAAGAGCCTGCGCGAGGGGAAAGGATCGCTGCGGGAAGCCTACGCGGAGATTCGCGGTGGAGAGGCTTGGCTGATAAACTGCCACATTCCGGAGTACCAGCCCGGCGGCCCGCGCAACCACGACCCGCTGGCGAAGCGCAAGCTGCTGCTGAATCGCCGGGAGATCGAGCGCCTGCTTGTACAGACGCAGCAGAAGGGGATGACCGTCGTCCCTCTGAAAATCTACTTCCGCGACGGAATCGCCAAATGTGAGCTGGCCATCGCCAGGGGCAAGAAATTTCACGACCGCCGCGAAGACGAACGAAGGAAAGAAGCCAAGCGCGAGGCCGATGAAGCAATGTACCGTTTCCGCCGTCGCTAAAATCGAAAGGAAGTCATGCAGATTGAACTGGCAACTGAGCCGTATTCTTCCCTACACGCCGATGCTTTGATTACCTATGTCTTCGACGTCGAGAACAAATTAGACGGGGTGCTCGGCGAAATGGACCGGGCCATGAACGGCCGGCTGGCTTCGCTTGTCGCAAGCGGAGAATTGACCGGGAAATCCCTGGAACTCGTCCTCCTGCATTTTCCCGACGGGCTGGCCGCACAGCGGCTGCTGCTTGTCGGCGCCGGCAAACCAGGCAAATTCACTCTGGCGGGGCTTCGCAATCTCACGGGAACGGCGCTGCGCCATCTTAAACCCCGCGGCGCAAGAACCCTGGCCTTCCTGGCGCGGGAAGGAGAGCGCGAGCCGGCTGCGGCGCAGGCCGTCACGGAAGGCTTGATCGCCGGCGATTTCGAATCCGATAAGTACCGCACGGAGAAGAAGAATCACGCGGTGC
>JAJXZD010000101.1:0-2075 GCA_021780215.1 Acidobacteriota bacterium
CTACCATATCTACGGCCGCAGCGCTGTCACCCTGGGAATCCAGTGCGCGACGCTGCAGGACCTTTCCGGAGGCCGACTGCTGCTGGGCCTCGGCGTCGCCAACAAGACCATTGCCGCCTGGCACGGCGGCACGTTTGATCGGCCTCTGCGGCGCGCCAAGGAGTATATCGAAATCCTTCGCAAGACCGCGGCTGGCGAGCGCGTCGAGTACAAAGGGGAAATCTACACCACCGGCGAGCGCTTCCAGCTTTCCTGGAAGCCTTCTCACCCGACGTTTCCCATCTATCTGGCGGGACTTGGGCCGCAGATGACCCGGCTGGTCGGGCAAATTTCCGACGGCGTGTTCATCAACATGGCCACGCCGGCGAAGATTCGCGAAATTGCCGCGCGCGTTCGCGAAGGCGCCGTCGAGGCGGGCCGGGACCCCAGCAAGATTGACATTATTGCCAAGGTCCGCGTCTCGCTGAATCCTGACCGCGCCATGGCCCGGTCGCGCCTCCGCCAAGTGCTCACTTTCTACAACATTGCCGATCATTATAAGGACATGCTGCGGGCTTCGGGCTTCGAGACCGAGGTGAACGCCGTCCAGGAGGCATTCAAGGCGGGAGGGTTCAAGGCCGCCAGCCAGCAGATCACCGACGCGTACATGGATAAATTGCCGGTCGTTCCGGGAACGTCCATCCGGGAGATCAAGGAGCGCCTGCAACCCTTCGTGGAGGCGGGCGCGACCCGATTGATTGTTCCCTACGTCCCGGTGACCGAGCCTGTCATCGAAGATGCGCGCCGGTTCGTGGAAGCCTGGGGAAATTCGTAGACTCATTCTAAGTCATATAAGGAGAAGATCATGTGCAATTTTGCCGCGGATGCCGAAGCGGCAAGGCAGCTTCTCGTGGGGCGGGTTCTGACGGTCGAGCGGGTTCGCCAGGTCAACGCCAAGGACTATTTTTACCAGATGTTGAAGGACAACCCGGGAATGCTGAAGATTTATCCGGGTATCGAGAACAAACTGCTCCAGGGAGCGATTGACTGCCACATTCATGCCTTTCCGGACTTCGTCCACCGTTCGCAGGACATGATGCAGATCGCCATTGACGCCTCCAAGGCCGGCATGCGCGCTTTGGCGTTCAAGGACCACTGGAACATCAGCTGCAATGCCGCCTATCTGGCCCAGCGCCACATTGATTACCTCGTGGAAAAGGGCGAACTCACCCATCGCGTTGAAATTTACGGCGGCGCCGGCACCTGCCTGGGGATGAACCCGGATGCCATGCGCGTCGCTCTGCAATACCCCAACTTTAAAATGATCTGGTTCCCCACCTTCACCTCGCTTGGCTTCTGGCGCGGGGCCGGGCAGCCCGAGCGCGGAGGTGTTCGGTTGGTGAGCGAATCCGGCGAGGTGCTGCCGGAAGTGGTCGAGATAATGAAGATGGCCGTGGCGAAGAAGGTCGGCATCGGATTCGGCCACACGGACTTCAAGGAGCTTCTGCCTCTGGCCAAGAAGGCCAAGGAACTCGGCGTGCGCGCCACGCTCGACCATCCGTTGCTGGAGCTGAACAAGCTCCTGCTCGACGAAATGCTCGAACTCGCCGATCTCGGCGTCTATGTCGGCACCTACTGCCAGCCCATGATTCCCAGCCTCTACCAGCCGGTGGCCGACCCCATGGAGACCATCAAGACCATCCAGGCCATTGGCCCGCAGCGCTGCATCATCGGCAGCGATTTCGGGCAAGTCCTGCACATGGACAGCATTGACGGTATGCGGGTGTTCATTCGCGCCCTGCTCGCTTTCGGCATCTCCGAGCGCGACGTCCGCATAATGCTCCACGACAACCCGGCCAAGCTCATGTGGCTGGATTAACACTGCGCGCTGCGGAGCGCAACGGAGAAGCGACATGCCATCGACTGTGGAAGACCTGCAGGCAATTCGAGAAAACGTCCGCGCACTCTGCCGGGATTTCCCGGATACCTACTGGCGCGAAGTGGACAAGAAGGGAGACTACCCGCAGGAGTTCGTCACCGACGCCGCCCTGGACAAGACGATCAAAGAGTTCAAGATGTGGCAGTCGATGAGCCGG
>JAJXZD010000101.1:2085-4760 GCA_021780215.1 Acidobacteriota bacterium
CGCTGACCTCCAGCGGGTATCTCGCCAGCCTTATCCCGGAAGAGTACGGAGGCGCCGGCCTGGGCATCACGGAGGCCGGCATTATCCTTGAGGAGATTAACCACTCGGGGGGCAATTCCGGCGCGTGCCATGCCCAGATGTACACCATGGGCACCCTGCTGCGCCACGGAAGCGAGGAGCAGAAGCGCCGCTACCTTCCGGGGATTGCCCGGGGCGAACTCCGCTTGCAGGCCTTCGCAGTCACCGAGCCGAATGCCGGGTCGGAAACCACTCGCATCGAGACGCGGGCCGTCCGCAAGGGCGACCGCTACATTGTCAACGGGCAGAAAATTTTCATTTCCCGGGCCAAGCAATCCGATCTGATGCTGCTCCTGGCCCGTACCACCCCCTACGCCGAGGTGCAGGACAAGACCCAGGGCATTTCCGTGTTCGTCGTGGACATGCGCAACGTCAAGGGCAATCTGCAAATTCGCCCCCTCGACATGATGGTCAACCACCACACGACGACCGTATTTTTCGAGGATGTGGAAATCCCGGTCGAAAACCTGATTGGCGAGGAAGGCAAGGGGTTCCGCTATATCATTGACGGGTGGAACGCGGAGCGGATTCTGGTCGCCTCCGAAGCCATCGGCGACGGCCGGTGGTTCATCGAGCGGGCATCGTCCTATGCTCGCGAACGCGTGGTCTTTGGCCGTCCCATCGGCGCCAATCAGGGAGTGCAGTTTCCGATCGCCCGGGCCTACGCCCACGTGGAAGCGGCCGACCTCATGCGCTTCGACGCGGCCGACAAGTTCGACCGCAAGGAAAAGTGCGGCGCGGAGGCCAACATGGCCAAGTATCTAGCCAGCGAAGCGTCTTGGGAGGCTGCGGACATCTGCCTCACCACCTATGGCGGCTACGGGTTCGCACGGGACTACGACGTCGAACGAAAATTCCGCGAGACGCGTCTGCTCACCGTGGCGCCGGTGAACAACAACCTGATTCTTGCATTCCTCGGCCAGAACGTGCTGAAAATGCCCAAGTCGTATTAGCGGGCCGCGGGCGGGCCTGCGCAAAAATCCCGCTTCAAATGGAAGCGGAATCTTTGGAAGACTTCATCGAGAGAGAGGCTCGGCACAATGATGAACCGCAAAAGTCTCCTGATACGCTCCTGGATGTTTGTTCCCGGAAATCGCCAGCGGATGATTGAAAAGTCGCTGGGCGTAGCCGTGGATGCGATCATGATGGATATCGAGGACGGCGTAGCTCCGAACGAGAAAGAATCCGCGCGGACGCAGATCGCCGCGTCCCTGGAGGGGGTCGCCAAGCAGCTGAAATCTGGCGAGCAACTGCGCACCCCGGCGCGCTATGTCCGCATCAATGCCGTAGGCCACGAGCGCATGCGCGATGATCTCGCCGCCGTGATTCGCCTCGGCCTTGAAGGGTTGGTCGTTCCCAAGGTGGAGACTCCCGCGCAGGTCCGGACCGTTGCGGAAATTTTGGACAAGCGGGAGCCGGAGGTCGGCCTCGAGCGCGGCAGCGTGCGTCTGTTGGTGGCCATCGAAAGCCCCAGGGGAATGTACGATGCGGTCGCCATCGCCAGCGCCTCGCCCCGTGTCATCGGGCTCATCTTCGGCGCGGAGGATTTTTCGCGCGAGCTGAGCCTGCCGCTGCGGCGCGAAGGAGAAGCCCGCGACCTCCTCTACGGCCGGTCCGCTCTGGTGATGGCCGCCGCCTGTGCGCATGTCCAATCGGTGGACGGCGTCTGGCCCGATCTGCAGGACACCGAAGGGCTGAAGACTTTTGCCCGGCAGTCCCGCCGCATAGGCTTTTCCGGGATGTCTCTGATCCATCCCGCGCAGATTGAGACGGTGAACGCCGCCTTCACTCCCGCGGCGGATGAAATTGAGTATGCGCGGCGCGTCCTGCAAGCCTTCGATGAGGCTCGCACCCGCGGCGAGGGCGCCGTGGCCTTTGGCGGACAGCTCCTGGACCTTCCGATCGTGGACCGCGCCCGGCAGACCTTGGACCTGGCCGCTTCGCTCGGGGTGTGATTTTCATGCTTTACGCAATCGCGGAAACATGCCCGGGGACTGCGAGAAGCCAGGTTGCTCTGCGCTGTTCTGCGGACATTTCATCCCTGTCATAGGCGGTTGAAAATATCATCACGGAGGAATCAGCATGCCAGTCAAACCGGGTTGGGAAGGCCGCTTTTTCGAGGATTTCGAGGTGGGAGACATCTACCGGTGCCGCCTCGGCCGGACGGTCACCGAAAACGACAATATCTGGTTCACTCTGCTGACTAACAACACGAACCAAATTCATTTCAACAATGAATACGGCAAGCGGACCGAATTCGGCCGCTGCCTGATCAACAGCGCCCTCACTCTGGCGATCGTGGCCGGCATGGGCGTGGCCGATGTCAGCGAGAACGGATTCGCTCTCGGCTGGGACGAAATCAAGCTACCCAACCCGCTCTTTGCGGGCGACACGCTCTATTCCGAATCGGAAGTGCTCGAGAAGCGCGAGTCGAAATCGAAGCCGCAGTGGGGCATTATTAAAGTCCGCACGCGCGGCATCCAACAGGATGGCAAAGTGGTGATTGATTACGCCCGCAGCGTGATGGTGTGGAAGCGGGCGTTCGCGCCCAAGCAGACTCTCTTCCCGGAGGTTCGTCCCTGATGGCGGGCGAGCAG
>JAJXZD010000138.1 GCA_021780215.1 Acidobacteriota bacterium
GGCCGCATTCTTTCCATCGTGAACCAGAAGATGGCGTTTTCCTCCGGCTTTGAGCCCTGTTCGACGATCAAGCCTTTCGTCGCGCTGGGAGCGCTTGAGGAGGGCGTCATTACCCGCAACACGATGATTCGCGTCGCCTCGCATCGCTATCTCGACCTGGCAGAGGCCATGGCGCATTCGAACAACACTTTCTTCGAGCATGTGGGCGACCGGCTGGGATTCGACCGCGTGGCCAGATACGACCGCCTTCTCGGGCTGGGTCAGCGTGTCGGCTATGACATTCCGGAGGAGCAACCTGGCTATTTGCCCTCCGCACCTCCGTCATTCGGCGGCGTGGCGCGGATGTCGAGCTTCGGAGAGGGAATCCGCATCACTCCCTTCCAGCTCGCTTCGCTCGTGAGCATGCTGGCAAACGGAGGGACGCAATATTATCTGCAGTATCCCCGCTCGGAGGAGGCGCTGAAAAGCTTTCAGCCTCGCATCCGTCAGCAGCTCGATATCGCTCCCTTGCTGCCCGACCTGCGGGAAGGGATGCTTGCCGCGGTGCTCTATGGAACCGCCAAGCGCAGCTACGACCCGTACGGCGAGCAGGACCTGGGCAAGACGGGAACGTGCAACGACGAAAACCTGGGCGGCCGGCTGGGCTGGTTCGCCTCTTATGCGGATGAATCGCATCCGCAGCTCGTCCTCATTGTGCTGCTCCATGGCCGCGCCCGCATCATCAGCGGCCCGCACGCCTCCGCCATCGCAGGACGCATTTATCGCGGCCTGTATGAACGCAACTTCTTTTCCGGCGCCGAGGCCATGAACGCATCCGAACGCGCCTCATCCGGCGGTGTTTCGCACTAGCAATCTCGGCCCGGCGATTCTCAGCGAGAGACGGCGTTTCCCGGCTCAGGTAATAGATCGAACTACCGCGTATTCCCGTCGCCTTTCGTCTCCGGTCTGAAAATTTTTGCCTGCCGGCACGGAACTTGCTTGCAGCCTCACCAGCGCCGGTGTATACGTCACTCGGCAGTTTCCGGGAATCCAGAATGTCCGGAGATCCCGCACAGGGGGAATTGGCGCATGAGGAATCATCTGGCTGGCTTTATTATCCTGGCGTTTGTGGCGGCGTTCGTACTGACTCCGGCTCGCGCTACGGCCGCGCCTACCTGCGAGAGCCTGGCGTCCCTCAAGATCCCCCAGGTGACGATTACTTCTGCCACGGAGTACACGCCTCCGAAGGATCTCGTGATCCCGATTCCGGCCTCCCCCTTTGCCTCTGCCGGTAATTTGGAAGTTCCCGTCACGCTCTGCCGGGTGGTGGCATTTGCCACGCCCACCAGCGATTCCCATATAACTTTTGAGGTGTGGCTGCCTCCCGCAGCGTCCTGGAATGGAAAGCTCCAATCCGTCGGAAACGGAGGATTCATTGGGCAAATCGCCTATGGAGCACTCTCCAACGCACTCAAGCTCGGATACGCCGCCGCGGGGACTGACACGGGCCACGCCGGGGGCAACGACGAAAGCTGGGCGATGGGACACCCCGAAAAGGTGATCGATTGGTCCTACCGCGCCGTGCACTTGATGACCCTGGACGCCAAGCAGATCATCCGCACCTATTACGGCTCTCCCGCCAGGCTGGCCTATTGGAACGGCTGTTCAACGGGCGGCAAGCAGGGCCTAACGGAAGCTCAAAAATTTCCCAGCGATTACGATGCCATCATCGCCGGCGCGCCCGCCAACTACATTACTCATCTTCAAGCAGGCTCCGAATACATGAGCTGGGTTTCGCTCCGCAATGGAATCAACGCGCCGGAATACATTCCTCCCAGCAAATATCCGGTGATCCACCGAGCCGCATTGAACGCTTGTGATGCTCGCGATGGCGTCGCCGATGGCGTGATTGAGGATCCTTCGCGCTGCCATTTCGATGTGAGAACCATCGAATGCCATGGCGCCGACGGCCCTTCCTGCCTCACGGCTCCCCAGGTAAAAACAGCGCAGGCTCTCTATGCGGGTGCGAAGTTCGCCGATGGAAGGCAAATCTATCCGGGGATGGAACCAGGGAGCGAGCTTGCCTGGGGTGCGATGGCCGGCGGGCCTGAACCCATCAGCATCGGCACCGGGTTTTTCATGTACATGGTTTTCGCCGACCCGAAATGGGACTTCCGCACCTTCCACGTGGACCGCGACACGCGCCTGGCCGATTCCCGCCTCGGTTCCACCATGAATGCCATTGATCCAAATCTTAAACGCTTTCGTGCGCGCGGCGGGAAGATCATCACGTATCACGGCTGGGCCGACCAGCTCATCTCCCCCGGAAACAGCGTCAACTATTACCGGAGCGTGACAGCGGTCATGGGCGGACCGAAAAACACGCAGGAGTTTTTCCGCCTCTTCATGGTGCCCGGGATGACCCATTGTGAGGGCGGGACAGGCCCGACCTCGTTCGATATGCTCGGACCTCTCGAGCATTGGCGGGAGCACGGCATCCCTCCCACAAAAATTATCGCCTCACACTCCACGCATAACACCGTGGATGAAACGCGCCCGCTGTGCCCATACCCTCAGGCGGCCATCTACAAGGGCAGTGGAGACACAAATGACGCGGCGAACTTTGTGTGCGGGAATCCTACCTGGTGAGCGGACTGCCAGCCGCCCGGCTCCCGGACTTCCGCGGGCCGGGCGGCGCAGCTGACGCGGGCTAGTTTCCGCCCGTGGCTTTCTTCGAGGTGAAGCCAAACAGCCTCATCGCGTTTTCCTTCAGAATGAGCGGCCGCACCTCGTCCTTGATAGGAATTTTGGCGAAGTCCGCCATCCAGCGATCCGGCGTAATCAACGGATAGTCCGATCCGAAAAGGACCTTGTGCTTCAGCAGGCTGTTGGCATATTGGATTAGCGTGGGCGAAAAATATTTCGGCGACCATCCGGACAAATCAATGTACACCTGAGGTTTGTGGAGGGCGATGGATATCGCCTCATCCTGCCACGGGAATGACGGGTGCGCCATGATGATGGGCATTTCCGGAAAATCGGCCGCCACATCGTCCAGATAGATTGGGTTGCCGTATTTCAAGCGGATGCCGCCGCCACCCGGCATTCCTGATCCCATTCCGCTATGCCCGGTGTGAAACAGGGCCGGCAGGCGCGCCTCCTCAATCACCTTGTAGAGGTGATATGCGCCCGGGTCATTCGGAAAGAACTGCTGGATGGGCGGGTGGAACTTGAATCCGCGCACAAGGCCCGTCTTGATCAGCCGGCGCGCCTCCTCGACTGCCCCGTGGCCGCGCGTCGGATCAATGCTGGCGAAAGCCATCATGATATCCGAATTCTGGGCGGCGAAATCGAGCACCGTGTCGTTGGAGACCTGCGGTCTGTTCGACAGGCGCTCGTCCACCGTAAACACCACGCAGCCGATATTGCGGGAGCGATAGTATTCCGCCATTCCCTGGCGGCCACGCGGGGCGCCTTCCCCGAAATATTTCCGTGCCGCCTCATCCGCATCCGTTGACTCTCCCTCGTGCTCGATGTGCACATGCACATCAATCGCGGTCAATCGGTCTACGTCGAATGCCTTTGTCTGGCTCATGCAGAGGTCGCTCCGTGTCGATTGGGATTCTTGCGCCGCGGTTTCGGACAAAGGATTATCGGCTGTTTTGGGGGATTTCTCAAGCGCGGCCGACGAAGCTCCCGGCGCCCAGGTAACCGGAGGCGAGATGGCTATCGGGCGCCGTATTCCTTCCCGGTTTCGATGAACGCACGCACATTCTCGGACTTGGAATCATACATCGGCGCGCTCGTCGAGAGGATGTAGCCGCCGTCGCGGCCCACGTCGTCAATCAGGCTCCGGACCGTCTTCCTGATGTCGTCCGGTGTCCCGGTTTTCATCATCGATACCGGCAGATTCCCTCCGAAGCAGGCCCAGCCGGCAAACCGCTTCTTAACCTCCCGAAGATCAATCTGATCGAACATCCAGAGCGTCCTGCCTGCGGGAATATCCGGATCGGCGATGACGTCCAAACGCTTCGTGTAGCTGCCCTCCACGAAAAGATACGGCACCAGGCCTTCCTTGATCATCCCGAGGATGACCGCCTTCAGCGAAGGCCAGTAGAACGTCCTGAAATCCTTGTCTGAAAGGAACGCGTCGGCACCCTTGTGGAGCGGCATAAAGATGAGGGGATTGCGCGCCCGCTTCGACGAGCGCACGCCGCACTCCACTGCAATGGGCACCATTCGCTCCATAGCGGCGTGCACCTTCTTCGGCTGACGGAACTTGTCCAGCAGAATCGCCTGCGTGCCGCGCATCGTATCGCCCACCATGTCGAACGGCGCCTTCGAATATCCTCCCGCGAACCCCGGCAGGCCGAGCGTGGTCATCGTCCAGCGGTCAATCGTCAGTCCCGCCTGCAACCATTCCAACGCCGCATTCCCGGCTTCCATGAGCTTATGCAGAGCCTCCTGAACCTCCGGAAGCCCAAAGGGAGCGAAGCCCGGGCCGGTGTAGGGAAGCTCGAGCATGTCGGTCAGCGTCTCGATTTTCTGCCAAGAGTCCAGCGATCCGAAAATCCGCGGAAGGAACCGCCGCAAAAAGAAGTCGGTCGGGTCGTTAATCAGCAGATCGTATTCGTCGGCCCGCATGTACTCGCCCTCGACGAACTGATAGTGCGTCTCGTGGTCGAGGCCGTGGCCTGCCCAGCGATAGAGCTGGTAATTCAGAATTTCAAAGGCTTTTCCGGGTCCGTAAAGAAGCGAACTTCCGCGGTGGTCGGGCAGAAAATCGGCGTGATACTTCTTTATGGCAAACCCGAGCCTTTCGTAGTCGTGCATCGCTTCATACGCGTTGACGCCCGCGTAATGGAAAGGAAAGAAGCCGGCCGAGGGACAGACGGGAATCCGCTCCGGCTTCCGCAACTGGATCGCGTCTAGAAACATCTGCACGCGCCGCTGATAACCTTGTGCGGCCTCCGGAGTGGCAAATTCCACTCCCTCGGGAGATTTCCATTGCCCCACGCGCGCCTGAAACCTCTCGTCGGGAGTCATTGCCTGCCACGGCTTGTCCATGTATCAGGCCGCCTCCGCCGAATTTTCGAGCAGCAGCGCGATGCCCTGCCCGCCGCCGATGCACGCCGACGCAATGCCATACCGCAGCTTCGAGTGGCGCAACTGGCGCGCCACGGTGATGGCCAGGCGCACGCCCGTGGCCGCCAGCGGATGCCCGATGGCAATGGCGCCACCGTTCACATTGAGCTTCGCTCGGTCAATCTGAAGTTCCCGCTCGACGCCGATGATCTGCGCGGCAAAAGCCTCGTTGATTTCAAACCGGTCAATCTGATCGAGCTTCAGCCCCGTACCTTCGAGCAGCCGTCGGATCGCGGGCACGGGGCCGATGCTCATGATCTCGGGCGGAACGCCCACGGCGGAAACCGCAGCCACCCGCGCCAGCGGCCGGATCCCGTGTGCCCGCGCATACGCTCCGCTGCTCACTAGCGCGGCGGCCGCTCCGTCCACGATGCCGGAGCTATTGCCTCCGGTCTGGACTCCCCCGAATGCCGGCCGAATCTTAGCCAGCACCTCGTAAGAGGAGGGGCGGATATGCGTGTCGTCAGCCAGCTTGTCAACCCCCTTCGGGAGCCGGATTCCGCGCGGCTTGTATCCCGCCAGTTCGAAGCTTTCGCTGACCAGCGGCACGATCTCTCCGGCAAGAAATCCGCTCTTCTGTGCCGCCAGCGCACGCTCGAAGCTCGTTTCAGCGAAGCGGTCCGCATCTTCCCGGGTAATCTTGTGCGTGACCGCGACCTTTTCCGCCGTTTCCCCCATGTTGACGTCCGGAGCCGTGTCGTGCAGCGCCTCCCACAGCATGTCCTTGAATTCCACCTGCCCCATGCGGAAGCCGCCGCGGTGCGTGAAAGCCGCGATGGGGTTGCGGCTCATCGATTCCGCGCCGGCGCACAGCGCCAGCGAGACCTTACCCAGCGTGATCGCGTCGCCTGCCTGGCTGATGGTTTCGATTCCAGTGCCGCACACTCTCTGCACCAGCAGCGCGGGACGGTCCACCGGGACGCCGGAATACAGTCCAATGTGGCGTGCCGTAAAGAAGGCGTCGAAGCTCGTCTGCGCCACGCTCCCGCCAATCACCGAGCCGACATCAGCCGGAGAAATTCCTGTGCGCTGGAATACTGTTCGGGCCGTTTTGATGCCCAAATCAATCGGCGAAACCAGACCAAGAGCCGTGTTGTACTCGATGAACGGAGTCCTCATCCCGTCCAGCAGCCAGATATCGTCGTATGCCAGGAAGGTGCCCTTTTCGTGTGCCATGCTGTATTCCTAGTTTGATCGGCAACGTATGTAGGATGGCGATCAAGATGAATTTGAACAGCGTTTCACGGCAAAGGTGCCGCAGATGGGGAGTGTACCACGCGGGGCAGGAGACGGGCGCGCACAAAAGCGCCTCTGGAAGAGGATCCATTCCTCTTGAAACAAAAAATCAACAGAAAAATGGCCTTCTTCCCTCGCACTTCGCTCCGTGCATGCCGGGCTAAGTGCTCAATTCACATCTTGGGAAGCTGGCTCGCGGGAACCCACCAGCCGTGGACTTGGCTGTAGCTGCGGAACGGCAATCGCACGGTGGCCACCGGCCCGTCTTCCATGTGCTGCGTGTCCACGATGACGAGGTCCGTGCGCCCGCCCTCGAGCAGGCGGTGGGCGACTCCGACGAGATAGCCATCGCCCTCGGCGGCATTCTCGCTCCGCGGAACAAAACAGGCTTCCTGCAGGCTGGAAGCGTCGCCGATGTAGAACTGCGATGTGCTGCGCGTGGCGTGATCAAAACGCGTGTAGGAATTTGTAGGACGAAATGGCAGATTGCCGAGCTTGGGATTGAGAGGCTTGGTCGCGTCGGTCGTTGGCATGAACCCGACGTGATAGGGTTTGGTCTGATAGCGGTCGTCCTGCCGCGGCAGCACGCCAGTCTGCGGATAGAGCCGCTCCATGCTGTATTCGCGGATATCCTTCTTCGAGAGATCCACGGAAAGCCGCGTCAGATAGCCCGATGCAGCCTTGGGGTCGAACGGTTCGCCGTGAAGGTTCGGAAAGAACGGGAACTGATTTTTCAGTGCCATGTCCATGTCCACATACAATGTATGGCCTTCGGAAAAAGCGCCCATCACGTGCGTGGCGCAACGCTCCGGCCCTTTGAACCAGCGCAGGTCCTTTCCATCGCCGCCGCGTTCGAGGACGCCGAACCATGTGGGCAGCATTGAATCCCAGGCAAAGTGTACTTGCCCTTGCTTCATGCGCTCGACGTTCGTCGCCATCGGAACGCAGAGGAAGGCGACATATTTCTCCGTGACCGCGAAGTCGTGCAGCATTCCGACGTAAGGCACTTTGATCCACGTTTGCCAGGTGATGTGGCCCTGGGCGTCTGCCGAAAAGACCAGCACATCATCGCTGGCCAGGCCCTTCGCTTCGTAGCCGAAGGAGATCATCTCTCCAGTGGCGTGGTCGAACTTGGGATGTGCGGTGTGGGTCAGACTGGCGAGTTCGCCATGGAATGTGTAGTAGTCGTCCACGGTTTCAAGCGTCAGCGGATCGAGCACCACGGGTGGACTATCCTCCTTGAGCGCCAGCATTTTCCCGTTGTAATACACGATGTGGGTGTTGGCGGTGCCGCGGCTGATATTTTTCACGCTCGCGTCGTCGGTGAACGGATTGCGGTACATTCCGAACAGCCTCTTCCGCGCGGCGGACTGCGCTTTGTAGCGCTGCGTGCGCGCGTAGCGGCTCTTGAAGTCCACGTGCCCGTTCGAAATCCGGAACATACTGACGTGGCCTTCACCGTCGAAAGGAATATTGCCGGTCATCGGCGGATACTGCCAGTCCGGGCCGACACGGTAAAATGCACCGTCAATGTTCGTGGGAATTTCGCCGATGACGTCGCAATCGCGAATGTCGCATTCGCTGCGAAATGGCCCGGCCCCTCCCAAATAAGACGACGGCGGAAAATGCACCGTGTCGCCATGTGCGGAAGGAGAAACCGAGAGCCCGCCCGCCATGGCGCCGGTTCCCGCCGCCGCAAGCGCTCCCATGAATTTCCGGCGCCCCATGGATCCTTCTCCGGCAAAAGTCTGCGATGGTGTAGAACTCTTTGAACGGCGGGCTTTGCCGCGCATAGCGATCTCCTGAAATGTGGATTGGCGTCCCCGCCTGCGCTCCTGCCCGAAGGGCAAGGCACAACGGGCGAAAGATTCCTGATGAAGGGCGTCCCCGGCCCCTAGCCTTCATGTAGCACACACCCCCGGCACGTTGCAACGGTCAAGGCGATTGCCCAATGTGGAAATCCGCGGGGGCGACCCCGAACACTCGCCACGCTGCGGATTTTTGCACGCAAAAGCCTCAGCCCTTGCGCTTCTCGCGTCCCATACTAGAATAGGCTGCTGGCAGACGCGCTTTTCAACTGAAGGCAAGTTTTCACTCAGGAGAGTGGCTATGAAACTGACCGACTATACGACGCTTGGGCGCACCGGGCTGCGGGTGAGCCCGCTTTGCCTCGGCACGATGACATTTGGCACCGAGTGGGGCTTCGGAGCCGACGAAAAGGTCTCGCGGGACCAATTTGACCGCTATCTCGGCGCCGGGGGAAATTTTATCGACACGGCGGACGCTTACACCAATGGCCATTCCGAGGAACTGGTCGGAAAATTTGTCGCGGAAGCCAAGGCGCGGGACCGGGTGGTCATCGCTACGAAGTTTACTTTCGGGGCCCAGCCTGGCAATCCCAACGCGGGCGGCAACGGCCGTAAAAACATCTACCGCGCGCTCGAAGGATCCCTGCGCCGCCTGAAGACGGATTACCTCGATCTCTACTACCTGCACGCATGGGATACCATGACCCCGGTCGAGGAGGTCCTTTCCACTCTGACCGATCTGGTGCGCGAAGGAAAGATTCGCTATTTCGGCATGTCGGACACGCCAGCTTGGTACTTCTCGCGCATGCAGACGCTGGCCGAAAAGGAAGGAAAGGAACGTATCGCCACGCTCCAGCTCGAATATTCGCTTGTGGAGCGCAGCATCGAGCGCGAACACATCCCGGCCGCGCAGGAGTTGGGCATCGGCCTGTGCCCATGGGGCCCGCTTTCCGGCGGCTTTTTGTCCGGCAAATACACCCGTGAGGGGAGCAGCGGGCGCGGCGAGGGCCGCCTGACCGGCCCCGGGTCCATCTGGAATAAATTCACGGAGCGCAACTGGCGCATCCTCGACGCCCTGCTGATGGTGGCCAAGGAGGCCGGCAAACCGCCTGCACAAATCGCCATGAACTGGGCGGCCACGCAACCTGGGGTGACTTCGGTGATTCTGGGAGCCACCAAGATGTCGCAGCTGGAGGACACTCTTGCGGCCGTCGAATTCACGATTCCCGGAGAGCTGCGCAAGCGCCTAGACGAAGCCAGCGCTCCCGAATCCATCCACCCCTACAATTTCTACGCCCCTGCCATGCAGGCGCGGGTCAGCGGTGGGACCACTGTGCAGGGCTGGAGACCGGCGCCGATGTACGAAGGCGCCAAGGCCGCGCCGGCGGCTCCCCCTCCCGACCGGAAAGCTGCAGCGTCTGAGCGGTAGCGCTCGCCGCAGCTAGAATTTCTCCATCAAATCGGCCGGCGGGCCGGGATGTAATCGGTCCGCCCGCCGGAGTTCCGGAAACATCCACGCCCAGAGTGCCGTCACCAGGATGGCCCCTGCACCTCCCAGCACGACTGCGGGCACGCTCCCGAACCACGCCGCCGTCACGCCCGATTCAAACTGGCCCAATTCATTCGAGGCGCCGATGAAAATCATGTCCACGGCGCTCACTCGTCCGCGCATCTCATCGGGCGTGGCCAATTGCACCAGGACCCCGCGAATCACCATGCTGATCATGTCGCTCGCCCCGACCAGCGCCAGGGCCGCCATGGAAAGCGCCAGGCTGCGCGAAAGGCCGAATAAAATTGTGAACAAGCCGAATCCCGCCACGCACCACAACATGATCTGTCCGGACCGCCCCCGCAGCGGGCGAAAAGCCAGCAGAATGGCCATCGCTCCCGCGCCGAGCGCGGGCGAGCAGCGCAGCAAGCCCAGCCCCCACGGCCCGGTCTTCAGAATGTCCCGCGCGTAAACGGGCAGCAGCGCCACGGCTCCGCCCAAGAGCACAGCAAACAGGTCGAGAGAAATGGAGCCGAGAATTATCTTGTGCGTCCAGATGTAGCGAAACCCCGCTAAAACCGTCTCCCGGCTTATCGGCTCTCGTGTTCGCGCCTTGACCTGCAGCTTCACCCGCAGCATGAGCGCCGACGCTCCTGCCGCGAAAATCATCGCCAGAGCGTACACGGCCGAAGGGCCTCGGAAGAATGCGTAGACCAGGCCGCCGGCGGCGGGCCCGAGAATTGTCGCGGTCTGGAGAACGGTCGCGCCCCACGCCACCGCGCTCTGAAACTCCTCCTCCGGGACAACCTGCGGCAGGATGGCCCGCCCCGCCGGAGAGCTGAATGAACGCGTCACACCCACCAGCACCATGACACCATAGATGGCAAGAACCGAATGTCTCCCGGCAAATGTGACGCTCAGCAGCAGCCCGGAGCAAACCGCCATGCCGCCATAGCTCATCATGAGCACCCGCGCGCGGTTGTAGCGGTCCGCCGTGTGCCCAGAGAGGAGAAACAGGAGCATGCCCGGCAAGAACTGCGCTAGCCCCACCAAGCCAAGGTCCAAGGCGCGGTGGGTGATTTCGTACACCTGCCAACCGACAGCAATGGACTGCATCTCTATCCCGACGATGCTGAAGAAGCGCGCCGTCTGCAAATAGGTGAAGCCGGGATAGGAAAACGCGGTCCGGCCGTCACGGCGCGAAATCCCCAAGGAAGCCATCAGCGGATACTCTGCCACAAATCTGTCCGCGCACGGCGGCGCATTTTGCTCCTTGCCTCCGGACTTGTCGGAATGCACCCGGCGTCCCGCTAGACCGGGCGCACAGCGGTTGGCCTCTGCTCAACAGCAAGGACCTCGGCTCTTTACCCGCGCCTCCATCGCCCATAGACTTGACCACGGGGGCTGATTTCCCCGGAGAGAGATATGGACCTGCGCTGGCTATCACTGCTTTGCCTGCTCGGTTTGGCTGCCGCGGCGCAGGAAGGCTCGCATCCGGCCAATCCCGGTCGAGTCGCTTCTGCCAGGACCCTCACTGCAGGCTCTTCCGCTGAAAAAGAGAAGGCGCAGGAGCCATTTCTCATCGAAAAATACCTCACCACAGTCCGCTACGAGGACGATGGCACCGGCGAAAAGGACCTCGCGGTGCGTATTCGTGTGGAGACGGCTGCGGGTGCGCAGCAATTGCATTCGCTGGTCTTCCACTACAACTCCGCCAGCGAGCGCATGAATGTTCGCTATCTGCGCGTACGAAAGCCCGATGGAGCCACAGTGACGGCCGGGACGGATGCGGTGAAGGATGTGCCGGTTTCGCTCGCCAGCGCAGCCCTTGCCTATGTCGATGCCAGGGAAGAACGAATTGCCATTCCTGCGCTTGCCGTCGGCGACACTGTCGAGTACGAGATTGTCACACAGATCGTGAAGCCGCCCGCTCCGGGAGAGTTCTGGTTCCAGCACAATTTCCTCCGGGGCGAACCGCCGCGCGACGAGCGACTGGAAATCAGCCTTCCGCAGAATCGCACGGTCATTGTGAAGTCGCCGGGCTATGCGTTTCAGGTCGCCAGCGCGCCCGGCCGGAAAATCTACCGCTGGACGCGAGACGTATCCGCGCGCCCGGCCAAAGAGGAGTCATCCACCCAGGGCGCGACACCGGGCAAGGCTTCCCCACTGGACGTCGAAATCACCTCGTTCCACAACTGGGACGAAGTAGCTCGCTGGTACGCGGGCCTCGAAAAGGGAGGCGCACAGCCCGCGTCCGGGATCCGTGAGAAAACGGCCGCGCTCATCCGCGGTTCCTCGACGGACCTCGCCAAAACGCAGGCCATCTACGAATTCGTCGCCCAGAAGATTCGCTACGTCGCGCTTCCGCTGGGCCGTATCTCCTACGCGCCGAGGCCGCCAGCCGAGGTGCTCTCGAGCGGCTACGGCGACGCCAAGGACAAGCAGGCCCTGCTGGCCGCCATGCTCCGTTCCGCCGGTGTGGAATCCGATGCGGTCCTGCTTCCCTACGGCCGGCAGCTCGACTCCGCTGTGCCTTCCCCCTCTCAATTCGACCATGTGATTGCCGCGGCGCATATCGGAGGCGATCTGGTTTGGATGGATCCGACCGTGGACGTCGCTCCCTTTCGACTGTTGGCGGCTCCCCTGCGCCACAAATCCGCGCTGCTTGTGTCCGCGGACGGCCACGGCAGACTGGTCCTGACCCCGGCGGACCCACCGTTCCCGTCCGTGCAAGATGTGAGCATCGAGGGCCAGGTGAGCCCCCTCGGAAAACTAACGGCGCGCGCGCACTATTCGCTTCGCGGCGATACCGAGCTTGCGCTACGGCTGGCTTTCGAGAATACGCCGCAAACACAATGGAAGGAGCTCGGCCAGACCATCCTCGCCTATGACGGCATTCAGGGCGAGGTCTCCGCAGCCAGGCCCGGCGCCCCCGCTGACACCATTCATCCGTTCGAATTCGAGCTGGATTTCTCCGCGCCCGGGTTCTTCACGTGGCCCGCTAAAAATGCTCGTGCCGCCATGCCTCTTCTGACCATCGGCCTGCCCAGCATGCCACCCGACAGCTCGCAGCCCGTCCGGCTCGGCAGCCCGCTCAGCGTCACAGTCCATCTGCGGCTTGCCCTGCCCGCAGACTTTTCGGCGCAGCCTCCGGTGGGAGTTTCGGTGGCCCGGGATTACGCGGAATTCAGATCCAGCTACCATTTCGCAGCGGGCGTGCTAACGGCCGAGCGGACCGTGAAGTTCAAAATGCGGGAACTGCCCGCGGCGCGCGCCAGCGACTACCTCGCATTCACGCGGGCCGTCACGGCAGACCAGAGCCAGGCCCTGATCATCGAAAACCTTGCTCCCGGCCAGCCCTCCATTCCCTCCTCGGTGACTCCCAATGACTTGCTGGAAGCAGCGCTGGCCGCGCTGCGTGGAGGGCAACCTCGCGCGGCGATTCCTCTCTTCGAGCGGCTTGTTGAACTCGACCCGCGGCGCCCCCAGGCATGGAACGATCTCGGCCTCGCCTATCTCCAAACGGGAAACTATCCGCAGGCGGCGCGCGCGTTCCGGAAGCAGATCGAATTCAACCCGGCTGATGAAAACGTCTACAACTATCTCGGCGTGGCGCTCGAACGCCAGCAGGATTTTGACGGTGCTGCCGCCACCTTCCGCAAGCAGACCGAACGAAATCCCCTCGATCCGCTGGCACATGCCGCGCTGGGAGAGATCCTTCTCGATCGGCAAAACTACGCTGAAGCCGTCCCCGAACTCGAAAAAGCCGCCGTGCTCTCCGCGGACAAGCCCGCCATTCAAATTGCCCTGGGCCGGGCCTATCTCAACATCGGGCAGAACAAGAAGGCTCTCGCCGCATTCGCCAGAGCGGCGGAGCTTTCTCCCTCGGCTCCCGTATGGAACGAGATCGCCTATCGCCTTGCCCGCCACAAGGCCGACCTCGATACCGCGCACAAGTTCGCCGAATCCGCGGTTTCAGCCGTCGAGGGGGATTTGCAGACTCTCGATCTGTCGAAGCCCACTGCCGCGCAGATGGCGGACGTGGCAAGCCTCGCCCCGTACTGGGATACGCTCGGATGGGTGTACTTCCAGCAGGGCGACCTGGAAGCAGCCGAGCGATATGTTCGTGCGGCCTGGCGACTGGGGTTGGACGGGACTCCCGGCGACCATCTGGCGCAAATCTATGAAAAGCGGGGGCAAAAGCAACAGGCCATTGACGCTTGCGCACTCGCATTGGCCGCTCCCAATGCCCTGCCCGAGACGCGCGCTCGCCTGACGCTATTGCTCGGCGGCAACGCGGGAATTGCCGACCTGGTGAAGCAAGCCTCAAAGGAACTCAAAAGCCTGCGGGTGCTTCCAGTGGGAAAATCGGAAGGGGAAGACGCGCGCGCCTCTTTCCTGGTGCTGCTCTCGCCCGGAACTGACGGGCCGCGTATCGAGGGGGTGCGCTTTCTCGACGGCAGTGAGCGGTTGCGTTCCCTCGGCGAACGCCTGCGGACGCTCGATTACGGCCCGGTCTTTCCGGATCGCTCGCCCGTGAAAATTCTGCGCCGCGGAACCCTTTCGTGCTCACAGGTCGCGGGCGTCTGCATGTTCACGCTCGATCGCCCTGTGGACGTCGTCTCGGAGCAGTGATCGGTGGCAGGCGGGGTTACTTGATTTCGAGGACTTCCTTCTCTTTGGTGGCGGAAAGATCTTCGATTTTCTTGGTTTCAGAGTGAGTCAGTTTTTCGAGTTCGTCGAGCGTGCGCTTCCGCTCATCCTCGCTGATCTTCTTTTCCTTCTCGATCTTCTCAACGGCTTCCTTGACGTCCCGGCGGATGTTGCGCACTGCGGTGCGGTGATCCTCGAGCACCCGGTGAATGTGTTTGACGAGTTCCTTGCGGCGGTCTTCCGTCAGCGCGGGGATCGGAACACGCACCACCTTGCCGTCGTTCGTCGGGTTCAGACCGAGGTCGGAGGTGCGAATCGCCTTGTCAATCAGCGGCACAGCTCCCGGATCCCAGGGCGAAATCAAGATCTGGGCGGCGTCCGGAACACTGAGCGTGCCGAGCTGGTTGATCGGCATCGGCGTTCCATGGTAATCCACGCGCACCTGGTCCAGCAGCGCGACGTTGGCCCGCCCGGTGCGGATCGCCGCCAGATCCTTGCGGAAATCCTCGACGGCTTTCTCCATGCGCGTTTTGGCCTGCGCCAGCGCGTCCTTGCTCGTAGCAATCGTGGTCATCAGAACATTGGCCTCCGCCCGTGCGGAATCACGCGGGGGTGACGCACGAGCCCACCCCACCGCCCACCACCACGCGCTTCAGATTTCCGGGCACATTCATGTTGAATACAACGATGGGCATCCGGTTGTCCATGCACAGGGAAATCGCCGTTGAATCCATCACGGAGAGCCCCCGCTTCAGCACATCCAGGTAGGTAATGCTCTTGAACAATTTCGCCGAGGGGTTCTTCTCTGGATCGGAGTCGTAGATGCCGTCCACCCGCGTGGCCTTCAGAATCACTTGCGCCTTGATCTCCATGGCCCGCAGCGCGGCCGCCGTGTCCGTGGAAAAATACGGGTTGCCCGTGCCCGCTGCGAAGATCACCACGCGCTGCTTCTCCAGATGCCGCGTTGCGCGGCGCCGGATAAATGGCTCGGCCACCTGATGCATTTCGATCGCGCTCATCAGCCGCGTGTGGCAGCCGGCCTTCTCCAGCGCGTCCTGCAGGGCCAGGCCGTTGAGCACGGTGGCGAGCATCCCCATGTAATCGCCGGTAGCGCGGTCAATGTTGAGGCCTTGCTGGCGCGCACCGCGGAAGATATTGCCGCCGCCGACCACCAGCGCCACTTCGACGCCCAGGTCGTGAACCGCCTTCACCTCGCCCGCCAGGGTGTGAATCGTATCCGCGTGAATGCCGGATTCGAGCGGCCCCGACATGGATTCCCCCGAAAGCTTCACCACGATGCGCCGGTAAATGGGAGTCCTTCGCGCGACCTTTTGCGGAGTTGGTTTTCGCGGAGTCGTCATCGGGTCGGGTTCACGCCACGAGGCGTGCCGGCATTTTAGCAGAGAAAGGGTGCATCGGAGAAAACCATCCTCGGCACGCAATGCGCGGGCTCCCGATCACCTGCCGGTGCGAGAGAGGCACGCTATCATGCGGCAGCTCGCGCGTCACACCTTCGCGCCGGAAGCATCCTCGGCGGGGCCCGCGCCGTCCATCTCCCCTACCTTGAACCGGGAAAAGCGCCGGATGGCAATATTCTCGCCGAGCTTGGCGATTGACTGGTCCACGAGCTCCTTGATCGTTGTGCCCTCGTCCTTGATGTAGTGCTGCTCGTAGAGGCAGTTTTCTTCGTAGAACTTTTCCATTTTGCCGGAGACGATCTTTTCGATCACCGGCTCAGGCTTTCCCGTGGCGCGTGCCTGCTCGCGGTAGATTTCCCGCTCACGGTCGAGAATTTCCTGGGTCACTTCCTCGCGGCGCAGGAATCGCGGGTCCAGCGCGGCCACATGCATGGCCACGTCGTGGCACAACCTCTGAAAATCCTCCGTGCGGGCCACGAAATCGCTCTCGCAGTTGATCTCTACCAGCACGCCGATCTTCCCGCCCGCGTGGATATAGCTGCCAACCAGCCCCTCGCTGGTGGCCCGTGTCGCCTTCTTGGCCGCTGCGGCCTGCCCCCTCTTCCGCAGCACGCTGATGGCTTGCTCAATATTGCCGCCCGCTTCCACAAGCGCTGCGCGACAATCGGAGATTCCCGCGCCGGTGCGTTCGCGCAGTTCCTTCACCAGTTGCGCCGGGATGTTCTGCTTTCCGGGGTCGGGTGCTGTGCTCATGGATTTATCGGTTCCTCTTTGTTGAATTCAGAACGATTCTCGGATGCCGCCTCGGTTTCCCGGCGTGGCGGCATGGATCGCAGAGACCCTACTGGGGGGCGCTTTCGTCGTCGCCCGCCGCGGCTGGCGCAGCCTCGTCGGCCGGGGCGCCTTCGACGTAGTCGCCTTCCTGCTTCTCGTATTGTTCGTAAGCGCTCGTGTCCACGTATTCGACCCCGCCCTCGCCGCCCTCGGCTCCGCCCGCTTTTTCGCCGGCGATCTGGGTCTGCTCGAAGGATTGCCGGCCCGCCAAGACCGCATCGGAAATCTTCGAGGTGAACAGCCGAATGGCCCGCAGCGCGTCGTCGTTGCCCGGGATGATCCAGTCCACCAGGCTGGGATCGCAGTTCGTGTCCACGATGGCCACCACGGGAATCCCCATGCGCCGTGCCTCGCGGACCGCGATCACCTCCGCGTTCGGATCAATCACGAACATCACATCCGGCATCGTGGTCATATTCTCGACGCCGGAGAAATTCTGCTGCAGGTGCCGCAGCTCCCTGTCAAGCCGCGCCCCTTCCTTCTTCGAAAACTGCGCCATGCGCCCGTCTTCGGACATGGACTTCAGGAGCTTCAGCCGCTTGATCGATTTTTGCAGCGTCACCCAGTTGGTCAGCGTTCCGCCCAGCCAGCGGTGGTTCACATAGAACATTGCGCAGCGCTGCGCCTCCTCGGCAATCGCTTCCTGCGCCTGCCGCTTGGTGCCCAGGAAAAGAACACTCTTGCCCTGTGCCGCTTGCTCGGAAACGTAGCGCGCCGCCTCGCGGAACATCTTGAGGGTCTTTTGAAGATCAATGATGTGGATTCCGTTGCGTTCCCCGAAAATGTACTCCTTCATTCTCGGGTTCCATCGCCGCGTCTGGTGGCCAAAGTGGACCCCGGCCTCCAGAAGCTCCTTCATCGTGATTTCGACTGCCAAAGTGTCTCCTCTCCTGAAAGGGGCGCTTGCCGCCCGGAGGACCGGGCGAGCGCCCTTTTTTGCCGGGTCTTCCCGGCCGTGAGATCGGGCGCGGTCCAGGCCGCGCCCGTTACCGCTTAGCGCTTGCTGTACTGGAAGCGGCGCCGCGCACCCTTCTGCCCGTACTTCTTGCGCTCCTTCATGCGCGGATCGCGCGTGAGGAAACCGTTCTTTCGCAGCGCCGGCCGCAAATCCGGGTTCAGCCGGGCCAGAGCGCGGGACAATCCCATCCGCACCGCTCCCGCTTGGCCCCCGGCCCCGCCGCCCCGCACCGTCGCCTTCACCTCGAGCTGGTCGTGCATCTGCGTGAACTTCAGCGGCTCGACGGCGGCCGTATGCCACGCAACGTTGCGAAAGTATTCCTCGACCGCGCGGCCGTTCACTGTGAAGCGTGCCGCGCCGGGCTTGATATACACGCGGGCAACCGCCTCGCGGCGGCGCCCTGTGCCGTAAGCCGGCTTCGCGGCGGTTTCCATCGAATTAGCGGATGAACTCAATGATCCTCCTGTCCCAATCCCCTGCTGTCCGGTCCCAATATACTGGCACCTTCGCGTGCCAACCCGCATGGCAAGACGCGTGCGCGCCTCGAGGAAAATTACGCTTCGTGCTGGGCTACAGCGCGACGGGCTGAGGCTTCTGCCCGGCATGGCGGGCAAGCGCTTCGCTGCCGGCGTACACGCGGAGTTTCTTCGCGCGGCGGGCGCGCAGCTTATTCTTCGGCAGCATCCCTACTACAGCCTCGCGCACCACCTCTTCAGGATGCCGCTGCATCAGCGCGCGAATCGGCACTTCCTTGAGTCCGCCGGGATAGCCGCTGTGGCTCCGATACACCTTCTGATCGAGCTTGTTTCCCGTCAACCGCACCCGCTCGGCGTTAATCACGATCACGTGATCGCCACACTCGAGATGCGGCGTGAAGTTCGGCTTGTCCTTGCCGATCAACAACCGCGCCACGCGCGTCGCAAGCCGCCCCAGCACCTGCTCGCTCGCGTCCACCACAAACCAGTTTTTGCCTGTTTTCAGGTCTTCGGCCTCTCGGCCCTTGGGAACATGCGTCCGCATCTGCCCTGCCGCACCTTTCGCTATATAGACAAACGTCAAGTCTAGGCTACGCTCAGTCTCCTGTCAATCGCGTTGTGGGATAGCGGATAGGGAAGGCAAAAAGGGACCACCCCGGCACGAAACGCAACGCGCGCCTTTGTGATGTGGTTCCTCCGTTATACCGGCTCCATGCCCCAAGCGTTATAATCCGTGGCTTATGGAGAGTGTTCGCGTCAATATCTCTTACAGACCGCTACGAATCGCCTGGGCCATCCGCGATGGAGACATCCAGAGTTTTCGTTTGGCGGTTCGCCGATCTAACGCGCTGTGGGGTGGGCGATTCAATCCCATCATCATTGTTGATCGCACGGAATCAGCGGATTTTATAGTTAACCAATTTCGTGTGGACATGATTTTCCCTATAGGCGATTCGGAGGCTGTCCGTTCGTATCCCACGCGATTTCCGTAACTCCCCAGACCTTTCATGCAAGATAGTTTGTTTGTTGGAATAGGTGATTATGGAAGCCCGTGCCAAGCTCTCGATGTACACAATGCTGTATTAGTCAAGAGAGATCCCTTACAGGTTCGGATCGGAATGGCTGAGCGAGTTCGCGAACTCGCTCAGCGGGATGACGTGACTGGCGTTTTTTGTACCAGCGGGAGTGAGCGAGAATCCACTCTGG
>JAJXZD010000236.1 GCA_021780215.1 Acidobacteriota bacterium
GCGACGCTGCACGGCCTCGACGTACCAGGAAAAGCGCGATCCGAAGTCGCCCGCTCCGGGACCTGCAAAGCTCATTCCCCCCTGCGTCGCGCCCGTCGCCCCCATCGCAAACGAAGATGTGGGAACCGAGGGAGCGCCGCCCTGACCATAGGGAACTGCATTGGGAGGAGGCGGCGTGGGATTCTCAAGCAGCTTGGACGGGCGGGAGATGTGCTTTGGGGACTTCTCGTGCTGGAACTTGGGAATCAGCGTCTCGTTCGGTTCCGGCTTTGGCAGCGGCTTGGGCTGGGACTGGAAAAGCCCCTTTGAAGTGTCCACCACGCGGCTGGGGCTTGAGACTTCCGGAGTCGGCAACGGTATTGCCGGAAGGCTTCCGACAATACCGACGGTGACGGAACCGCCCGGCGAGCCCCAATCCTCTCCTGTCCGGGCATGCCAGATGGAAATCGCAACCACAAGAGCCAGCGTGCAATGCAGAAGGAACGAATAGACAAGGAATGGTTTGAGGGGTCTGTTGATTCGGTTTGCGGCCAGCGTTCCCATCTCTCTAGTGCATTTGGGGCCGCTCGGTCAGCGGCTGCGTCACAACGCTAATATTTTGGATGCCGGCCTGGCGCAGTGTGTCCACGACCGTGGCCCAGCTCCCGAAGGGGACCGTTTCGTCGCAGCGGACGTATATGGCTTGCACGTGCCCGCCATGTGCCTGGGCCACCACTTGCGCGCCCAATTCATGGATGTTCACCGGCTTATCGTTCAGATAGACGCGCTGCCCGCGGTCTATGGTGATCACTTCGCGGACCTGCGTGAGTTCCTTGACTGTCCGGGTCTTGGGCACGTCCACATCAATGCCGGATTGCAGGATGGGCGCCGTGATCATGAAAATGACCAGCAGGACCAGGACCACGTCAATGAATGGCACCATGTTGATGTCCGAAAGCGATGTGCCAATCTCGCGCTGAATCTGCGGCATGGAAGAATCCTGTGCGCCGGGTTCGGCGCTGCGCCTAGGCGCTGTAGAGCGTTTCGATCTTGGCTACGAATTCCGAGGCAAAATCGTTCATCCGCGAGGCCACTCCGCGAATCCCGTGCAGATAATGATTGTAAGCAATCAATGCCGGTATGGCGGCGAAGAGGCCCGCCGCGGTCGTGATAAGCGCTTCTGCGATTCCCGGGGCCACCACGCGCAACGTCGCTGCCCCTTCGCTGCCAAGGCCCGCAAATGCATCCATCACTCCCCAGACGGTCCCAAACAGCCCGATGAATGGCGAAACCGAAGCGATCGTCGCCAGAGTGGACATTCCTTTCTCGAGACGGCGCACCTCTTCTCCAGCGGCCACCTGCATCTCCACGCCGACGGCCCCTGCATTCTTCAGCCTGGCGGGCCCACTCCCCGTGCGCCCCGCGGCGCCGCCCAGCTGCGCCTCGAATTCCCGGTAGCCGGCTGCGTACACGGTCACCAGGGGAGAACTCCCCACACCGGCACGGAGCGTGTTCGGATCCGCCAGCCCGCGCCCGGAGCGGAACATCTGCAGGAAGCGGGCGGTTTTGCCGTCTATGCCGCGCAACTGAAATACCTTTTGGAGAATCAACGCCCAAGAAAAAATGGAAAGTGCCAGCAAAATCACCAGAACAACCCGGGCAACCCCGTTTGTCTGTTCGAGGAGAGTAAGCGGGCTTGCAAAAAAGACGAATGCCAGGACTGAAATATTCCACGCTCCTGAAATGGATTTTAAAAACCGACCCAAAGGTAAGCTAGCACACGCTCCGAAGGCGGTCAAAGACAAGAGATGCGAACAAAGTGTCTGCTGTTGCCTGAAACGACAAAACGCACCTCGAACGGAGAAAACTCTCCCTGACAATGAAAATCAGGAAAAAGCGAAAGCATGATGCCCTTTAGCCAGGATTTTGGGAGGTTTTCTGCCCGGCCAGGGCCGCGGATGCCTGAATGTCCACGGTGATCTGTGGGGGATGCAGAAGCGTGTTGTGGATCAGACAGCGGCGGACAAACTGCTCGACCCCGGCCACATCCTCTACGCTCAAATCGGCGGGAACGCTTACTTCGATGTGAAAGTTGTCTAAGCGGGGCGGGTTCTTGGCCTTCTCCGCCGTGGTGCGGACCATGGTTCCTTCCGTCAGAAGCTTTCGTTTGCGCAAGTATTGCGCCGCATAAAAACCCGCGCACGCGCCGAGCGAAGCAAGCAGCAACTCCGGCGGAGTCATGCCTTCATCGAAGCCGCCTTCTTCTTCCGGCTGGTCACATTCGATGGTGTGCTCGCGCGCCCGGATTTCAAATTGCAGCGCGCCCAGATGTTCCACGACAATTTCCATTGATTCCTCCCTTAGCGAGATGGCGCCATGCCCGCGTGCGACTCGGAGGCAGCCGCGTCCTTTTCTGTTTCCACCAGGCGCACGCGGCGTAGGCCGCGCACGGAATTGCACAGGTAGATTGCGTCCGCGCGGCGCAAATCCTCCAGCGTGAGAACGCGCTCGCCAGCGGACGCGTCTTGTTCCAGCAAGGTTCGCCGAAAGACACCGGGCAGCAGGCCGCATGCTACCGGCGGCGTGAGCATGCGCCCGCCTATGGCTACAAATAGATTACTGGTCGCTCCTTCGGTCATTTCTCCCTTTTCATTCCGGAAGAGGGCGTCCGCGTGCCCCCGGCGGTGCGCCTCGGCGAACCATCGCTCGTAAAGGGCGCGCCGGGTCGTCTTGTGGTAGAGAAAACGGTCCTCTGAACAGGTCGGTTCCGGGGCCAGCATGGCGGTTTCATTCGCCGGGGGCGGCTCAATTGGCACATTTTCAACGACGATGTCCCCCTCCGATTCCACCAGCAGACGGACCTTATAGGCGTGGCCTGGCTGGAGGTTTTCCGCATTTTTGCTCAAGGCAGCCAGGACATCGGCCTCCTCCATCAGATAGCCGAAGTATCGGGCGGAGGCCGCCAAGCGGTTGAGATGCCCCTGCAGCATCTGGTACTGGCCATCCCAGAGAATGCTCTCCAATAGCTGGAAGGGAGCTTCCTGTTGCGTGAGAAAGCGGGCCTTGAGAAGACATTCCGCGTGCTCCTCGCGCGGAACGGAATCGTAGACGACTCCGCCGCCTACGCCCATCTCGCCGCGCTCACCGTCGAGCACCAGTGTGCGAATCGGCACGTTGAACACGGCCCCGCCGTTCGGGGCAAAATAGCCGATGGCGCCGGTGTATACTCCGCGCGGTATTCCCTCGAGCTGCTGAATGATCTGCATCGTGCGGCATTTGGGTGCGCCGGTCACGGAGCCGCAGGGAAAGATCGCCTGAAAGAGTTCGTAGGGTGTCATCCGGGGACGCAGCGCTCCGGATATTGTCGAAGTCATCTGGAAGAGTGTTTCGTACGTTTCCACCGAGAAAAGCTCATCTACGCGGACCGAGCCCGGCTGGCAAATTTTGCCGATATCATTGCGCAGCAGGTCCACAATCATCAGATTCTCGCTGCGGTTCTTGGGATCCTCGTGCAGCCAGTTTCTAAGCCTGGCGTCCTCGGCCAGGTCGCGCCCGCGCCGGACCGTGCCTTTCATGGGCCGGGTTGTGATCCGGCCATCCGCCACTCGGAAAAAGAGCTCGGGAGAAAACGAGAGGATTCTCCTGTCTCCGGCGTGGAGAAACGCGGCGTAGGATACTCGCTGCCGCCCCCGCAAGGTTCGATAGAGTGCAGCTGGATTGCCGGAATATTCGAAGAAGGCTTTGGCGGTCAGGTTGACCTGATAGGTGTCGCCGGCCGCAATATACTCGCGGATTGCCTCGACTCTTCGGCAATATTCCTCCTCAGTCACGCCGAGCACGAAGCCGGAAACTTCCGGTGGTTCCTGAGTGGCTTCCTGTTGCGCTGTTGCACACTTCTCGCGGGGCATTTCGGCGTCGAATCTCCCGCTGCGATGATCGAAAACGAATGGCCGCGCGTACACGCCGAACCAGGCCAGAGGAGCCTTTTCCAGCAAGGGAGGAGTAGAGGCGCTGCGAGGCTCGAAATGATAGCCGCACTCGTAGTTCAAATAGCCGGCAACGTAATGGCTCCTCGCGAGGTGCTTCTGGATTTGCTCAAAAACGCCGGGGAGATCCGCAAGCTGTCTCGCGCAGAGAACCTCCACGGGCTCCGCGAAGAGGTAGCTGCGAAAATTGTCGGCATCGGCCCGCGCGGTCTCGAGCAGGACGCAGTTTGGCCACGCGGAGATTGCTTCGTAATATTCGGACGGAAATGCGATCAAGGCAACCGCCGGTCACGAAACCATAGCACAAGAATTAGGCCGGCAAGTGCGCCGGATGCTGCGCGGTGAACGGCGTCTGCCTGAGACACCCGCAGCCGTTTCCTCCAAGCCGTACACCGTGATCTTTATTGTACCTTGCGCTGCGAAGATTTTCAGCTCATGGCGGAGGAGCTGTTTTGCGCCGCCGCTGCGGAGACGACGCAAGGTTTCGGACCGCGGGGCGAGCTACAGGGTCACCTCCCACGCGCGGGCATCGCGAATGCTTCATCCGGATCGTTGTCGACGGAGGACCGCGAGAATTCCCGTGACAAGCATCGCCGGAGTGGGCGGGCAGCCTGGGATGTAGCCGTCCACAGGAATTACTGCGTCCACGGGGCCGACAATGGCGTGGCTTCCGGTGAAGATTCCGCCGCTGCACCCGCAGGCGCCTACCGCCACCACGAGCTTCGGTGCGGGAACGGCCTCATACGTTGCTTTAACC
>JAJXZD010000028.1:0-1294 GCA_021780215.1 Acidobacteriota bacterium
GCCACAAGCCCGACATAGCCGCCAACGGAGCCGCGGCCAAGCGCCTGCTGGCTACCCAGATGTTCGACATCGTCGTCTCCGACATCTGCATGCCCGACATGGACGGCGTGGAATTGCTGCGGTATTGCCGGGAGGTTTCCCCCGCCGCCAACTTCATCCTGATCACCGGAGTGCCCACGATTGACACCGCCATTGACGCCGTGAACTTCGGCGCCGACCGCTACGTCATCAAGGGAGACCGCCTGCTCGATGAGCTGCGCTCGGCTGTCCAGCAAGTGTCGGAAACGCTGGCGCTCAAGAACGAGGCCGGGTATCTGCGCCGGGAGCTGCGCCGGCTCACGGGACTGGATCACATGATCGGAACCAGCCCGAAAATGCGGGCGATCTTCGACCTGATCCAGAACATCGCCCCGCAATCGAGCCGTGTGCTGATCACCGGGGAGAGCGGCACCGGAAAGGAATTGGTGGCGCGCGCGATTCACGAGAACAGCACGCGCGACAAGGCTCCCTTCATCACCATCAACTGCGGTGCATTTCCGGAAACGCTCCTCGAATCGGAACTCTTCGGCTACATGAAGGGGGCATTCACTGGCGCGAATGACAACCGCCGCGGGCTCTTCCAGGCGGCGCACGGCGGCACGCTCTTTATGGACGAGATCGGCAACATGAGCGTGACCATGCAGGTCAAGCTGTACCGCGTCCTGCAGGAGGGGAAGGTCCGGCCGATTGGGAGCACGGAGGAGGCCGACGTGGATGTCCGTGTGATCGCGGCCACCAATAAGGATCTCGAAAAGGAGATTGCCGACGGCCGCTTCCGAGAGGATCTCTACTACCGGCTGAGCGTCATCCCCGTTCACCTCCCGCCTCTGCGCGAGCGCCGCGAGGACATTCCGCTGCTGGCGCGTGAATTTCTCGGGCGCTACTCCACGGCGATGAACAAGAAGATCGCAGGCATTGACCCGGAGGCCATGCGCCGCTTGGAAATGTACGACTGGCCTGGCAATGTCCGGGAACTGGAGAACACGATCGAGCGCGCCGTGGCCCTGGAAAGCGGCGCACGCATTTTGGTGGAATCCCTGCCGGACCGCGTGCGCAATCATTTCCAAGGCGCCGCCATCGCCGCCCCCCCTAATGGTGACCGCCCCGCCTTTCCCGACGGGGGGCTGAATCTTGAAGAGCACATTCAGAAACTCGAGCGCTCCTATCTGCTGGCCGCGCTCGAGCGCTCCGGCGGCATCCGCACCCACGCCGCCGAGCTCTTGAAGATGAGCTATCGCTCCTTCCGCCACTACGC
>JAJXZD010000028.1:1304-19026 GCA_021780215.1 Acidobacteriota bacterium
GGCGTCTAGGCATCCTCCCCGGAATCCTTATGAGTGGCGTGACCCCTGAGCAGGTCCACAGGGATGCTGGGCTGTATTCGTCAATTCCAGCGGACGCAAAGTGTCACTTTTACGGGGGCGCAGCGGTTCCTTGCCGGCAAGGGTGAACAAACCAGTTCTGGAAGCGCCTGCATCTTATTGAAACAACGGGTATAATGTCTCCGGGGGGAGAAAAGTAAAGTTTGGCTGGCCTTGGCAATCCCCTTGCTCCATACCCCCGCGAGTCCCGCCAGGGGACGCAAAGAGATTGAGGAATATAGATACTCCCAGGAGACGAGAATGACGAAGAAACAGAAGGGCTTTTCGCTGATCGAGTTGCTGATCGTCGTGGCGATCATTCTGATCATCGCGGCGATTGCAATTCCGAACCTGCTGCGCTCCCGCATGGCGGCCAATGAGGCATCGGCTGTCGGCTCCATCCGCACGATTGTCACTTCCGAAGTCACCTTCAACTCGACGTGGGGAGTTGGCTACGCCACGAGCTTAATGACGCTTGGCGGAACAGCTCCCTGCACTTCCTCCTCCACGAGCGCTTGCTTGATTGACCCGGTCCTCTCGGCGGGCCAAAAGAGCGGCTACACCTTTCTCGCGCCCGGCGGAGCCGCTGTGAACGGAATCATTCCGACATTCGTGGTCACCGCCCTGCCCCAGTCTGTGGGAACCACGGGCCAGCGCGCGTTCTGCTCGGACGAGTCCGGCGTGTTGCGGTATGACCTCACCGGAGTCATCACCGCGGCGACGGACGTGCAGTGCCAAGCGGTCGTCGGTATTCTGCAGTAAGGTTGGCTCTACTGGATTCGGGGAGGACAGGGTCCTCCCCGCTTCCACATCCACCGGGAAAGCGCTTCCAGGAAATGGGATGCGGAAACGGCCATGACGAAACTCCCCGATCCGAGCCGAAAGTGCCGGGAATCGCGCTGCCAGCAAGGCTTCTCACTGATCGAGCTTCTCATCGTCGTCGCCATCATTCTGATCATTGCCGCCATCGCCATTCCGAACTTCCTGCGGGCGAAAATGGCGGCCAACGAATCCTCAGCCGTGGAAAACCTTCGAAACGTCACGACGGCCTCGGTCGTTTATAACTCCACGTGGGGAAATGGCTATCCTCCGGCGCTCACAAACCTCGGCGGCAGCGGCGTTTCGGCAACCTGCGACCAGGCGAATCTTCTCGACCCGATTATTACAACGGCCCCGTTTACCAAGAGCGGCTACATATTTAACTACGCGGGTGAGGACGGGCCTGCCTCCCAGGGGCCTGGGTGCGGGGGGCCGGGTTTCATCGGTTTTTTTGTGACTGCTGCCCCGCAAAGCCCGGGTCTAACGGGGACCCGGAGTTTCTGCACCGAGGAGTCGGGGGTCATTCATTTTGACCTTACAGGCGTCCCCGCGAGTTCGGAGACGGCCTGCGAAGCCCTGAATATTTTGCAGTAGGCGTCTCACTTGATCGTTTTCGCCGAACGACCCGCTGAATAGGAAAGCCGGAGAGGGTGGGGCATGAGGCGTTTTTGGAAGTTCCGTTCACGGTACGAGAAGATTCTTGTCGTCCTGTTTGTTCTGACGATGCCATTCGTCCACGCCCGCGTTCGCTGGGACGGAATCGGTTATTACGCCTACCTGCGATCCCTGCTCATTGACCATAATCTGCAGTTCGCCGGCGATTGGAATCGGCCTCCTGAAAAGATGTTCTATGAGTGCAGGGCGTGCACGGGCGACGCGAAGCAATACTGGAACAACCCGGCCAATGAGCTGTTGTTTGTTTTCCTGAACGGCCACTTTTACGTCAACCCCATCACGAAGACCGGACACTTGCCGAATTTTTACACGGTTGGCCCGGCCATTCTCTGGGCGCCGTTTGTGGTTCCCGCCCACCTGGCGGTTTTGGCGGCTGACCGTCTAGGCGCGCATATCGCTCCCGACGGCCATTCGTGGCCCTACCTGGCCGCCCTGGCGACCGGCACGGCCGTCTACGGTTTCCTCTCGATCTACCTGTCGTTCCTATTGGCGAAAAAGTATGTGGAGGAGAGATGGGCGTTCTGGGCCGCGCTGGGCATCTGGTTTGCCAGCTCCCTGCCCGTGTACATGTACATGGATCCGTCGTGGTCGCATGCCCACTCGGCCTTTTGCACCGCGTTATTTTTATGGTATTGGCATCGAACGCGCGAATCGAGGACGGCAAGGCAATGGGCTGTCCTTGGACTGATAGCCGGTCTGATGACCGAAGTGTACTTTGCCAACGCCATTTTTTTTATCGCTCCGGCTTGGGATTGTCTTGCTGCGTATGCGCGGGCCTGGCGGGCTCGCCGGTCCGATCCACGGGCCTTCTGGGCCAACGCGAGGCTTCACCTGCTCTTTGCCGCGAGCGCATTGGTGGCCTTCCTTCCGATGCTGATTGCCCGGGAAATCATCTATGGGAGCCCGTTCGCCGCGGGGATGTATGCCCACGTTTTATGGAACTGGAGATCCCCCGTTTTTCGAAAGCTGCTTTTTTCCCCGGAGCATGGAATCTTTGTCTGGACGCCTGTGCTGCTGCTGGCCGCTCTCGGGCTGCTGGCGCTTTGGAGTCTGGACCGAGCGATGGCGCGTGTTTGTCTGCTGATTGCGCTGGCTTTTTATGGCCTGATTTCGGTGTATCCCTGGTGGTATGGGACGCTCTCCTATGGCAACCGGATGTTTGTTTCGCTGACGCCGGTTTTTGTTCTCGGGCTGGCGGCGGCATTTGCGTGGGCCGCCCGTCTCTGGGGAGATTCGCGAGTTGCGGCGCGGCGCCTCGTGCCCATTACGGCTTTGCTGATTCTCTGGAATCTAGGGCTGATCTATCAGTGGTCCATGCACCTCTTGCCGACTCCCGGAGTGATTCAATGGAACGAGGTGCTCTATAACCAGGTTCGAGTCGTCCCGCAACGGGTGTTTGACGGCGTATCGGCCCGGCTGCACTCCGATCTGCGGCTTCTTGCCACGATCGGCAAGGAGGGCTCGTCTCCCGCTTCGCTGCCGCTCGCTGCTTCCAACCATCGCGAGAGCTCTTCGTCCTCCGCACCATAACTTTTCCAATCTTGCTAGAATCCGATGGGATGATTCGTCACGCCATGTGCGGAATTCTGCTCGCACTCCTGGTGCAGCCGGCGGCGGCCTCCGATGCCAAGGCCATCGGCCGCGCGCTCGAGTCACGCTACCGGCACGCGACTACATTGAAGGCTGTTTTCTTCGAACGCTACAGCGATGGGGGCGGGGGAGTGGCGGCGGAGTCCGGAACCGTCTATTTCTCCCGCCCCGGCCGGATGCGCTGGGAGTATGAGTCGCCGGAGCGGAAGCTGTTTCTCGTAGATGGGAAGAATGTCTGGTTTTACGTTCCGGCGGACCGCACCGTGAGCCGCGCCAAGGTGCGAGAGAGTTCGGATTGGCGCACGCCCCTGGCGCTTCTCGCCGGCAAGGCCGATTTGGCAAGTGTTTGCCGCGAAGTGCGAATCGCCGGCGAGAAAGGCGAAAGCGCGGACACGCCCGAGCCGTCCGCTGGCGACACGGTCTTGCTCTGCCTTCCGCGCGGCTCGGGCTCGGTGCGGAAAATTTACCTCGAAGTGGATTCCGAGGCCCGCCTCGTCCGCGTCCTGATTCTGGAGCCGGGAAACGCCGAAACGGAATTCCGTTTTGGCAACTGGCAAGAAAACATCCCTCTTTCGGAAGCGATGTTTCATTTTCAGCCGCCGCCTGGTGTTGCGGTGGTAGATGAATCTGCGCTGGCCGGCGAGATTCGCTGAGTGCCGCACCCTCTTGTGACACCCGGCTGAGGCTACCTTTCGCTTCCGGGCCTTATGCTAAACTTGCACCACGATGAGCCACACCTTCGATATCAGCGTTGATGCGCTTACGGCCCCGGTTTCCGCGCCTTCCGTGGCGAACGGCTGGCCCATCCGCGCCAGCGATTGTGCGGAGGCCGGCCTGCAGATGCCGTTGGGTTCGGGAAGGACTTTCTATATCGAGACGTTCGGCTGCCAGATGAACGCGCACGATTCGGAGAAAGTCGCCGGGGTGCTGATGGCCCGCGGCTATCGCCCGGCCAAGAGCATGGCGGGCGCCGATTTAGTGCTCTACAACACCTGCAGCATTCGTGAAAAGGCGGCACAAAAGGTGTTTTCGCGCCTGGGCGAATGGCGCGGGGTGAAGGACAAAACCATTGGGGTTCTCGGCTGCGTGGCGCAGCAGGAAGGCGAGGAAATCTTCGAGCGCGCCCCCTGGGTGAGCCTGGTGTGCGGCTCGGCCAGTTACCGGAAGCTGCCCGATCTTCTCGCCGAGCTCGAGTCGGGAGGGCGGCGGGTGATGGGCCTCGGCCTCGACACGGAGGAAACATTCGAGACCGAGATGACCCGGCGCGACAATCCGATTCGCGCCTATCTGACGATCATCGAGGGCTGCAACTACGCCTGCTCCTACTGCGTTGTGCCGCGCACGCGGGGGCCGGAGCGCAGCCGCGCGAGCGAGGCGATTCTCGCCGAGGCGAACCGCTTGGCGGAGGCCGGCTACACGGAAATTCAGCTCCTGGGCCAGACGGTCAATTCGTATCGTGATCCTTCGCCGCGCGGATGGAACTTTTCCAGACTGCTGCGCGGCGTGGCCGCGATTCCCGGAATTCACCGCGTTCGGTTTGCCACCTCGCATCCCAATGATTTTGGCCGCGACATTGTTGCGGCCATCGAGGACACCCCGGCGATTTGCAACCATGTGCATCTGCCGGCGCAGTCCGGATCGGACCGCATCCTGCGGGCTATGCACCGGACATACACCCGCGCCGAATATCTGGGAAAAATCTTGTGGATACGCGCCGCCAGCCGCCCGATCAGCGTCACCACGGACATCATCGTGGGTTTCCCTGGCGAAACCGAGAAGGATTTTCAGGATACCCTCAGCTTGCTTGACGCGGTGGGGTATGACGGCGTTTTCTCCTTCCTCTATTCGCCGCGACCGCGCACCTCGGCGGCGGAGATGGACGGCGCGGTTCCGGAGCAGGAAAAGGCCCGCCGGCTGGCTCTGCTGCAGGAGCGCCAGCGGCAAATTCAACTGGCGCGCAATGCGGCGCTGGCGGGAACGGTGGTCGAGGTGCTGGCCGATGCGTACCAGGCTCCCCGGGCGCAGTGGGCGGGCCGGACCTCCAGCAACCGGGTGGTAAATTTCGTTTCGTCGCACGCGAATCTTTTGGGAGAATATTTGCAGGTGCGCGTCATGCGCGCCGGCCCGAACAGCCTGGTTGGCGAGCACGCGGTGTAAGGCCACGGGAGGTGTATATGGAACTCGAGGTCAAGATTCGCACCTTGATGATGGATCCCGCCACCAACCAGCCCGTGGTTGTCCTCAAGGAACTGCAGGGCAGCGGCATCCTGCCAATCTGGGTGGGCGTGTACGAGGCACAGGCCATCGCCCTCGAAATCGAGAAGGTGCAGACGGCGCGCCCCATGACCCACGACCTGCTGAAGAATGTACTCACCGGGCTGAACGTCCGCGTGCAGCGCGTCGTTGTCTCCGAGCTGAAGGGCGACACCTTCTACGCGCTGATCTGGATGGAACGCGATGGGCAGACCATCTCGATGGATTCCCGGCCGAGCGACGCCTTGGCGCTTGCGCTGCGCCTGGATTGCCCCATCTATGTCGAGGACCAGGTGTTCAAGAGCTCGAAGATTTCGAGCGTCGGTTCCGAAAAGGGCACGAACGAGGAACTGCGCAAGTGGCTCGAGGGGCTGAACGACGAGGATCTTGGCCGGTACAAGATGTAGCGCCGGCCGGCGCGCGCATTGTGAGGCGGGCTAGAAGTATCCGCGTCTTGCCAGCAGGCTTCCCGCAATCCCCGCAAATGAGTCCTGCATGGCATGTTGCAACATGCCCGGCCGCAGGCTTTTCCGCAACAGGGCCAGGATTCCGAACATGGCTCCATAGACCGTTATCGTCACGGCGCTTTTCCATCCTTGGTAGGAATGGGCGGCCCCAAACACAAGGGCCTGCAGGGCAACGGCCGCCGCGGGCCGCTGGGTGAGAGCCAGAAATTGCCTCTGCAAATACCCGCGGAACATCAGTTCTTCGCAGAAGCCCGCCGTCACCGACAGCAGAACGAACGCAGCCATCTCCACAAGGCTCTGTGGCAGGAGCAGTTTCATCGCGCGAATGGCCGCGGCGTTTTCACCCAGGATCGCGCGCATCAACGTCAGCATGATTCCGACGGCCATCCAGAACAGGATGGCAACGCCCACGTCGAGGAGCACATCCGAAGCGCGCGTCCATTTGCCGCCGATCAATTCGCGGAGGCTGACGCCGCGCGGGCGCAAGCCAAGGGCCCAGATGTAGCCGACCATGGCGACTTCGAATGAGCTGGTGAAGAGGTAGGAGACCAGCCGGTTGTGATGTTCCGGCATGCTGCTGAATCTCCTCACGTCCACCGCCGCCAAGGACGATATCGCCAGGACAAAGATCGCCGTATGCCAGGCGGGCGCGACGGGTTTATGGCTTGCAATCCTTGGCGGCATAGGGGAGATTATGCTCATAGTGAAAAGGCGCAAAATTCAAGGCGGCCGAGTATAGCAGGCTGGGGAGCAAGCCGCTATGCATGCGGCCGGCGAGCCGCCTCGGGAGCGAAACCACTTTTTTCTTGCGTTCCGGGAGGGAGAGTGGGTAGAGTGGGCCTACCTTTAGTAGAGCATTGCGGCGCGGGCGCCATATGTGGGCCTTGGGTTGCAATGCGGGAGTGAGGGGGCAAGACCTTGGCCTGCGTCGTATCAGTTGCCAATCAAAAAGGCGGCGTGGGAAAGACCACGACCTCCATCAATCTTGCAGCCGCTCTGGCTTTGAAGAAGAAGAAGACCCTGCTGATTGATCTCGATCCTCAATCCAACGCGACGATTGCTTTTTTTTCCTCCGAGGATGTCCAGGGCACGATCTACGATGTTTTTGCGGAGCGTTCTACGGAGTTGCCCCGAATTATTCGTCCCACCAAGGACCCGTATCTCTTTGTCGCTCCAGCCCGCCTAGCCCTGGCGCGGCTCGAGCAGCAACTCGCGGGACAATTCGATGCGCCGTACAAGCTGAAGGACGCGCTCGCTCCCATCTTGAAAGACTACGATTTTATCGTCATGGACACGCCCCCCGCGCTGGGAATTTTGACCGTGAACGCGCTGGTGGCTTCGACCCATCTGCTGGTGCCGATTCAGGCGGCCTATTTTGCCATCGAGGGAACGGATGATTTGCTCGAGACCTACGGCCGGATCCGGTCGCGCCCCAACCCGGATTTGAAGGTGCTCGGCGTGGTCATTACGCTCTTTGATAAGCGCACCAATATCTCACGGGACACCCACGAGCAGATTCGAGCCACGTTTGGAAACGCGCTGTTCAAGACGCGCATCACCAAGAACGTGCGGCTCGAGGAAAGCCCCGCCTACAAGGAAACCATTTTTTCCTACGCGCCGAAGTCTTCTGGCGCCGAAGAGTATCGAAAGCTCGCCCAGGAGGTATTGCAACGTGTCGAAGAGGATCGGGTTGCCCGTCACTCTCAAGATGCGGCATGACGCGCATTACGTCGAGACGCTGACCAGTTTCAGCGGCGCGTCCATCGGGCGGATGATCCCGATCGAGAAAATTCATCCGAATCCGGACCAGCCCCGGAAGCAGATTGGCGACGTCCGCGAACTGGCCGATTCCATACGGGAAAAGGGCGTGCTTGAGCCTCTGCTGGTCCGCTACGTTCCCATCGAGGATGCCTACTACATCATCTCGGGCGAGCGCCGCTACCATGCCTCGCTGGCGGCAGGATTGAGGGAGCTTCCCTGCATCGAGAAGATTGCCGACGACGCGGAAACGCTTGAGCTCGCGCTGATCGAAAATCTCCAGCGCAAAGACCTGACTCCCTTCGAAGAGGCCGACGGCCTGCAGCGGCTCGCCGATCAGTTCGATTACACCCACGACGACATCGCGAAAAAGATCGGCCGCGCCCGGTCCTCCGTCACGGAAATCATGTCTCTGCGTGTGATTCCCGGCGAGGTCCGGCAGTTGTGCATCGAGAAGGGGATCAGCTCGAAATCGCTGCTGCTGCAGATTGCCCGGCAGCCCTCTGAAAAGAAAATGCTCGAAATGGTATACCGCATTGCCGCTGGCGGTTTGACGCGCGATGAAGCGCGCCGCGCGCGCAAGGAAGAAACCGAGTCGGCGCCTCGGCCCCAGCCCTTCACCTTCGAGTATGACGCCGAGGACGGTTCCTTCCAGATCCGGCTGCAATTTCGAAAGAGCCACGTGAGCGAGGAGGAGTTGGCGGCGGCTCTTCGCGCTGTCCTTCGCCGACTCGAATCCGGCTCGTTCTCTTCCTCTGCGGCCTAGGCCTTTCGCCCGCCTTGGCAGGTGGATTTTCGCCGCCTAAGTCGCGGGTATCCCGACGGTGCGCCTTCTTGGTATTCTATTGCTGCGATGGAACTGACCCCGCAACAGATCGGCATTCTCGAACGGCTTCGTTCGCGAGGCGTGGAGATTGTTGCCTTTCCGATGTACGAGAACCTGGTCGGCGTGCGTAAGGGGAACTGCGCCGTATTGCTGGCTCCCGCGGGGAAGGATGGCTTCACCATGCAGGGCCAGCCCACGTATCTTGTCGGTGGAAATCTGAGCGCGCGGGTTGTGCGCAGCGACGGCCATTATTTTGTGCGCAAGCAGGAGCAGCTCGAAGCCACGCCCGAGCGGCTAGCCGAGCTGGAAACTTTTGCCGCTGAGCTCGCCGAGGCTCTCCTTCCTGTTGCCTGACCGACACTACCGATGACGAAGCGGGCTGCGGAACCCGTGTAGCGAGGCTGGAAGAATGGCTGATAGATCCTTCGACGTGATCTGCATCGGGGCCGGTCCCACCGGGCTGGCTTGCGCGATCGAAGCCAAACGCGTCGGCGTGCGCCCGCTGGTGATTGACAAAGGCTGCCTGTGCAATTCCCTCTACCGCTATCCGGCGAATATGCTCTTTTTCACGACGCCGGAGCGGATGGAAATCGGCGACCTCCCGATGACCATTGCCGGAGGAAAGCCCACGCGAGCCGAGGCGCTCAAGTATTACCGCCGCGCTGTCGAGCACTACGGCCTTGAGACGAGGCTCAACGAACGGGCCGGATCCATCGAGTGCAGCGGGGGGAACGGTGGTTTTCTCGTGCGGACGCGAGACGCTGAAGGGGCGCCGCAGGAATGGCGCGGAGAGAAAATCATCATTGCCACGGGTTACTACGATCTGCCGAATGTTCTCGGGATTCCCGGAGAGCAACTGCCACACGTCTCGCACTATTTCACGGACGCGCACCCGCACTGGAATCAGGATGTGGTGGTGATCGGCGGGCGGAATTCAGCGGCGGAGGCGGCGCTGGAGCTTTTCCGCGGCGGAGCTCGCGTCACACTCATCCACCGCGGCAGTGAGATGGGAAAGAGCCTGAAATACTGGGTGAGGCCGGATATCGAAAACCGGATCCGCGCCGGGGAGATTCGGGCGCTGTTTTCGACCGAAGTGACGCGCATCGAATCGGGTCAGGTCCGCATCCGCAACGCGCAGGGCGAATCCGCGATTCCCGCGGTGCAGGTATTTGCCATGACCGGCTACCACCCCGATTTCGAATTTCTCGAACGGCAGGGCATTCGCCTCGATCCGCAGACGCGAAGGCCGGAGTGCGATCCCAACACGCTGGAGACCAACGTCCCCGGCCTGTACGTAGCGGGGGTCGTGGTGGGAGGCAGGAACACGTCCGAAATCTTCATCGAGAACGGCCGATTCCACGGTCGGCAGATTGTGTCCGCCTTGGCCGGGAAGGGGCGCATCACCGAGCCTCCCCCGGTTGCTCCGCCGGGTGAATAGGGATGGAGCGATCAAGGGAACATTGGCAGGAATGAGCCCTCATTGCTGCCGGCACGCATTCAGCTTTGCCTGCTTCGTGCTTGACAAGCCCACGAAGGCACGTATAGCTTATGTGTTTGCGAAATGGGCCTTTGCCGAACTATAGAACCGCACCGCTTGCTGTCCATCAGGACTTCCGAAACTGACGCTCTTTGTCATACATCTTAGAGGAGATTGGAATGCCCCATAAATTGAAGAATGTGCTTTCTCGCGTCCCGAGCGACATCGTAATCGCGCAGGCTGCCACACCGCTGCCCATTGATCAGATAGCGGCAGAGGCCGGAATCCTTCCCGAGGAACTCGAGCTTTACGGCAAGACCAAAGCCAAGGTCCATCTCTCGGTTCGCGAGCGGCTGAAGAACAGCCCAAACGGGAAGTATGTGGTCATCACCGCCATTACGCCGACCCCGCTTGGGGAGGGGAAGACCACTACAACGGTCGGACTTAGCCAGGCGCTCGGCGCTCATTTGGGCAAGAAGGTCTTCACCTGCATCCGTCAGCCCAGCCAGGGGCCGACGTTTGGGATCAAGGGCGGTGCAGCCGGCGGAGGCTATAGCCAGATCATTCCGATGGAGGAGTTCAACCTTCATCTGACGGGCGACATCCACGCCATCACCGCGGCGAACAACTTGCTGGCTGCCGCGATTGACACGCGAATCTTCCACGAGAAATCCGCCTCCGATGAGGCGCTATTCGATCGGCTCTGCCCCGCATCCAAGGACGGGAGCCGACGGTTTTCTCCGGTCATGCTTCGGCGCCTGCGCAAGCTGGGCATCAACAAGACGAACCCCACGGATTTGACGACGGAGGAGCGCAGCCGGTTTGTTCGCCTGGATATTGACCCGGACACGATCACGTGGCGGCGCGTGACCGACACCAACGACCGCATGTTGCGACAGATCACCATCGGTCAGGGCCCGGAAGAAAAGGGAGTGACCCGAATCACCGGCTACGATATTTCTGTGGCCAGCGAGATCATGGCTATTTTGGCTCTAACCACCAGCCTTTCCGATATGCGCGAGCGACTGGGCCGGATGGTCATCGGCACGAACCGTGCCGGGGAGGCCATCACCGCGGATGACCTCGGAGTCGGTGGAGCACTCACCGTGCTGATGAAAGACACGATTCAGCCCAATCTGATGCAGACGCTCGAAGGCACTCCGGCGTTCGTGCACGCGGGGCCGTTTGGAAATATCGCGCATGGCAACTCATCCATCGTCGCCGATCAGATTGCACTCAAGCTGGTCGGCAAGGACGGATATGTCCTCACCGAATCCGGCTTCGGCGCGGATATGGGGATGGAAAAGTTCTTCAACATTAAGTGCCGCTACAGCGGCCTGGTGCCGGATTGCGTCGTCTTGGTGGCCACGATCCGCGCGCTGAAGATGCACGGGGGCGGGCCCAAGGTAGTCGCCGGGCAGCCTTTGAACCACGCGTACACCGAAGAAAATCTGGAATTACTCGAGAAGGGCTGCTCGAACCTTCGCAAGATGATCGAGAACGCGCGCCGGTTCGGCATTCCGGTGGTCGTCGCTGTGAACCGCTTCCAGTACGACACTCCGGCGGAGATCGAACTGGTCCGCAAGCTGTCCTTAGAGGCCGGGGCCGTGGAAGCGGCGATGTCCAACCACTGGGCGCAGGGCGGTGCGGGCGCCGTGGATCTCGGGAAAGCGGTGATCGCGGCCTGCGAGAAGCCAAGCAAGTTCGAGTTCCTCTATCCGCTCGAGATGGGTATCAAACAGAAGATCGAGACGATTGTGCGGGAGATCTACGGGGGCGCGGGCGTGGAATTTTCGCCCGAAGCGGAGAAGAAGGTCGCTCTTTACAACCGCCTGGGCTTTGACCGCCTGCCGATGTGCATGGCCAAGACCCACTTGAGCCTCAGCCACGATCCGAATCTGAAGGGCGCGCCGACCGGCTTCACCGTGCCGGTGCGCGACATCCGCGCGAGTGTCGGGGCCGGCTTCCTTTACCCGCTGCTCGGCACAATGAGCACGATGCCAGGACTCTCGACTCGCCCGGCCTACTACGATATCGATTTGGATATCGAGACGGGCCGCATCGTCGGCTTGTCGTAGTCGAGCGATTCCAGCGGAGGGCACGGCTTCGGAGCCGGTCTCCTGAGCCGTGCCCCGCCGCAGAATAGCGCAAGGCCGCGCTTACTTGCGGTGCTCTGCGGAAGCAGTTCGTGCCGCATCCCGCCACCGCCGCAAAGCCACAAGCGACCAAGCCGCTTCCAGAACTCCAAACGGCCAGGCCCCTTGCAGAAATCCATACACCGAACCGAGAACGCAGGAACCGGCAAACGCCAGAACAAACCACGGGCTGCGCTTCTCCAGGGTGTAGCAAATCAGCATTGCGGCCACGGCAAACAGACCAAACCACGTCAGCCCGCTCACCGCGCCGTCCTCTTCGGGCCCACTGCAGCCAAGATCACGGTTTCGGACCCCGCCTGGCACCGGCCATTTCGATTGCGGCAGCAGCCTGCTTCAACACCGAATCCGCCTGCCGGAGGGCACGGCTCTCTCGCTCCGTTCGTTCCGCCACGAAGCCCTTGTATTGAGTAATCTCGCCCGCCAACTGCCGGATATTGGATTCGGCGCAGAGATGAAACACGCGCATCGCTCCAGCCAGAAGGGAGACGGCCGCGCCGAGGTCTGCAACGACAGCGGAATGGGTCAGGCTCGTTGCTTCGGCGCAAAGGCCGATGCCAGCGGCGGAGGCCTTGGCGGCTTCGAGCGGGATCTCGATGGCCTTTTGCAATGCCGCATCCTGGGCGCGTTCTCGATCGGCTTGCTCGCGGTCGGTCGATTGCGGCATGCGGGCGCCGGCCAGGTAAGCGTTGAACGCGGCGACATCCTCTTCCGCGAACTGCAGCATGCGCTTGGATTCGGTGCGGGCCTTGTCGGCGAGCGAGTCAAGCTTGGCCACGCTCGAGGAAAACTCCTCCTTGCGGGAGCTGACCTTCGATACCTTCGCTAGGAGGCCAAATCCGAAGCTGGCCGCGGCGGCGGAAGCGGCCACTCCGGCGGGGACAGGTTCGGCGCTTGCCAGCGCGCCGCGAAATGTATCGAGGGACGATTGCCAGACTGGGGTTTGCATCGGGCGGTCTCCTAGTCTTGCTGCGTTTCTTCCGCCGGGATAGAGTAACTGCTTTCATCCGGGGAACGCAAAGGTCATGCCTCTGACTCGGAAGGTTCGGCTCCGCCCGCTCATTCGACGCGCGGCTATCGAGAGGCGTGTTCGCGCCGTGGCCCGCCAGATCACCCGGGATTTTCGCGGCGAGCGTGTTCATCTGGTCGGAGTTCTGAAGGGAGCATGCATATTTCTGGCCGACCTGATTCGAGAAATTGACCTGGAGACCTCCATTGATTTCATCGCGGTGTCCAGCTACGGAAAGGGGAGGGAATCCTCTGGCCAGGTGCGCCTGCTTAAGGATCTCGACAGCAGCATTGCCGGGCTGAACGTGATTCTGGTCGAGGACATTCTCGACACGGGAATGACACTCAATTACCTGCTGCGCGTCCTCAGCCAGCGCAGGCCGCGTACGCTGCGGGTTGCGGCGCTGCTCGACAAGCCGTCCCGCCGCGTGAGGACGGTGGCCGCCGAGTATGTTGGATTCACGATTCCCGACGAGTTTGTGGTCGGCTATGGACTCGATTTTGCCGAGCGCTATCGCAACTTGAAGGATATTTGCATATGGAAGGGAGCGACTCCTGCATCCCGTGCAGATGAGTCCGCCTGATCCCGCCAGCCGGCGGGCTTCGGCGCGCCACGGGAGAGTAAGCCCATGGCGCCCGCCGGCATGCTATCATCGCCGCGGCTCCGGAACCGTAGGGGCCATTGACCGCGCATGACACCCGCTGAGGCTGCCCGGCTGATTGACCATACCTTGCTGGTGCAGGAAGCCACTCGTCACGAAATCAGGAAGCTCTGCCGCGAGGCGGCGCAATTTCAGTTTGCCGCGGTCTGTGTAAATCCCGTCTTCGTGCCGCTAGCGGCCGAGTCGCTGCGCGGAACCGACGTGCGCGTCTGCACAGTGGTGGGATTCCCTTTGGGCGCCACGCTCTCGGAAGTGAAGATTTTCGAGGCGGAAGAAGCTATACGCCGCGGCGCGCGCGAGATTGACATGGTTCTTCACATCGGCGCGCTGAAATCCGGAGACGTTGCGGCTGTGGAGGCGGAAATTCGTGGGGTGGTGGAAGCGAGCCATCGCCGCGGGGCGCTTTGCAAAGTGATCCTGGAAACCGCACTACTGACGAGGGAGGAGAAGCTCCAGGGCTCAATCGCCGCCCGGAACGCGGGCGCGGATTTTGTTAAGACATCCACGGGCTTTGCTTCGGGAGGGGCCACGGAAGAAGATGTCCGACTGATTCGCGGCGCAGTCGGTCCAGGAGTCGGCATCAAGGCCTCCGGTGGCGTGCGTACATGGGCGGATTTTCAACGCCTGGTGGCTGCCGGAGCCACACGCATTGGGACGCGGGCAGGGGTTGCGATCGTCGAGGAGGCCCGGGCATGCGCCGGTGGAGCATTGTCCTCGTGATGGGGCCTTGCCCTCGCCTGCGCGAATCTATTCCATCGAGATTTGTTTCGGTAAATTCAAGTTGCATCATCCGGGTGGGAAGAACGCGCCTGTTATAATGGTCCGGCTTTCACCTGGCGCCGCGGAGTCGGCGTCGAAGACTGCCTCCCGCGACGTGTCTCACAGGGAGCAGGAGGCGTGCGCAGCGAAGAGATATGGGATCGGCCAAGATCAATCCGGCGCTGGACATTCCCGCGGAAGCCCTGGCGGTTCTTGCGGACATCAGCCATGAAATCAACGCCTCGCTGAATCTCGACGAGGTGCTGGCGCGAGCTGCGGGGCTCGTCAAGCAGCTGGTGGACTTCGAAATCTTTGCGGTTCTCCTCCCTGCGGAGAATGTGAACGAGCTCTATGTGCGTTTCGCCATAGGCCACCGGCCCGAAGTGGTCGAGCACTGGCGGATCCCCATCGGAGACGGCATCATTGGCGCCGTGGCGGCCACCGGACAGGCGATTCGCGTGGGCGACGTCACGAAGGATCCTCGCTACCTGGCTGCCGTTGAAGAGGTGCAATCGGAACTGGCGGTTCCGCTGATTGTGCGGGGGCGGGTCATCGGGGTGATGGATATCGAGAGCCGCCAGCCCGACTACTTCACTCCCTACCAGCAAGCCATTCTCATGCTGGTGGCCAGCCGGATTGGCACGGCTGTCGAAAATGCCCGGCTGTTTGAAAACGCGCGCAAACAGGCCGAGACTCTGCTGCTGCTCAACGAGATCGGGCGCGAGGCCAGCGCCACCCTGCACGTGGAAGAAGTGCTCCGGCGCGCCGCCGAACTTGCCAAGCGGCTGATTGACTATCAGATTTTCAATATTTTTCTCTACGACGACGCGGGTTTTTTCCGCCGCAGCGTTTCCATGAAATTCGGGCAGCACCAGCAGCAGGAGGAGTCCGCCATTCCCGCCCACGAAGGGATCGTGGGCGCGGCCGTGAAGCTCCGGCAGCCCATTGCGGTTCCGGATGTCTCGCTGGACCCGCGCTATCGCATGTCCAATCCGGAAACGCGCTCCGAACTGGCCGTCCCGATGATTTTTAAAGGGCGGGTCGTCGGGGTGATGAACCTGGAAAGTCCGGAGCTGAACTATTTTTCGCCGGACCACGTGCAGGTGCTTTCGATTTTAGCGGCGCACCTCGCCGTCTCCATCGAAAATGCGCGCCTCTACGAACAATTGGCTCGGGAGGAGAGCCGGATGGAGCGGGATCTCAACGCCGCCCGGCGGATTCAGGGCGCATTGCTCCCGCGGCTGCCGGGTTCGGAATTCGGGCTCGACATTGCCGCGCGCGTCGTCTCCTCTCGCGAATTGAGCGGTGACCTCTATGACTTCCTCCGCTACGGCCCGCAGGATTTGGCCATCGCCTTCGGCGATGTAAGCGGAAAAGGCAGCGCAGCCGCGCTCTATGGCGCTGTGGCGGTCGGCACTCTGCGCAGCCTTGGCTCGCTCAAGCCGCGGCCCGCCAGCATGCTCCGCGCGGTGAATGGATTCCTGGGCGAGCGTCTGATCGAAGGGCGGTTCATGACGCTGTGTTTCGCAACGTGGAACCGCCGCAGCCGCCGCCTGCGCATCGCGAATGCCGGACAGGAGCAGCCGCTGCTCTTTCATGCGGGCCAGTGCGAGAAGATCCCCGTTGTGGGTTTCCCGCTGGGGATTTTTGACGAGACTTCCTATGACGAGAGGAACTATGTCCTCGCTCCGGGCGACGTAGTGACCTTCTATTCGGACGGGATTGGCGACGCGCAGAATTCCCAAGGGGAGTTTTTCGGCTACCGCCGCGTGGCGCAGATCGTCCTCGAAAACTTGGGGCTTTCTGTCGACGGGCTGGCCGACAGGATTCTGGAGGATGTAGATAAGTTCTGCGGCAGCCAGCATCCGGTAGACGACCGCACTCTGGTCGTGCTCAAGGTTCGATGAGGCGGGCAGGCACACGGTCTGCCAGGGCAGGAGGGAAGCGCCGCTAGCGTTCGCCCCACCGCAATTTGTTGCGCAGCACCTCAAAATATGTCTTATTCGGAGGCCGGACCAGGATGACCCGGCTTGCCGACCGGGTTATGGTCAACCGGTCGCTGGCCTGGAGCTGGAATCCAACCTGGCCGTCGAGGGTCACATAGGCGGCTTCTTCCGCCGCCCCGAAATCGAGGTCGATAGTTGCCGTCGCCGGGACGACGAGCGGGCGGTTGGTCAGCATGTGCGGGCAGATCGGCGTGATCACGAAGGAGTCCAGCTCCGGATCCACGATTGGGCCTCCGGCGGCGAGGGAATAGGCGGTCGAGCCGGTTGGCGTGCAGACGATCAGCCCGTCGGCCCTGTAGCGGCCAACGTGGTTATGGTCCACGTACACGTCGAAATCCAGCATGCGGGCGATGCTGGACTTGCTGGCGACCGCATCGTTCAGCGCGCATTGGCGCCCGGCGGATTCTCCGTTGCGGTGGGCTTCGGCGTCGAGCATCATGCGCTGGCTGGTGCGGTACTTGTTCTCGAGGACCTGTTCGAGCACCGGATAGAGCTCATCGAGCGTTATGCTTGTGAGAAATCCCAGCGCTCCCAGGTTGACCGCGAGGATAGGGACCGGGTTTTGGCGTAGAGCGCGGGCGGCGGAAAGCAGAGTCCCGTCCCCTCCGAGTACAATCGCCAGGTCGATTTTCTCTCCGATGGTGTCCCGGGAAGAGACCGGCCCGCCGGGCTCCAGGCACACCTGGGTTTCCTGGTCAATGAAGACGCTGACTTGTCGCACGCGCAGCCACTCAATCAGTGGCGGGACGACGGCGCGAACCATGTCTCGGTTGGACTTGCAGAGGATGCCAGCGGCGCGAATCATTCTGTTCGCAGCAGATTTTACTCTAGAAGCTCTCGTCCCCACACAATTTTGTGCAGCGCGCGGTTAGTCGCCAGGAGAGGCGGCGCGCGCGGCGCTTTTCGCGTGAAGAAAGAACTCCTGGTTTCCCTTGCTTCCCAGAACCCGGCTGGGATGGATTCCCACAACGGTGAGCCCCTCTTTGCGTGCTGACGCTGCTACACGATCAATGGCCCGCTGGTGCAGTGCTGCTTCGCGGACAATACCCCCCTTCCCCACGTCTCGTCGCTCCAGCTCGAATTGCGGCTTGATCAGAATCAGAAAATCGGCTCCCGGCTCCGCGAGCGGGACAATGGCGGGAAGAACTTTGGACACAGAGATGAAGGACACGTCCATTACGGCAAGGCTGATTTCCGGCCCGACGTCTTCGG
>JAJXZD010000027.1 GCA_021780215.1 Acidobacteriota bacterium
GGCCGAGGACTGGGCGATGATTTGATTCACGGTCTGGATATTCGTGATCGCCGCTTCCTTGTCCACGGACCGAACGACGCGCTCGAACCCGGGGACCAACACCATCGGATTCGCTGAGGTCCGGGCGATGATCTCACACCAATTGTTTCCGAAGGAGAATGGCGTGTAGAACACAGGACCCGGAGCGAACTCTTTCACGGCGCGGTCCCGCACGTCGTTCACCACGCCGACAATCTCCATCCACTGCTGGTGGCCCTTCTTGTCCTTGAAAACGCTGAATTCTTTCCCCAATGGATTTCCCGGTATATATTTCCGGGCAAAACCCTGGCTGACGATGGCCACTCGCTGACTGTTCAAGTCTTGCGGTTCAAAATCCCTGCCTATCAAGATCCGGATGCCCAGCGCGGCGAAGAAGCCCGGCGTGACGGACCGGCCCACAACGCCGCTTGGCAGGAGTTGCCTGCGTCCGTAGCCCTCGACGTACAGCCCAAGGTCTCGCGGTCCACCCGGGTAATGAAAACCCGCCGTCACCGAGCCTCCCTGCAGCGGCCCGCTGAGAGCGAGCGCCACACGCTGGACTCCCGGGAGCGAGCGAATCCCATCGAGCATGCTTACACTCGCCTGCGGGCACTTCATCGCCGTATCCTTGCCGCCATAGCAGACAAGGTCGGAAAGCTCCACGTGCATCGTGATGACGTGGCTTGCCTGAACTCCCGTATCCAGGCTCATGAGCTTATAGAAGCTCCGACCCATGAGGGCTGCGCCCACCACCACAACCACCGCCAGTAGCACTTGAAGAACCACAAGTGCGCTGCGCAGATGATGCGTCCTCCTCATCCCGAGACCGGCAAATGAGCCGCTCAAGCCGCCTTTCAAGGCACCGCCCGCACGCGGCGAAGTTACCTGCAAGGCCGGCGCCAGGCCCACCAGAACGGCCGCGATCAGCGAAATCCCCATCGTGAGCCACAGCACGCTGCCGTCGAGCCGGATCCGGTCCACGCGCGGCGTATACGGCGGCGACGTCACCCGCAACAGATGAATTCCCCATACGGACAAGAGCAAACCCAGCGCCCCGCCCGCCAGCGCGAGCAGCAAGCTTTCCGACAAAAGCTGCCGCAGAATGCGCCGCCGCGTCGCCCCGAGCGCCTTTCGAATCGCCAACTCCTGCTGCCGCGTCCAAGACCGAGCCACCAGCAGCGACGACACGTTAATGCACGCAAGCAGCAGCAGGAATCCCACAGCGCCGAAGAGAATCAGCAGGCCGGCCCGCTCCGTTCGCACCATCTGGTCTCTGACACTCGCCACGTTCAGCGTGCGGCCCCTTTCCGTCTTTGGACGCTGGGCCGCCAGGTGCGCGGACATCACTTTCAGTTGGGCATTGGCTTGGTCGATCGTCACGCCCCTCCGCAGCCGGGCGACGAACTGGTTATGAGGACCCATGTCCACCCACATGTCCGTCTTGCTAGTCGGCGGATAAATCCAAGGCGTCCACAGCCCCTCTTCGGAGCTTGTGCCGAGCCAATCTGCGCCAAGATCAAATCCTTTCGGCATAACCCCGACGACCGTGTATGGTTTTTGATCAACCGAAATTTTGCGCCCGACGATGTGCGGGTCGCCGCCAAACTCGCGCATCCAGAGCTGGTGGCTCAGTACGGCGACTGGCGCGCTGCCGGGCTGCGTATCTCCCGGAAGAAGGTATCTGCCAAGCAGGGGCTTCATTCCGAGCAAGGGAAAGAAGTCAGCCGATACGTAGGAACTCGAAGCGTGCACGGGCACTCCCCCGCCCAGGATGAGAGGGACGTACCCTTGATAAAACGCCATGTCCTCGAAGGCACCGCTTTGCTTTTGGACCGCGCGAAACTCCGGCAGGGAAATCAGGTCTGAAGTCACCAGCCTGGAGGAGTGTGGGTAGACGAGCGGCTGCAGAAGGATGCCGTTCACGGCGCTGAAAATCGCCGTGTTGGCGCCGATGCCGAGAGCCAGCGTGAGCACGGCGACGATGGTGAATCCGGGCGATCTCCGGAGCATTCGAGAGCCGTAGCGCAGATCCTGTAGCAGAGTTTCGATGGCGACCCATCCCCATGCGTCATGGCTTCGGTCGCGTAGCGAGAGGGTGTTGCCGAACTCGCACCGCGCGGCGTGGCGCGCTTCTTGTGGAGAAAGACCATCTTTTCCCCGCGCCTCGGCCTTCATCGCCACGTGGTGCTCCATCTCCTCGGCTAGGTCGCGGTTGAATTGCTCGCGCCGGAAGAAGAAGACCAGTCGCCGCCATATCTCGCCCACGATCATGATGAGCGTCTCCCCGTTCTTCCGCCCCGCTGCCTTGGACTGCTTGACACTTTCCCGTCCCCGCAACGCCTCCTACGCGGTTTCGATGACGCGGTGAATCGCCGTCACCACTTTCGCGAATTCCGAGAGTTCCATGCCCAGTTGTTTCCGTCCCGACTTCGTCAGCGTGTAGTAGCGGGCGCGGCGGTTGTTTTCCGAAGGACGCCATTCCGCCTTCAGCCATCCCTTGATCAGCATCCGCTGCAGTGCCGGATACAGGGAACCTTCCTCGACCTCGAGCACATTGTTGGAAAGCAAGTGAATCCGTTGAGCGATTCCATAGCCATGCATCGCGCCGCCCGCGAGCGTCTTCAGGATCAGCATGTAGAGCGTTCCCGGCGGAATCTCGGTCTTTTTACCCATAGCTAGACTAGGGAAGACTAGAGCGGTCGGCTTGGATTGTCAATAGTCAAAATTCCGCCCGTACCTACCTCCATCGCATTCACGCCCCGGTCGCCCCGCGAAGGTTCCCGCCTGTGCAATAATTTTCAGTCGAATGCGCCGCTCGCGGCGGACGCAATGTTCACGGGAGAGGTCAAGGGAATGGGAGAAGTCACGCGCGACGAAAATCTTCGCCTGGAATTCAATCGCTGGGCCGCCGAAGGGAAGGGCCGGGGCATGGAGAACGATCATCTTCCGATCACTCTCCCGATGCTCGAGCGGATGCAGCTTCGGCCAGACGAGGCGGTGCTGGACGTCGGCTGCGGCAGCGGCTGGCTGGTGCGACTGATCGCGAGGCTCGTGCCGCAGGGTCGCGTTGCCGGCATCGACGTTTCCGACGAAATGATCCGCCTGGCGCGCGAGGCGAACGCGGGTGAAGATCGCGTTCGATTCGAGGTTGGCACGGCCGATCATCTCCCTTTTCCCGACGCAACGTTCACGCGCGTTGTCTCGATCGAATCGGCTTACTATTGGCCCGATCCCTTCGCGGGGCTCCGTGAGATTTCTCGCGTCACCGCGCCTGGCGGGTCGGCGTGGATACTGATCAACTATTACCGCGACAATCTCGAATGCCATCAGTGGGCGACGCTGCTCCCGCCGACGCATCTGCTCTCGGCCAATGAATGGGCTGATCTCTTTCGCCAGGCTGGTTTTACGGATGTTCACCACGACCGCATTCCCGACCCCACGCCCACGCCCGAGGAATATGCCGGGCGCTGGTTCCGCGATGCGGCGCAGCTTCGCCGTTTCCGCGCCGAAGGCGCACTGCTCGTCCACGGTAGCAAGCCCGCCACGTAGCACGCCGGGCCGCCGGATCAAATCATGATTGACATCGGACTGCCTCGCTCCTAGACTGCCGTTAACGGGAGTGCTTCCCCCACATCCCGTCCGGGGGGAGTCATGAGATCGAGTATTCATCTTCTTTCTGTGGCCGTGCTCTTTTCATTGGTGCTGGTTTCTCCCGCGGAAGGGCAGAAGCGCCAGTATCCCACGCCCACGACAACATCCACCCCAACCCCGCCTGCTTCCATCATCAGCAACGGCTCCATCTACGTGCGGGTGCTCCCCGAGTCTGGCGCGGTATTCGACAGCAGGCCGAGTGTCGCGATTACGGAAGGTGGCTTCGACAGTCCGGAGATCTCGATTCCCGAAGAGATCGGCCAGGACCTATGGAAATTCGAGGGATTGCAGGTGGGCACCGAATACATGGTCCAGGTGCAAGCCAAGGGCTATCTGACGCAGCAGCAATACGTCGAGCTTGCCAACGTCAGCAATGCCACCGCTCGCGTCAGCGTTTACCTGATTCCGGATGGACAGCCGGAAAACGCGTCCACCGTGGCGCCAGGCCATTTCCTGCTTCCGCCCCAGGCGCAGCGCGAGGTGCAGCAGGCCATCAAGGACCTGAAATCCGCAAAGACTTCCTCGGCGCGCAAACACCTGGAAAAAGCACTGCGCGTGGCTCCCAACCATCCCGGGGTGAACTATCTGATGGGGTGGAGCTATCTGCGCGACCAGGAGGATGACCGGGCCGTTCCGTATTTCGAAAAGGCGTTGTCGGTCGATCCGAGCGAGGTGCCGGCGGTGCTGGCGCTTGCCACGGTGCGTTACCAGCAAGGAAACTACACTGCGGCGATCGATCTGCTCACCAAGGCGGTTGAAAAGGCGCTCTCATCCTGGGAAGCGCAGTGGATTCTGGCCGCCTCCTACCTGCACGAGAAAAACTTCGAGCAGGCGCGACTACATGCCGAACAGGCGCTCAAGACGGATCAGAAGGAAGCTCGCCGCGCGCAACTGGTTCTGGGAGAGGCGCTGGCCGGGCTCGGCCAGCGGCAGCAGGCCATCGAGGCGTTCCAGACTTTCTTGAAAGAGAATGCGCACGATCCTGAAGCGGCCCGAGTGCGCGAGGTGCTGAATAGGTT
>JAJXZD010000230.1 GCA_021780215.1 Acidobacteriota bacterium
GAAGATCACCTTCTGGGACGGCCAGGTGGTGGGGGCCGGCGAGCGGGAGGCCAAGCCCTTCTATGCCATCCCGCACCAGCGAACCACTTCCGCGGGCAGCTGGCAGGGCGGAAACCCTCCGGGCATGCACCCCTTCGGGGTCGGACCCTGGCGGGCCCCGTCCGCCAACACCAACGGCTTTGCGCGGGAGTCGCACATCGATGCGCTGGCCACGCTGGCAGGCCGGGATCCCCTCGCCTTCAGGCTGGACAACCTCGCGGATCCCCGGATGGCCCACGTGCTGAACCAGGTCGCCGAACGGTTCCGCTGGGTGCCCAAGCCAGCACCCAGCGGCACACGGCGGCAAAGTGCAGGGGCGTGCCACGCTGCCCGGCCAGATGCTCCAACGCCAGATCGAGCTGGTCGCAACCGGCCAGCATCACCTGCGAGAGCGGTGGCGGGGGCGTGAAGTCGTCTGCGCGGTAAAAGCCCAGCAACTCTTCCAGCGCGTGCGCCAGCGTGGACATGCCCTTGAGACCAATGCCCGCTGCCGTGCCCTGGACGAACATCGGAGCACCGCTGACGAAATGGTCGAGCATACTTCGATTTGGTGCTGACGATAGGGCATAGAGCGTCAGCCGCTTTTCAGCCACAAGTTGGCGCCCAGCCTTGCGCTCGGGACCCCAGGCACCGTTTCGCGACGAGATAGTGAGAGGGGCCATGAACTGGAAGAGGTGGGAAACGGCTCTCGCGACCGTGGCAATCGTTGCGATCTTCCTCCCCTGCACAGTGCTCGCCCAAAAGCCGACCGTTCCGGGTCCGGCAGAGATGGGACCGACGGGGACGATCACGGTATCGATACGAGACGAGCAGGGCGCGACGGTCAGCCTTAATGCTTCCGTAACCATCGCGACGCAGCAGGGCGGCACGCCGTCGAGTGCTCTGGCCCAGACGGGCGGGAGTGAGTGGGTGTTCTCGGATCTGATGCCTGGCCAGACATACGTGGTGAAGGTGGAAGCGCCGGGTTTCAAAACGGCCGAGCAATACGTGGAGCTGCCATCTGTGCGCGATGCTTCGGTGCGAGTGGGCTTTTACCTTGTGCCGGAAAAAAGCGGAAACGGAGCGGCCAAGGGGGCGGGGGGAGCGATCCTTGCGCCGCGAGCGCAGAAGGAAGTGCAGCAGGGCATCAAGGATCTGGAGGCGAACAAAATCAGTTCAGCGCAAAAACACCTGGCGAAGGCGCTGAAGATGGCTCCGGGAAACCCGCTGGTGAATTACCTGATGGGAGAGAGTTGGCTGCGGGCGGGGAAAGTGGATGTGGCGACCCGGTATCTGGAGAATGCGCTCTCGCTGGATCCGAAACAGACGCATGCGCTGCTGGCGCTGGGAACGCTGCGCTACGAGCAGGGGAACATGGCGCAAGCGATTGAGTTGCTGAAGCGGGCCGTGGATTCGGCGCCGAAGTTGTGGCAGGCGCATTGGCTGCTGGCAGGCGCGTTTTTGCGCGAAGGAAATTACCAGCAGGCCAGGGAGCACGCCGAGGCGGCGCTGAAGTACGGGAAAGAGCAGGCGGATTCCGCAAGACTGATCCTGGGTGTGGCGCTGGCGAAGCTGGGCAAGCGCAAGAAAGCGCTCGAAGCCTTGAACGAGTACGTGACGCGGCATGCTAACGATCGCGACGCGGAGCAGGTACGCGGACTGATCGAGAAATTGCGGCAATCCCTGCAAGCCCGGACCGCGGGGACGAGCCAGGCGGAGAAGGAGCCGGCCGCAGACCTGACCGACTTGCCCATTCTCGCAGGCGCAGGGTTGACGGCACCGTCCGTCACTACCGTTCCGGCCAAAGAAAGCTGGTTGCCGGCGGATATCGATGCGGAGAAACCGGAACGGATCTCGGATGCCGCGTGCCAGTTGCCGCAGATTTTGAAAGAGTCAGCGAGGCACGCCGAGGACCTGGTGAGCAACCTCGAGAAATTCAGCGCAACCGAGGATTTTCAGGAAGTGGAAATCAACCGCAACGGGGAATTGCGCCAGCCGCTGACACAGGAGTTCAGCTACCTTGTGTTCATACAGCACATTCGCCCCCAGCTGATCTCTGTCGACGAAATGCGCACGCCCGACCCTATGCAACACCTGCCGGGAGTGCCCCTGATCACCACGGGCTCGGTGGCGCTGGCGCTGGCGTTTCACCCGGATTTCTCCGGAGATTTCGACTGGAAGTGCGAAGGGATGGGGGAATGGAAGGGCGAGCCGGCGTGGATGATTCATTTCGAGCAGCGCGCGGACCGGCCCACCAGCCTGCTGCAAGCGTTCATCAGCAAGACCAAAGGGGGTTACGCTTTGCCGCTGAAAGGACGGGCGTGGGTGGCGGCGAACGGGAACCATCTGTTGCACCTGGAGACGGATCTTGTGAAGCCGCTGGAGCAGGTGAGATTGGAACGGGAGCATTTCGCCATCGACTTCGGATTGGTGAAATTTCATTCCCATCCGCTGGTGCTGTGGCTGCCGAAGAGCGTGGACGCGTATTTCCTGTATCGGCGTCATGCCTACCACGAGTATTCGCGGTTCAGCAATTTCGAGCTGTTCTGGGTGGGGACGGGGGAGAAAATCGGGAAGCCGAAAGAGGAACCGCCGAAGCCGTAACGGCTTATTTCGAGGACGGAATCCCGGGATAGTTCATTCGCTGCAACAGGCTCTGAAAGCGCGGGTCGGAACGAACGGGGTCGAAGCGCCACTCCTGCCGAAGCAGAATCATTCCCCAAGAGTGGTCGGCGTAAGCTTCTTCCAGATAGCGCAGCTCATCCTCGGTACGTCCCATGCGGGCATAGACAAAGGCGAACAGATAGGGATTCTCCTTCCCCTCTCGCCGCTTCATTTCGCGGAGCAACTTCTCAGCCTCAGTGGAATTTCCGCTTCCCGCATAGGCCGAAGCCAGCAGCGCAAGCACATAGGAATCCCGGCCATTCACTTCGGCGCCTTTTTCGTATTGACGGATCGCCTCGGGATACATTCCTTTCCTCTCGTACAGATCTCCGAGGGCCCATCGGATATTCGGCCGTTTGGGATCGAATTCAATCGTTTCTTGGAGCAAGGAAATGGCCTTGTCGGAATGGCCGCCTTCGGCCAGGCAGGCGGCAAGCCACTGGGAAACGTTGGGGTTGATGGGATCAAGATTGCGGGCCCTGTCGAATTCGTCGCAAGCCTGCTTCGTGCGCCTCACCTCGAAGAGCAAGTGTCCATACCACATGTGGGCCAGCGCGTAGTTCGCATTCAGTTGGATGGCCCGCTGGTATTCCCGCTCGGCGCCGGCCCAATCGCCCTTGAACCGGTGGAGGGCAAAGGCGAGAGCGGTGTGCGCTTCCGCCTGGGAATCGTCGAGCGCGAGCGCCTTATCGGCCGCGGCGATCGCCTTCGGGCCCGCCTCGTTGGAATCCATGAGATGAATGACGCCAAATCCCATGATGTTGTAGGCATCGGCGAGGCCGGCATAGGGCAGCGCGTAAGTCGGATCGTCCCGTATCGCTTCCTGAAAATAGGCAGCGCTCTTCTTCACGCCGTCCATGGTCCGCAGATTCCAGAAATAGCGCCCTCTCAAATAGGCTTCGTAGGCCGCGGGCTGCACGGGACGTCCGGTTTGCATGCGCGCTTGTTCCTGCGGAGTCAGCTTGATCTGAATCTCCCTTGCGACGGCACGGGACACGTCGTCCTCCAACGCCACGACGTCGGCCATGTCGCGCTCGTAGGAGTCCGCCCACAACTGGCGTTCGGGCGCGGCCTGGAACAATTCGGCGCTGATGCGTACCCGGTTGCCGGAACGGACCACGGAACCTTCCACGATCGCGTCCACGTTCAATTCCCGGGCAATCTGGGCGAGAGGCTTGCGCGCAGCCTTGTAGCGCATGACCGACGTCCGTGAAATCACTCGTAACGAGTTGATGCGCGCGAGATGGGCGATCAGCGCGTCGGTCATCCCGTCGGCGAAATATTCCTGGCCGGGATCACCGGAGAGATTTTCCAGCGGCAGGACGGCGATGGATTGAATTCTGGCGGCCGCGGCGGGCAGGAATATGTGGCGCACACGGGGAGCGCCGAAGGAGACGAGCAGCGCCGCCGTCGCGGCAAGGGCAATCCAGGCCGGCAGAATCCAGCGGGTGCTCAGGCGCGCAGTTGATGAGTGCCCGGCATGGGGAGCAAGCTTCGCTTCAGCCGGCGTCGCGGTTTGAGCTATGGCAGATTCGGATTCCCACTGCACCGGGGCGAGGAAACGGTAGCCGCGACGGTGGAGGGTTTCGATGAATCGCGGCGTCTCGGCGTCGTCGCCAAGCGCGTCGCGGAGCCGTTTGACGGCGGTGTTCAAGCCGACGTCAAAATCCACGAACGTATCGGCGGACCATAGCCTGTCCCGCAACTCCTGGCGCGTTACCAGCTCGCCGGGGCGCTCGAGCAGCAGCGCCAGGATCTGAAACGGGTGGTCTTGCAGTTTGATTTTGAGGCCCTGCTTGTAGAGTTCTCCCGAACGAAGATCGGCCGCAAAGACGCCGAACCGAGCCCTTCGACTCCGAACGGGTACCTGCAAAGAAGCCATCCCCCAGTATTCGGTAAGTATAGCACCGCTGTCCTAGGGACCGATGCCTTTGGCGGACGCGGAAGATTTCCGTTTAAGTCCCTTGAGTCCAAGGAACTG
>JAJXZD010000127.1 GCA_021780215.1 Acidobacteriota bacterium
CCCGCGGCGCAAGAACCCTGGCCTTCCTGGCGCGGGAAGGAGAGCGCGAGCCGGCTGCGGCGCAGGCCGTCACGGAAGGCTTGATCGCCGGCGATTTCGAATCCGATAAGTACCGCACGGAGAAGAGGAATCACGCGGTGCAATCCGTGTCGCTGGCAGGATTTGACGCGGGCCTGGGAGCCAATTTGGCCGCGGCGGTCGAGCAAGGCCGGGTCATAGCCGAATCGCAGAACTTTGCCCGCGAATTGATCAACGAGCCCTCAAACCGCCTGACCCCGCGCCTGCTCGCCGCGCGCGCCGAGGCCATGGCCCGCGAGACCGGCCTGGCCATCGAGATTCTGGACGAGCGCAAGATCGCTGAGTTGAAAATGGGCGCGCTGATCGGCGTCGCGCAGGGCAGCATCGAGCCCCCGCGCGTCATCGTTGTCCGCTACACACCCGAAAATCCGCGCCCGGGAGGACCGGTGCTGGGTCTGGTCGGCAAGGCGGTGACGTTTGATACCGGCGGCATTTCCATCAAGCCGGCCACGAACATGGAGAAAATGAAGTACGACATGGGCGGCGGAGCCACGATGCTGGGCGTGATGCGCGCCCTCGCGTTCCTGAAGCCCTCGGTTAGCGTGATTGCGGTGATCCCCGCCACCGAAAACATGCCCGGCGGGCGCGCGCAGAAACCCGGCGACGTCCAAGTGGCAATGTCCGGAAAGACCATCGAGGTAATCAACACAGACGCGGAAGGCCGGCTGATCCTCGCCGACGGCATTTTCTACGCGCGCAAGCTTGGCTGCACCCATCTCGTGGACGCCGCCACGCTCACCGGCGCGATTGAGGTCGCCCTCGGCAATGTCAACGTCGGCGCGTTTGGGACGCCGCGGGAGTATCTCGGCCGGTTCCTCGAAAGCGCCCGTGCCGCGGGCGAAAAGATGTGGCCTATGCCGATGGATGAAGAGTACGAGGAGATGATCAAGAGCCAGGTGGCCGACATCCGCAACACTGGCAGCGGCAAGGGCGGCGGCGCAATCATTGCCGCTTGGTTCCTGAAGGAGTTCGCCGAGGACACCCCTTGGGTCCATTTGGATATTGCAGCGACGTGCTGGGTGGACGAAGGCCGGCCTTGGCTGGCCAAAGGCCCCACCGGCGTAGCCATCCGCTCACTCATCGATTTCGTGCTGAAAAGCTGATTCCCGCGGCCTACATTTTTTCCGGCGCGGAAATGCCGAGCAGCCCCAGAGCGGCGACCAGTTGCTGCCGCACGAGCGCGGTGAGCCGCAGGAGGAATGTCCGTCGCTCTGCGTCAGTCTCCGAGAGAATGTGGTGTTTGTGGTAGAAGATGTTGAAAGCCTGCGCTAGCTCAAAGGCATAGCGGGCCAGAAACGCGGGCTCCTGGGCGCTGACCGCCACGTCCACGCGCCCCCCCAGCGATCCGGCCAACAGCGCTAATTCCCAAATGTCATCCCCACCGGGCGAGGCGAGGTATTTTGCCACGTCAATCTCTCCGCGCTCGAGGCGGGCCTGATTGGCCGACTCGGCCTGTTCGAAGGCGGGATCCTTCTCCGCCCCCTTGCGCAGAATGCCGTTGACGCGCACCACCGCGTATTGCACGTACGGTCCGGTCTCGCCCTCGAAACTGAGGGCGTCCTCGAAATCGAAGGCGATCACCGTCGAGCGCGTGTAGCGCAGCAGAAAGTAGCGCAGCGCCCCCTTGCTGATGGCATCGGCGGTGCGGTGTCCCTCGAAGGTTCCCGCCAGCTCAGGATGACGCTCAGTCACTTCCTGGCGCGCGCTTGCCTCGAGCCGGTCAATCAGGTCGTCGGCCTTCACGCCCTGCCCTTTTCGGCCGCTCACCTCGATGTGGGCCTTCTTCGCGTCCTCCGGCGGAATGTCGTAGCCGAGCTCCGCGGCGCAGCGCGGCGTGAGCGCAACGACGTTGTAGGAAAAATGCTTCAGGCGGTCGGCCTCTCTGGCGTGCCCCAGTGCGCGCAGCCCGGCGGCGACCACTTGCTGCGGGTAGGCCTGCCGCGCATCAATCACGTTGTACACCTCGTGCGCGCGGCCAAAGGACGGAGGCGTGCCGGCGCTTTCCGCGGGCGGCTCGCTGGCAGTGGTCCACGCCTCGCGGCCGTCCAGATGGGTGTGAAACGGGCGGTAATGGAAATCTCTCCCGAGCAGGCCAAATTTCCAGAGGTGATAGGCGATGTCCTTCCCGACATAGGTGACCGTGCCGTTCGAGCGGACGATGATCTTTGCCTCGGCGAGCTCCGAAGGCTCCTCTTCGGCAGCTTCCTCGGCGCCGGCCGGCTTGACCGCTTCCTGCGGGAGCTGCATCACCCAGCAGCCCACATTCTTTCCCGAGCTGACCAACTGGATGGCGCCGTGCTGCTTAAGCAATGCGAACGCGGTGTCCCAAAACTTCAGGCGCAGGATTTCGCTTTCCCTAAGGAGCAGATCGAAGCTGATGCCCAAGCGGTCCAAGGTGACCAGATGACAGCGCACAATCGCCGTTGAAACCACCTCCGCCATCATGGCCGCGGAGCCATGGTCCTCCTCGATATCCTTCAAGACCTGGGCGCGCAACGTCAGACGGGTGGGATCCCCGGCGAGCCATTGCGTAACCCGCGTGTAGAGGTCCCAGCAGAGGTAGTCGAATTTCGGTTCCGCGGCCAGCGCGCGGATTTCTCCCGGGGTCTTCGGCTCCAGGTGCAGGAAGCCGAGGACGACGTCGGCGACCTGCACGCCCGTGTTGTCAATGTAATTCTGCACTTCCACGCGGCGCCCGGTGTGGCGCAGGAGCCGTGCAAACGTGTCTCCCAGGACTGCATTGCGCAAATGCCCGATGTGCGCCGCCTTGTTGGGATTGATGCTGGTGTGCTCGACGACGACCTTGGGCGCATCGGGCGGCGCAGCCATTGGTTTCGCTCCGGCCTGCTCGCAGGCGCCACGGAAAAATGCCGCGCGGTCAAAAAAGGAGTTGAGATAACCACCTCCGGCCACTTCGATCCGCGCCACCCCCGGAATGGGCTTGATCCCATTGGCGATTTCCTGAGCCAGCGCCCGCGGCGGCTTCTTCAGCCGCTTGGCCAGTTCGAAGCAAACGGGAGAAGCAACCTCGCCCATCGAGAGCCGGGGCGGCCGCTCGGTCACGACGGGCACGTCGGTCTTGTACCGCTCGCGGATGTGGTGGCGCAGCGCCTTGCGGATGCTCTCCTCGACGGCCTTATACACGTGGCTCCTTGTCCTGGATCAACCCGGGAATTTCGTCCATGCGCGGGCGCGGCGGACCGCTTGCTCCGCTGGCCGGGCAACTTCTCCGCTTCCAGCCTAGCATGCCGCGCAGCATTTGTAAGGCGGCAGATGCAGTCCCGCAGGCGAGGCGCAGTTTCCACCATTCTGCGCGAGCGCAGACAAAGGCGTTATTTGACAGACTCCGGCGCCCAGACTAGTATCGATTTTTTGCAATTCCACTCCGGAACCGACCGGCAGACATGGCGATCAAGCGCAGGGCGTATTTCGACTGCTTCTCAGGAATCAGCGGGGATATGGTGCTGGGTGCACTAGTGGATGCCGGCGCGGACCTGCACGCCATCGAAGTCGAACTTCGCGGGCTCGGCCTCGAAGGCTGGCAAATTTCCGCGGACCGCGTGCGGCGCGGCGCCATTTCCGCCACCCACGTGCGAGTGGCCACGCGCGAGGAGCATCATCACCGCGGCCTGGCGATCATCGTCAACCGGATTCGCAACGCAAATCTTGCGCCGAGAGCCGCCGAACGCGCGATGAAAATTTTCAACCGGCTGGCGGAGGCGGAGGCGCGCGTCCACGGCATGCCGGTCGAGCAGGTTCATTTCCATGAAGTCGGCGCAGCTGATTCCATCGTGGACATCGTCGGCGCGGCGGTAGGATTCGAATTGCTGGGCGTTGATGAATTCTTCTGCTCGCCGCTGGACGTTGGGGCGGGCCAGGTGCAGACGGCGCATGGCACGCTGCCGGTTCCGGCTCCCGCGACAACGGAGCTGCTGCGTGGGGCGCCGGTGTATTCCAGCGGCATCCAGCGCGAACTGGTGACGCCCACCGGCGCGGCGATCGCCACGACTCTTGCCGCAGGCTATGGAGAGATGCCCGCGATGAATCTGCGCGCGGTCGGATGCGGAGCCGGTTCAGCCGACAACGCGGAAAAGCCCAACGTGCTGCGGATGCTGATCGGAGAAGCCCCGGCGGCCGAAGCCCGCGAATTCTGGGGCGCGCCGGTAACCGTCTTGGAGGCCAATTTCGACGATATGAGCCCGCAGCTCTACGGCTATTTCGCGGAGAGAGCCCTCGAGGGCGGGGCGCTGGACGTCTTTTCCACGCCGGCGCAGATGAAAAAGGGACGTCCGGGCACTCTGGTGACAATTCTCTGTGAGCCGGAGCAGTCCCGGCGCCTGGCCGAGCTGTTGTTTCGCGAGACTACCACCATCGGCGTCCGCGCCTACGATGTGCGCCGTAAAACGCTTGACCGCGAACTGGTGCCCGTGGAAACGCCGTTTGGCGAGGTCCGCATGAAGATTTCGCGCCTCAATGGATCGGTGCTCAATGCCGCTCCGGAATACGAGGACTGCCGCAAGATCGCCGCGGCGCGCGGCGTCCCGCTGAAGCAGGTGATGGCAGCCGCGGCGCTCGAATACGAAAGGCAATCGCAACCCCGGGCGGCGATGCGGGGCGTGACCCGGGAATAGTTCATGCCAAAGTTCTATCTCACGACCCCCATTTACTACGCGAATTCGCGGCCGCACGTCGGCTCCGCCTACACCACCATCGTCTGCGACGTGATCGCGCGCTACAAGCGCATGTGCGGATATGAGGTCGCCTATCTGACGGGCACGGACGAGCACGGCGTGAACATCGAGCGCGCCGCCGAGAAATTAGGCATCACTCCGGCAGAACTGGTGGACCGCAATCAGCAGATCTTTCGTGATCTCTGGAAGCTGCTCGGCATCCAGCATACCCATTTCATCCGTACCACGTCCGCCGAGCACGCCCGTGCGGTGCAGACTCTGGTCCGGCGGACGATGGCGCGCACGCCGGACGCGATCTACAAAGCCCGCTACGAGGGCCGCTACTGCGTCCACGACAATCTCTACGTGAGCGATTCCTCCGAGCCGGCCAATTGCCCGCTGTGCGGACGGCCCGCGGAACTGATCTCCGAGGAAAACTACTTCTTCCGGCTTTCGGCCTACCAGGGGAAGCTCCTGGCGCTCTATCGCGACCATCCGGAATTCGTCCAGCCGGATTTTCGCATGAACGAGGTGCGCAGTTTCGTCGAGGCTGGGCTGAAGGACGTGTCCATCAGCCGGAGATCCATCAAGTGGGGCATTCCCTGGCCGGATGACCCCGAGCACGTCTTTTACGTCTGGTACGACGCGCTAACGAGCTACCTGAGCGGAATTGGCTTCGGCCAAGGCGAGGGCGGCGAGGCGAACCCATCGTTCAAGAAATTCTGGCCCGCCAACCTGCACATGATTGGCAAGGAGATCATCCGCTTTCATGCGGTATATTGGCCCGCATTTCTGATGGCGGCGGAGCTCCCGCTGCCGGAGAAAATCTTCGCGCACGGCTGGCTGCTCTTCGAACAAGAGAAGATGAGCAAATCGAAGGGCAACGTTGCTTACCCTGAGCCGATTGTGAAGGCGCTCGATGAATTGACCGGCGCGAAGGTCGGCAACGACGCCTTGCGCTACTACCTGCTGCGCGAGACCGTTTTTGGCCAGGACGGCAACTTTTCCCGCGACGCTCTCCTCACCCGCTACAACGCCGACCTCGCCAACGGCCTCGGCAATCTCGCCAGCCGCGTCCTCACGATGATCGAGAACTATTGCGAGGGAATAATCCCGGATCCTGGCAATGCGACGGTCCCTTTACGGATACACGAATTGGCGTCGCAGCCTCATCGGGACGCTATTTTATCATCCTATGAGAATTTCGAATTCTCCGATGCGCTCACGGTCACCTGGGCTGCGGTGGAGCTTGTTGATAAGTATTTGGTTGAGGAAAAACCATGGGTGCTGGCCCAGAAAACCGAGAACAGAAAACAGCTGGAGCAGGTCTTATATTCCGCGATGGAGTCGCTCCGGATCGTTTGTGCTCTGGCTCACCCCGTCGCTCCGGAGTCAACACAAAGGATTTGGAGCCAGATGGGCCTGCAAGGGGCACTTGCCGACGTACGCATCAACCAACTGCAATGGGGCGACTTCAAGCCGGGAACTCGGATTGGCAAACCGGAGGCGGTATTTCCGCGTGTGGACAAGAAAGAGGCATGGGAAAGGATCGAGGCGATGGAGAATGAGATACGAAATCCGGCGGGTGCGGCGCCAAAGCCCGCAGCGGAGCCTGCCGCGGGCGCGAAAATCGCGATCGAGGATTTTGCCAAAATCGAGCTGCGCGTGGGCGTGGTGAAGTCGGCGGAGCGGATTCCCGGCGCGGACAAGCTGCTGAAGCTCCTGGTGGATATCGGCGAGGAGGTACGCCAAGTGCTTGCGGGCATCGCGCTGGCGTACGCGCCGGAGGAGTTGATTGGCCGCAAAGTGGTCATTGTGGCGAATCTGGCGCCCCGCAAAATGCGGGGACTGGAATCGAACGGAATGCTGCTGGCGGCGTCTGCAGACGCGGACGGCAAGCCGGTGCTGTGCACCTTTGCCGAGGATATTCCCGCCGGCTCGAAGGTGAAGTAGCCCGCTTCGGCCGATGCGCCTCGCACGCAGGCGGAGAGCCCGCCGGCTGCAGCGCAGGATCGCACGGCGGCCGTTCGGCATGGCGTGAAGGACCGGCGCATTGCGCATCGTAGACTCGCACGCACACCTGGAATTCTCGCAATTCGACGAAGATCGCGCGGCCATGCTCGAACGAGCCCGCGCGGCGGGCGTCGAAATGCTGCTGGCCATCGGCAGTGGAACAAGCCCCGCCGAGCGGCTCGATGCGGCCATCCCCTTCGCCGAGCAGTTCGGCTGGATTTACGCCACAGTCGGCATCCACCCGCACGACGCGGCAGCCGCCACCGAAGACCATTTCGCGCGGCTGGACGAACTCGGGCGCCGCTCGCGGGTGATCGCCTGGGGCGAAATGGGACTCGACTACTACTACGACCATGCGCCGCGCGACACCCAGCAGCGCATCTTTCGCCGCCAGCTCGAGCAGGCCCGCGCGGCGAGGCGTCCGGTGGTCATCCATTGCCGCGATGCGTGGGACGATTGCCTGGCGATTCTTGAGCAGGACTGGAAGGCGTCAGGGCTGGGCGGAATCTTTCATTGCTTTACCGGCACGCTCGAGCAAGCGCGCCGCGGCCTGGAAATGAACTTCCTGATCTCCTTTGCCGGGAACGTCACCTATCCGAAGATGCAGGCGCTGCGGGACGTGGCGCGCGAGCTGCCGCTGGACCGCATTCTGACGGAGACGGATTCGCCGTTTCTGCCGCCGCAAGGGCGGAGAGGCAAGCGCAACGAGCCGGCGTTTGTGGTAGAGGTAGCGCAAGCCTTGGCGATTGTGAGAAACTTACCCCCCGACGAGCTTGCAGCCGCCGTGGCGGCCAACTTTCAGGGATTCTTCGGAGTGTCCGCACCGGATGCGCCTGGCGCTCCAGGCCAAGCCGGATAAGGGATCAGGGAAACAAGACGGATGGCATTTGCTGTCCAAATCGCCAAGAGTATCAAGAGTGCCTTCGAGCTGATTCGAGAGGATCTCGCGCTCGTCGAGCAGGAGATTGCCGCTCAGAGCGGAGGAGCAATCGAGCCGGTTGCGGAAATCGCCGGCTATCTTCGCGAAGGTGGAGGAAAGCGCCTGCGGCCGGCGCTCCTGCTGCTGGCGGCGGGGGCTTCGGGATATCGCGGGGAGAGCGCCATCCGCCTGGGCGCAGTGGTGGAGCTGATCCACAGCGCCACGCTGGTCCATGACGACGTGATTGACGGCGCACCCACGCGCCGCGGCCGCCCCAGCACCAATGCGCGCTGGGGAAACCACATGAGCGTGCTCGCGGGCGACTGGCTTTACATGCAGTCGTTCGAGATGGCGCTGCGCGAGAGAAATTTTGCCGCCCTCGACATCCTCATTGATCTGACCCAGAACATGGTCGAGGGCGAACTGCTGCAGCTCACGCACCTCGGGCGAATCGATTTGACGGAGGCCGAGGCCATCGAACTCGCCTACCGCAAGACCGCCTGCCTGTTCAGCGGCTGCGCCCGACTGGGTGCCGTGCTCGGCCGGCAGCCGAAGCACGCGGAGGAGGCGCTCGAGGAATACGGCCGGAGCGCGGGGCTGGCGTTTCAACTCGTGGACGATTTGCTCGACTTCACGGCCTCGCCCGAGCAGATTGGCAAACCGGTGCTGAGCGACCTCAAAGAGGGTAAGGTGACCCTGCCGCTGATCTTCGCGCTGCAAACCGCGGCCGCGCAGAACGGATTCTCCTGCGATGGACGGAACCTCGTGGCCAAGGTTCTCGAGGAGAGGGATTTTGTGAGTGTGCGCCCGGAGCAGATTGTGCGGCTGGTGCGGGAAACCGGGGCCCTCGGCCGGGCCTCCCATCTGGCCCGCGAACATGCCCGCCGCGCCAAGGAATGCCTCGCCGTGCTTCCGGAAAGCGACTACCGCAGGGCCTTGCTGGCGGTTCCCGATTTCATTCTCGAACGCGAGAACTGATTCACTCTAGTTCCCCGGCGAATCGGAAGATTTCGAAGCGGCGTGCGCATGGGACGTCGATTCTCCCGGGCTGTCCTGCCCCAGTGCCTGCGTCGCGTCGGCCACCAGTTCCTCAGGCTGCCAGGTGTTGTCCTCATACCATTTATAAACCGTGCCATCGGGCGAAATGACCGTGGTGCTCATCGAGTGGATGATTTTCCCATTCTCCTCGTTGTAGGTCAGCCCGAAAAATTTCGCCACATCCGGCAGCTCTTTTTCGGGAGCGACAGCGAATTTCCATCGGTCAAACGGGATGGCGCCCGCCGTGTTCCGGAACGATTCGCCGTAGCGGCGGAGGACCGCAGGGGTATCGTGTTGCGGGTCGAAGCTTACCGTCAACAAGCGCACTTTGCGGCCGAGTGCCGGGTCCTTGCGCGTGGCCGCGTAAATCCTGGCGAAATTCCTTGAAACCAGCGGGCAGTAGTCGGGAAAGGGGCAGCGCGTGTAGATGAACGTAACGAGCAGGACGTCTCCGCGGAACGCGTGCAAATGGATGCGCTTGCCGTCCTGGTCAATCAGTGTGAAATCCGGCACCTTCTCGCCGGGCTGGGGCTCGTGAAACTCGGTCTTCGGCGCCGCGCCGGTTCCCTTCTTGGTGACAACGATGTGCTCGAGGTACGCGCCTTCGTTGTCTACCACCACATCGGCCGTAATCTCGTCGCCCGCCCCGAGGCCGGCCATATCGCTGCTGCGCCGGACCGGATAGGGCATGGTCATGGCATCCATGAAGCCGGGGATGGCCTGACTGTCAATGATGAGCGTGTTCTGATCCTGCTGGACCTCAACGATCTTGCCCACGAGATGGTAGCGGCGGGCCTGTTCCTGCGGCTGCGACTTTCCGCACCCTGCGAGGGCCGCGGCGAAAATCGCAAGCGACAGCAGGATCGCGCGAGGACTCCTCCGCCGAGCTTCCCGGCGTGCGACCTCCGATATGCCCATATTGAACCTCCCCCAAAAATTATTCTACGCCCGCACGGAATCTTCATGCATCAATAATGAAACCGGTACCGGAACTCCGCGTAAATTTCGCGCGGGTCGTTGTAATGAAATCCTCCGAACGTCAGGCTGTTGTCCAGCAGGACGCGCACGTTGGCGACGTTCAGCGCGGTGACGGAAACCGCGTACTTCTCGCCAAACGATTTTCCCAACGACAGGTCCACAGCCGTTTCCGACGGCAGGTAGGCGCCGGGATACTGCGGGGTGATCAACCCGTTCGTAAAGCCCGAACCGTAGTACACGTTTCCCGAGGCATAGAGCGACCAGGGAAGATTCATATCGGCGCCGACATTGAGCGTGTTCCTCTGATCGTGATCGAGGGCAAAATAGCCGGGCGGCGGCTGGCAGACCGGCGCTGTCGGCGGATAGCAGATCAGCCCTCCGGTCACGGCTCCGCGCCCCTGGGCCAGCTGATTCGAGTACGCAAGATGGACCTGGCCGCGGTTCCATAGGCGCGGCGAGCGCAGCGTGAGTTCCCATCCCTGAATCAGAGCCCCCGCAATCGTTACCGGGAAGAAGATATTCGATTCACCGACGTTGTTGTGGTCAAAGAAATTGTTGGCGCGGGTTTCGAATGTGTCGGCATCGAGCTCCCAGCCACGCCATGGAATGGTGACTCCGAACTGGTGCTCCTCGTCCCGCTCGCCGTGCAGCGGGACGAAGCTCGCGTTCGCGCTGTTCGCAAATCCCAGCAGCGGCCCGGACACCGTCAACAGCGGAGGCGGCTGGTAGTAGCGTCCGTAGAAGGCGCGAAACACCCAGTGCAGCCCGGGAGCGAGCAACGCTACGCCCACTCGAGGGCTCGCCGCGTTTTCCGTGATCTCTCCGGCAAAGTGAGAAACCCGCACGCCGCCCATCAGCGTCAGCCACCGCGTGGGCTTGAATTTATCTTCCGCGAACTCCTCGGCCAGTCCTCCGGACGCGCCGACTTGCACCGGAGGATTGATGCCCGGATTGCCGCTCTGATCGTTGACGAGGGCGCCGAAGAGTTCTCCATCCTGCTGCCCAAATCCGTAGACTCCGAACTGCAGGTCGTTCCGGGCGACGTGGGCGCCGAGGGTCGCTTGGAGCCCGCCGTAGTGCGATTGTCGGTGGTCGGTAGCGGCGATGGGAGTGTCGTTCGGGGAGCTGGAGTAGTTGGCGCTGTTGTAGTGATAGAAGGGCGAGACCGAAAGAAGCAGGTCGGGGTTGATCGTCCGCACCCAGGAGAAGATCAAGTAGCCGTCGCGTTCCATGTCTGTGTCGCGGAGCCCGCTACTGTTATAGGCCGCATTGGGATTCGGGTCGTAGGGGATCTGGTAGAAGTCTTGCCGCAACGAACCGACCACGCGAAATTGGTCCCGCGGCGTGGCGTTGTAGAGCAGGGTGCCAAAGCCGCCGTAGCCGTTTTCGGCATCGTGAAATACCTGGCTGACCGGGGCCTGCAGGCCGAGGTTGCTGCGATTGCCATCCACGCTCGCATAATAGGCAAGCTTTTCGGTATGGCTTCCAAAGCTGAGCTGATCGTTCGTCTGATACCAGTTGCCGAACGTGGTGACCAGCTCCGCCTCGTCGTTGCTCTCGAACCCGGTTCGCGGCACCACGTCGAAGACTCCGTAGGTGCGGTCGCCATACCCGGCTTCGTAGCTGCCGCGCTCCACATCCAGATAGTCAATGTCCTTCGGATCAATCTGCGGGCCGAGGTTGCTGGCGATGTTGGTGTTGGGGATGGCCACGCCGTCAATCAGCCAGCTCACCTGATGTCCGCCGCGGACATGGAGTTGGTCGTGCGTGATATACGCTCCGGGAACGAAGTCGGTAATCATCTGCAGGCTGTTCGTGAGGTTCGCTCCCGGAGTCCGGGCAATCTCCTGACGGCTGACCAGCGTGGTGGGAGTTGCCGAATCGGCGCTGGCGGTTTCGGGCTGTGCGGAAACGGTCGCAGTCTGCTGAACGGCCGATATCTCCAGCATGAAATGCAGGACCGGCGAGGAATCCGCGAGCACGGTGACATCCTGCTTTGCTTTCTCAAAGCCCGGAGCAATGATGGTCACCACGTAGTCGCCCAGCGGCACCGCCGGAAACACGAACTCTCCGTCCGCATTGGCCTGCATCTCGCGAAACCATTGCGCGGTTGCCGCCTGCAACCTCACCTCCGCACCGGAGACCGGCCGGTGCTGTGGATCGTGCACAATCCCGCGCACCGTGCCGAAATTCGTCGCCCAGGCGGCGCCTGTGAGGACCGAAAAGGCCCACAAAGCCGCCGCGAGCGGCCATACCAGGCCCACCCGCATAAACTCCTCCCGAAGAAAATCTTTTCTTGTCTGCTGCGGCGAGGGACTAGGCTTGAGGAGGTTCGAAAGGCCGGCGCGGAAATCCGGCCATGGAATCCGGAGTGTGGAAAACCGCTCTGCCCTGCGCAAATTCCGGCCGGGCGAGTTCGGCGAGCGCCGAGGCCCGTGTAGGAGGCATCGGCGCGTTCAATCCGTAGTCGGGAGTGCGCGGAGACGGGCTCATAGCGCACTGCCGATCCTGCGCCGAGGCACCACAGAAGCAGGGCACCTTCCGGCTGTGCTTCCCGGCGTGAAGGCTGCGCGCCAGGAGGAGACACATGCGGCTGCACTGCGCCGCCATCCCCGGTGTGGAGCGGGCCAGCAAAGCCAGCGGCGTGGCCAGCAATGCCAAAATCACCAGAATGGCTTGCGCGCGACGCATCGCGGCTATGCTAACATAGTCGTATCTTCTGATATTTGCGCATCTCACCGGCGGCTGGGTTTCTCTCCGCGTGAGCGCCGCCACATCCCAAGACATGAGAACCGTTTGACCGTTCCCGACCGTTCCGCTATGATGATTTTGCGGGGTGGAGCAGCCTGGTAGCTCGTCGGGCTCATAACCCGGAGGTCGTCGGTTCAAATCCGACCCCCGCAACCAAAATTTGTTTCTTTCCTTCAACTCCCGCGAACCCTGCAACCATCCGAATTTGTAGTTTTCCTCTCTGGAAATTCGAGCCACCTGGAGTTCTCCTCCGAGGAGGAGCTCAAACCTGCCTGGTAATCGAAAGCCATGTAGCTTCCGGTTTGTCCGTCATATGACCGAAATCGATCTTTGGTAGCAGTCCGGTCGCCGTTATACTCCGGTGTTATGGAACGACAGCAGGTGTTAATGAGGACGTTGATCGTCTTCTTTTTGAGCATCACCACGGCCTCCGTCGTCTTCGCGGCTGATACAACCGCAGAGAAGGTCCATCAGATCTTCGCCTCATTTGACAAACCTGGATCTCCGGGGTGTTCCGTCGGAGTGATCCGCAACGGCAGCTTCGTCTATAAGAAGTCCTTTGGCTACGCGAGCCTTGAACTCGGCGTCCCGCTTACACCTGAGTCAGTCTTCTACATGGGCTCGGTGTCAAAGCAATTTACGGCAGCGAGCGTCGTCTTGGCCGCCGAGCAGGGCTATCTTTCCCTAGATGACGATGTCCACAAGTATATTCCGGAGTTGCCCGACTATGGCTATCCGGTCACGCTGCGCCAGATGTTGCATCAGACCAGCGGATTCCGCGACTTCTTCGATCTCATAGCACTCTCCGGCCGCGATCCTGCGGAGATCGTATCCCCGACTGACATTCTCAAGCTCATAACGCGCCAAAAGGGTTTAAACAACGTCCCTGGGACAGAATGGATCTACAGCAACTCAAATTATTTCCTCCTCGCCGAGGTGATCCAGCGCGCGGCGAAAAAGTCGCTGGCACGGTTCGCCGCCAAAAACATTTTCCAGCCGCTCGGGATGATGCACACGCTCTTCTACGATGACAACGCACTGGTGGTGCCGAACCGCGTCGCTGCCTATGGCCCAGGAAAAAACGGCAATTTCCAGGTCGATTGGTCCACCACCTACGACCTAGTCGGCGGTGGTGGTTTGATGAGCAACCTTGATGACCTACTCCTTTGGGACCGGAATTTCTACTCCAACAAACTCGGCAAAGGAACGCTGCTCAAGGAGCTGCAAAGCCACGGGGTCCTGAACAACGGTAATCAGATCAACTATGCGATGGGTCTTTCGCTGGGAGACTACCGCGGTCTGCCGACCGTCGAACACAACGGCGCGCTGTTCGGTTATCGCACTGGATTCCTCAGGTTTCCGCAACAACGATTCAGCGTCATCGTGCTTTGCAACTTCTCCAGTGCGAACACCGAAAGTCTCACTCACCAAATCGCAGACCTATACCTACAGGGAGATTTCGCGTCCGCTTCTGGTGCACCCCATGTTTCGTCCGGATTCCCTGATCCCGCAACTTTCGCCGGCACCTATTTTGATCCCCGCACGAAAACGATCTACAAGTTCACCGCCGATCATGGAAACCTGGTCGGTTGGGGAGCAGTGCTGCGGCGCATCGACGCCAATAAGTTCTACGACCTCGGTAGCGACGTCATCACTTTCGAAAACGAAAACGGCACCATGCACGCTTCGCTTCGTATTCCCGGGTACGAGTTGTACTTCTCCGGCGACAAGCTCCAACCTGTCCACCCTAGGGGGAGCGAGTTAACTTGGTTGGCGGGCAACTTTTACTCGGAGGAACTCGGTGTCACCTATGCACTATCGGTTGACCACGGAAGGTTGACAGTGGAGAAGCCGGACAATGCGGCAGTGCCGCTGGATGCTGCTACTCGGAACGAGTTTTACTCCAGCAATATCGGAACTATTGTGTTCCACACGGACGCCAACAATCATGTATCCGGGTTCACCGTCTTTACGCAAGAGGCCCGTGGGATCATCTTCACGAGAGTGAATTGATCGGCTCGCGCGTCCTGCCAAAACGATGTACTCAACGTTTGCAGATAGTCCTTCACATAAGGATTTGTTCCGCTTGATTGACAGTCGCACTAACGAAGGCCGTTTCGTCGGCGACTCGGAAGCGATGAGCCTCACGCCGCAAGCCGAATCAGTTCGAAGCTGAAAGGCAGGACTAACAAATTCGGATGGTTGCAGCCCCCCGCAACCAAACCTCCTACTGCAAATCCAACAGCTCCGGGGATTCCGCCGGTGAACCGTCTGCTCTTATAGGCACATTTGAGCGCACACGCCATTTGTCTGATCAGCAAGAGAGGACGCCGGCTAGAGCGGCGAATTTACGGAATCGCAGCCACCGCGACTCGCGGTGTTACAGCTTTACGCCCGCCCAGCCGTATATCTCGCTGTTAAGCTTCTCGACGGTCGCCGGCTGATCTTCTCCGGCGAGGTTCGCATCGATGTCGTAGCCCTGGGTTTTCAAATAGTAGGAAAGCATCCGGTAGGACGGCCGGAAGTCCTTCACCTGTTGCGGATCAATGGTGACGGACTGCCCGGGGATGGAAGGAGTCAATTCATCACGCATATAGATGGCGTCGAAGCTGTGAATTCCCCAGCGGCCGCCGCGCCGCTCCACGCAATAGAGGAAGCGAGCGTGCGCCGAAAGCGTGAGCTCGACGCCGTAGAGTTTCACGGGCAGATCTATGATCGCGCTCATGCTGGCGACGGCGCGGTCGCCAGCCAGGTTGACGAGAATCGGGCCCAGCCGGTGCTTGGCCAGGACGCCGCGCTTCGCCATGTCAATCGAGCCGGTCACAAAATCCGCGCCGTTGCCGTGAAACCAGCTCACGCGCACGTGCGAATCAGGCCAGAAGCATTCGCCCATCCGTTTCCACCGGCCCAAATCCCGGCTTTCTCGCTCCCGCAGAATCAACTGCGTGATCGCGGAAATATCCGCACTATCCAGAACTTCCTGAGGCAGCTTTTCGGCCATGGAATCCTCTCCGGACGATGTGATTTGTTCGCTTGCAGATCGGCCCAGCGTTCGGCGCATTGTACACCCGCTGCCAAATCACGAGCGATTCCCTCTTCCGCCGGCCTCGCGCCGCTTCCGAGTTGAAAACCGATGCGAACCCGCATACCCTGTTGCGAGGCGCCCAGACGGCCCGGAATTCCGAGTGAGCCGGCTTGGGATGGCGCGTCGCAGCGTAGCGGTACAGACGAGGTAAACATTCTGGCATGCATGTTTTGCGCAGTTTTTCCGCCCGCAACGTCAACTTTGGCGGCCATTCTCCCTTGTTCCTGATCGCCGGCCCGTGCGTCATTGAAAGCGAAGCGCATGCCACCATGTTGGCTGGCCGCCTCGCTGCCATCGCCTCCGAAGCAGGCGTGCCGCTGATTTTCAAAGCATCGTACGACAAGGCCAACCGCTCCTCGCTCTCGTCGTACCGCGGACCCGGCATCGAGGAGGGACTGCGCATCCTGGGTCGCATCAAGAAGAGCACCGGACTCACCCTGCTCACCGACGTACACGAAGTCTCACAGGTAGGACAGGCCGCTGAGGTCTGCGATGTCCTGCAAATCCCCGCCTTCCTCTCGCGCCAGACCGACCTGCTGCTCGCCGCGGGCCGCTCGGGGCGCGTCGTCAACATCAAGAAGGGCCAGTTCCTTTCGCCCTGGGACATCGCGCACGCCGCCGAAAAAGTCGCCAGCACCGGCAACGAGAAAATCCTCCTCACCGAGCGCGGCGTATCTTTCGGCTACCAGAACCTGGTGGTGGACATGCGCTCTTTCCCGATCATGCGCAAGTTGGGCTACCCGGTCGTGTTCGACGTGACGCACGCCGTGCAACTGCCGGGCGGAGCCGGGAAATCCAGCGGAGGCCAGCCGGAGTTCATCGAGCCGCTCGCCTGCGCCGGGGTGGCCGCGGGGGCCGACGGGCTGTTCCTCGAAGTGCACGAACACCCTGCGAAGGCCCTTTCCGATGGCAGCAATGCCCTTCCCCTCGGCAATCTCGGGCCGCTGCTCGGGAAAATCACGCGCCTGGCTGCGCTGGTCCGGGGGGGCGAGGCCCCTCAGGAGCCGCACCGGAAAAAGGCCGCGTTCCTCGGGACGGAGCGAAGAAAAGGGCCGCGCGCGAGGGCCGGACGATGAGCGCTCCAAAATCCCGTGTCGAAAATCGCCGGCCATCCGCGCCTCTCGATACCGCGCGGCGGGTCCTGCGGGTCGAAGCCGAAGCAATCCTCGAGTTGATCGGCCGGCTCGACGCTCGCTTCGAGCGGGCCGTGGACATTTTGTACGGCTGCAACGGGCGCGTGGTCGTCACCGGGCTGGGGAAATCCGGCCTGATTGGCCGCAAGCTGGCGGCCACATTTTCAAGCACTGGCACTCCGTCCTTTTTTCTGCACGCAGCGGAGGCGCTGCATGGCGATCTGGGCATGCTCGCTGGCGGCGATGTGCTGTTGGCCATTTCCGCCAGCGGGGAGACGGAAGAACTGATCGAACTGGTCGAACCGGCCCGGCGGCTCGGACTCCCCATCCTCTCGCTCACGGCCCAGACGGAATCGACCTTGGCGGCGGCCAGCGACGTCGTGCTCGATATCGGGGTGAAGGAAGAAGCCTGCGCGCTCAATCTTGCCCCGACCGCTTCCACCACGGCCGCTCTGGCGCTGGGGGATGCTCTCGCGCTGGCGTTGTCTGAGCGCCGCAATTTTCGGGCCGACGATTTTGCCGCCTTGCATCCTGCCGGCCGCCTTGGCAAGAAGCTGCGCCGCCTCGAAGCCCTCATGCACACGGGCGAGGAACTCCCCTGCGTTCCTCCGTCGGCCAAAATGCCGGATGTCATCTACGAGATGAGCCGCAAACGGCTGGGGATGGCTGTGGTGGCCGGAGAAGGCGGGCGTCTGCTCGGCCTCATCACCGATGGCGACCTGCGGCGGATGATGCAGACGCGCAAGGAAAGCATCCTCGATCTTTGCGCCGAGGACTGCATGACGAAAAACCCGGTCACGCTCCCGCGAACGGAACTGGCCGCTACGGCTCTACGCCTGATGGAAGAGCGGAAAATCACTTCGGTTCTGGTGGTGGATGGAATCGGGCGTATCGAGGGCGTTGTGCACATCCACGATCTCTGGAATTTACAGCTATTCTGAGGGAGAGCGAGACGCGTGATTCGCGAAATCCGATTTCCGTCGCAAGTGGTCCGGCGCGCCAAGAGCATTCGCGTCCTGTTGATGGACGTGGATGGCACCATGACACCCCGCTACGTCTGTCTACAGTCTTTTCCCGATGGAAGTGTGGCGGAAATGAAGATGTTCAACGCGCATGACGGCGCAGGCGTGAAGCTCGCGGGAATCATGGGCATCCGCACGGGATTGATTACCGGGCGGAGTTCGCCCGCCACGGCGCGGCGCGCCCGCGAGTCTTCGATGGAGTTCGTCATGCAAGGGCAGCCGAAGAAACTGGAAGCCTACAAGGCGATCCTCACACGTGCCGGGGTTACCGATGAGCAAGTCGCCTACATCGGTGATGATCTGCCGGACCTGCCTTTGCTCGAGCGCGCGGGGCTGGCCGTCGCCGTCGCGGACGCTGTTGTGGAAGCGAAGCGCGCCGCCCATTACATCACCACGGCCGCCGGCGGACAGGGCGCGGTCCGCGAAGTCGTCGAGCTGATCCTGAAATCGCAGAACCTCTGGAAGAAAGCCCTTCCCATGGCAATTGCCTGACCCAGCCACTACGACGCAAAGGGCCGCTCGCGCGGAACATCAGCGAATGCCGCAGGCCCCTTCCTTGCTCCCTGCCTCGGATCTCCCCTTGAATAGAACCCATCGGCTGATTCCGCAATGACGTCGGCGGGTCGCTTCATGGGGTGGGGGGCGGTGATGGACATCACTTACAACCTTCCCGCAGAGGGCTTAGATGGGCTCGCGGTTAAGGAAACGACCATGAGCGCACCGGCGGTTCAACCCGAGGCTAATGGCAAGCTATCCATCATCATGTTTAGTGGAACAGCTGACAAATTCATTCCTCTAGGGGTGCTTGCACAAGCGGCGGCAGCGATGGGGATGCAGGTGAATATCTTCGTGACTGGCTTTGCCCTTCGCGGATTCACCAAGGAGCACCAGAACCTTCCATTTCCCGCGGAATTTGATGATCTGGTTTCTGGCCTGCAACGGGGAATGCAAGCCGCTCATGTAGCGCCGTGGGACTCCATGTTGGGGCAGGCGAAGGAGCTGGGGGCTAAGGTCTATGCGTGCTCCATGATGGCCGAGGTAATGGGCCTTAAGAAGCAAGACTTCAAGCCAATGATTGATGACGTGGTTGGAGCGGCAACCTTCCTGCAAGAATCCGAAAAGGGCCAGACAATTTTCATTTAATGACGACGATGGCGGA